>NZ_CP040871.1:0-335833 GCF_006337105.1 Thermomonas aquatica | reverse complement strand
GGCGCGCATGCTGCCGCGCTTCGAGCGCACGCACCCGCACATCGAGGTGCGCCTGCAACAACTGCCGTGGACCGCCGCGCACGAGAAGCTGCTGACCGCGTTCGCCGGCGATGCCTTGCCGGACGTGGTGCCGATCGGCAATACCTGGATCGCCGAGTTCGCCGCGCTGGATGCGCTGGAACCGCTCGATCCGCGCATCGCCGCAACGCCGGGGTTGACGCGCGAAGACTATTTCCCGGGCGCGTGGGACAGCGGCGTGATCGACGGCCGCACCTACGCCGTGCCGTGGTACATCGAAACGCGCCTGCCGTATTACCGCCGCGACCTGCTGGCGAAGGCGGGGGTCATGAGTCCGCCACGCGACTGGAACGCATGGCGCGACGCGATGCGCGCCGTGCAGGAGAGCGGCGGCAGCGAATTCGGCATCCTGCTGCCCACCAACGAGTTCGAGCCGCTGCTCAACCTGGCGGTGCAACAGGGCGAACCCTTGCTCCGCGATGGCGGCCGCTACGGCAACTTCCGCAGCGCAAGTTTCCGCCGCACGCTGGCGTTCTACAAATCATTGTTCGATGCCGGGCTGGCGCCGCGCGTCGACAACACCCGCATCTCCAACGTCTGGAACGAATTCGGGCGCGGGATGTTCAGTTACTACATCAGCGGCCCGTGGAATATCGCCGAATTCCGCAAGCGCCTGCCCGCCGAGCTGCGCGATGCCTGGGGCACGATGGCATTGCCGGGGCCGGACGGGCCAGGGGCTTCGATCATCGGTGGCACCAGCTTCGTGCTGTTCCGCAGCTCGCGGCACAAGGACGCG
This sequence comes from Thermomonas aquatica, assembly GCF_006337105.1. Classification (NCBI taxonomy): domain Bacteria; kingdom Pseudomonadati; phylum Pseudomonadota; class Gammaproteobacteria; order Lysobacterales; family Lysobacteraceae; genus Thermomonas; species Thermomonas aquatica. The sequence continues at coordinate 335,019 of NZ_CP040871.1, read as the reverse complement.
GCCTGGGCGCTGGTGGCGTGGTTGTCGGAACCGCGGCAACAACTTGAATTGCATCGGCTGGTCGGCGACCTGCCGCCGCGGCGTTCCGCCTGGCGCGATCCGGCACTGGCCGCGGACGCGAACGCCGAGGCCTTCCGCGACCAGCTGGAACGCGCGGTGCCGGCGCCGAAGGTGCCGGAGTGGGAGCGGATCGCGCAGGAGATGCGCATCGTCGCCGAACAGATGGTGGCCGGGCGATTGACGGTCGATCAGGCGGCGGCGGAACTCGATCGCCGCACTGATGCGATCCTCGCCAAGCGCCGCTGGATGCTCAGCCAACGCAAGGCGGCGCCATGAAGGAACGCACCGCAGGCTGGGTGTTCGCCGGACCGGCGTTGCTGGCGATCGGCCTGTTCTTCGCCATTCCCGCGCTGGCCTCGCTGGTGTTGAGCTTCACCGACTTCGACATCTACGCGCTGGCCGACCGCGCCAACCTGCGCTTCGTCGGCTTCGGCAACTATGTCGCGCTGCTGCAGAAGCCGCTGTTCTGGAAGGCGATGGGCAACACCCTGTGGTTCGTGGCGTTCGGCGTGCCGATGATCGTCGCGGTGTCGCTGGCCGCGGCCCTGCTGGTCAACTCGCGCATGTTGAAGTGGCGGCCGGTGTGGCGCGTCGCGCTGTTCGCGCCGTTCGTGACCACGCTGGTGGCGACCGCGGTGGTGTGGAACTACCTGTTGCATACGCGTTACGGACTGATCAACTACGGCCTCGGCAAGCTCGGCATCGAGCCGGTCGACTGGCTTGGCAATCCGAGCACATCGCTGCCGGCGATCCTGCTGTTCGTCACCTGGAAGACCTTCGGCTACAACATGGTGATCTTCCTCGCCGCGCTGCAATCGGTGTCCGGCGACCTGCTGGACGCGGCGAAGGTGGACGGCGCCGGCTGGTGGACGCGCCTGCGCCACGTGGTGCTGCCGGCGATCGCGCCGACCGTCTTGCTGGTCTCGATCCTGACCGTGGCCGGCATGTTCCAGCTGTTCGCCGAGCCCTACGTGATGACCCAGGGCGGGCCCGAGCAGTCCACCGTCACCGTGCTGTATTTCATGTACGAGGAAGGCTTCAAGTGGTGGAACCTCGGTTCCGGCGCGGCGGTGGCCTTCATCCTGTTCCTGTGCATCCTGGCGGTGACCCTGCTGCAGCTGCGCGTGGCGCGCCGGAGCGGTGCACTGTGATGCGCCGGCATGAACTCGGTGCGTACGCCTTCACCGCGTTCGCGGCGCTGGTGGCGCTGCTGGTGCTGATGCCGCTGCTGTGGATGCTGGCGGTGAGCCTGATGCAGCCCGGCGCGGCCGCGCAATTCCCGCCGCCGCTGTGGCCGGAGCACCCCACGCTGGACAACTACCGCACGCTGTTCCAGGACTACGGGATCGGTCGCTATGCGTTCAACAGCCTGCTGGTCTCCGTGCTGGCGACAATGCTGGCGTTGCTGTTCGTGGTACCGGCGGGCTACGCCTTCGCCAAGCTGCGCTTCCGCGGCCGCGACGCGATCTTCCAGGCGCTGGTCGCCGCGCTGGTGATGCCCGGCCAGATCGGCATGCTGCCGCTGTTCCTCGAACTCAAGGCGATGGGGCTGGTCAACAGCTATGCCGGCGCGCTGGTGCCGTGGCTGGCCGGGATCTTCGGCATCTTCATGGTCCGCCAGTTCTGCCTGGGCATCCCGAACGAGATGATCGAAGCCGCGCGCGTCGATGGCGCGGGCGAGGGCATGATCCTGCGCCGGATCATCCTGCCGGTGCTCAAGCCGATCCTGATCACCCTGGCGCTGTTCGTGTTCCTCGGCAGCTGGAACGATTTCATGTGGCCGCTGATCGTGCTGGCCGACCAGGACCTGTACACGCTGCCGGTGGCGCTGGCCGCGCTCAGTCGCGAACACGTGCAGGACAACGAACTGATGATGGCGGGCTCGGTGGTGACCACGCTGCCGGTGCTGGTGCTGTTCCTCGCATTGCAGCGCCACTACCTCGACGGCTTGCTGGCCGGGAGCGTGAAGGGGTGAAATTCCGCCGCGCATTGGATGTCGTTTGCATCGGCTTGGCGCTCGCCGCAGCCGGGACTGCACAGGCGCAGGACGCCCGGCTGCTCGACGGCTTCGAGGACATTTCCGCGTGGAAGGCGACCGCCTCGGACAGCGTCAGCGCTTCGCTGCGCCAGGTCGATGGCGCCAAGGGCAAGGCGTTGTGCCTGGACTACGACTTCAACGGCGTATCCGGCTACGCGGTGGCGCGGCGCGCGTTGCCGATGCGCTATCCCGGCAACTACGAATTCCGCTACTACCTGCGTGGCGAAGGCCCGGCCAACAACCTGGAGATCAAGCTCGCCGACGCCAGCGGCGACAACGTGTGGTGGCGCAACCAGCCGAATACGGTGCTGCCTTCGCGTTGGACCGCATCGAAATTGAAGCAGCGGCAGATCGATTTCGCCTGGGGGCCAATCGCGGACCGCACGCTGCGCGCGACCGAGAGCTTCGAGCTGACGATCAGCGCGGGCAAGGGCGGTGGCAAGGGCAGCGCGTGCATCGATGAGCTTTCGTTTCGCGAATTGCCGCTCGATGACGGTTCGCCGTTGACCGGCGTGCTGTCCCGCAGTGGCGATACATGGACGTACGACCTTGGCCGCGTGCGCGAATTCGGCGGCGCCATCCTGCGCTGGAGCGACCGCAAGCCGGTGGCCGACTACGCCATCGAGCTGTCCGACGATGGTCGTTCGTGGCGAACGCTACGCGAAGTGCGCGGCAGCAATGGCGGCGAGGACATGATCGCCATGCCGGATGCGGAAGCGCGCTGGTTGCGGGTGCGGCCGATTGATGCGACATCGGCGAAGTTGCTCGGCATCGCGGTGCAGCCGCTGGCGTTCTCCGCGACAACCAATGACTTCATCAAGGCCATTGCTGCGCGCGCGCCGCGCGGCACGTTCCCGCGCGGCTTTTCCGGCGAGCAGCCGTACTGGACCATCGTCGGCATCGACGGTGGCACCGAGCAGGGCCTGATCGGCGAGGACGGCGCGATCGAGCTGGCCAAGGGGGCGCCAAGCATCGAGCCTTTCGTGCTGGTCGGCGGCAAGCGGGTCGGCTGGGCCGATGTGCAGGCGGCGCAATCGCTGCAGGATGGCTACCTGCCGATTCCGTCGGTGCATTGGACGCATCGGGATTTCCGTTTGGATATCACCGCGTTCGCCGATGGCGAGCCTGCGGATTCGAACCTCGTCGGGCGCTATCGGCTGACCAATACGACGCGCGCGCCGATGGAATACACGCTGCAGCTGGCATTGCGTCCGCTGCAGGTGAACCCGCCCGGCCAGTTTCTCAACACGACGGGGGGCGTCAGTCCCATCGAAGCCGTCACGGCGATGGCGAATGCGATCGACGCGGACGGGCGCCGCATCCTGTTCTCGCGGGATGCCGCGCACATCCAGGTCAGCACCTTTACCTCGCGGGAAACGCCGCTGGTGGCACCATCGTGGCATTCGCCGCCGTGGGTACGCGATCCGGACAAGCTGGCCAGCGCAGCGCTGGAATACACGGTCAAGCTCGCGCCGGGCGAATCCTTCGATGTCGCCTGGACATCAAAGCTGTCGGGCACGGCACCGCTCGATGCATCAAGGGCCGAAGATCGGCAACGCGCCGTGGCGGCGACCTGGCGCGACAAACTCGACCGCGTCCGCATCAAGGTGCCGCCGCAAGTCCAGCGCGTGGTCGACACCTTGCGCACGTCGCTTGCCCACATGCTGGTCAGCCGCACCGGCCCGCGCCTGCAGCCGGGCACGCGTTCGTATGCACGCGCATGGATCCGCGACGGCGCCATGATCAACGAAGGCCTGCTGCGCATGGGCCGCGAGGACGTGGCCGAGGACTTCCTGCGCTGGTACGCGCCCTACCAGTTCCCCAGCGGCAAGGTGCCCTGCTGCGTGGATGATCGCGGCAGCGACCCGGTACCGGAAAACGACAGCCAGGGCGAGCTGATCTACGCCATCGCCGAGCAGTACCGCTACACCCGCGACCGCGCCTTGCTGGAAGCGATGTGGCCGCATGTCGCCGGCGCGGTGAAGTACATGGACGAATTGCGCCTGAGCGAGCGCACCGAAGAAAACCGCGCGAACAACCCGGCGTTCTACGGCCTGATGCCGGCCTCGATCAGCCACGAAGGCTATTCGGCCAAGCCGATGCATTCGTACTGGGACGATTTCTGGGCGCTGCGCGGCTACAAGGATGCGGTCGAGATCGCGCAGTGGCTGGGCAAGGCGGACGATGCGAAGCGCTTCGCCGCATCGCGCGATCAATTTCGCGCCGATCTGTACGCCTCCATCGACATCGCGACGAAGCAGAAAGGCATCGACTTCATCCCCGGTGCGGCCGAGCTCGGCGATTTCGATGCGACTTCGACCACCATCATGCTGGCGCCGGGCGGCGAACAGGACGCGCTGCCGCAGGGCCTGCTACACAACACCTTCGAGCGCTACTGGCGCGAATTCGTGCAGCGCCGCGACGGCACCCGCGAGTGGAAGGACTACACGCCCTACGAGCTGCGCACGGTCGGCAGCTTCGTCCGCCTCGGCTGGCGCGAACGTGCGCACGAGGCGCTGGCGTTCTTCTTCAAGGACCGCCAGCCGCCGGCCTGGAACCAGTGGGCGGAAGTGGTCTCGCGCACGCCGCGCACGCCGTTCTTCCTCGGCGACCTGCCGCATGCCTGGGTGGAGTCGGATTACGTGCGCTCGGTGCTCGACATGTTCGCCTACACCCGCGAGTCCGACGATGCATTGGTGGTCGCCACCGGCATCCCCGCGGATTGGTTGCAGGGAGAAGGTGTCGCCATCGAGGGATTGCGCACGCCGCAGGGCGCGCTGGCCTACACCTTGAAGGCGGAAGGCGATGTGCTGCGGTTCGATGCGCCGGCCGGCCTGCGTTTGCCGAAGGGTGGGTTGGCGCTGTCGCTGCCGAAACCTTGGGCGACGGGCAACGCGAGCAGCGCCGGTCGCGCGATGCCGTTGCACGATGGCGAGCTGCGCATCACGACCTTGCCCGCACGCATCGAGATCCGCCTGCCACGTTGAAACACCTTCGGCGTGCAACAGAAGGCCGCGCAATGCGCGGCCTGTTCGTTTGCGACGAAGTGGATCGGCTCAGTACGGCAGCGGGTCCGCCAGCGACGCGCCATTGCTGGCGATCACCTTCGAATACCACAGCGCGCTGTCCTTGGGCGTGCGCTGCTGGGTCACGTAGTTCACGTGGATCATGCCGAAGCGCTTGGAATAGCCCAGCGACCATTCCAGGTTGTCGAGCAGCGACCACAGCATGTAGCCGCGCACGTCCACGCCTTGCCGGATCGCATCGTGGATCGCGCTGAGGTGCTTGCGCAGGTAATCCATGCGCAGCGGATCCTTGATCCGGCGGTTGCCGTCGTCATCGACCATCGCCGCCGGCGGATCGAAGAACGCCGCGCCGTTCTCGGTGATGTACAGCGGCAGGTCGCCGTAGGTGTTCTTGAACCACAGCAGCAGGTCGGTGAGGCCCTGCGGGAACACTTCCCAGCCGGTCTCGGTATAGGTGCCCAGCGGTTGCCGCACGACGCCCGTGTTGAGCGGGTAACTCTCCGCGGCCTTGGTGACGCTGCGGGTGTAGTAGTTGATGCCGACGAAATCGAGTTTCTGCCTGATCAGGTCGTAGTCCGCAGCCGGCCACTCCGGCCAGGCATCGCCGAAGATGTCCTTCAGCTCCGGCGGGTAGTGGCCGAGCAGGGCGGGGTGCAGGTACTGCTCATTCATGTACGCATGCGCGCGGCGCACCGCGGCGGCGTCTTCGGTCGATTCCGTAGCCGGGTACTTCGGCTCGATGTTCACCACCAGGCCGATCTCGTGCTTGCCGATCTCGCGATACGCCTTCACCGCCGCGCCGTGCGCGCGCATCAGGTTGTGCGAGGCGATCGGCGCTTCGTACTTGCTGCGATGGCCGGGCGCCAGCACGCCGTGCAGGTAGCCGCCGTCGGTGACCACCCACGGTTCGTTGAGCGTGACCCACTTCTTCACCCGGCCGTCGAGCGCGCGATACAGCACGCGGGCGTAGTCGGCGAACCAGTCGGCGATCTCGGGGTTGAGCCAACCGCCGCGGTCGTCCAGCGCCGCCGGCAGGTCCCAGTGGTACAGCGTGAGCAGGGGCTCGATGCCGTTGGCCAGCAATTCGTCGACCAGGTTCGAATAGAAGTCGATGCCGGCCTGGTTCACCCGACCGGTGCCCTCCGGCAGGATCCGCGACCACGACACGCTGAAGCGATAGGCCTTCAGGCCCAGCTGCTTCATCAGCGCCACGTCCTCCTTCCAGCGGTGGTAGTGGTCGCAGGCGACGTCGCCGGTATCGCCGTTGAGCATCATCCCCGGCGTGTGCGCGAAACGGGTCCAGATGCTCGGCCCGGCGCCGTCGGCCAGCGGCGAACCCTCGATCTGGTGCGCCGCGGTGGCGGCACCCCACAGGAAGCCTTCGGGGAAGTTGGGCGCGGTCATCGCTGCTGGGCTCCTGGACCGGGACTTGCCGGCGGGTCATGAAAACGGTTACATGGGCAGAATAACTGGGTCGTGGCCGGTTTGCATCCGTCCCCGATCTCCGCAAGCGGCAGGAGCAGGCGAATGGCCGAAGTGGTGCTGGATCGGGTGCGCAAGGTCTATCCGCAGGGCGGGCATGTCGCCATCGAGGAGGCCAGCTTCAGCATCGCCGATGGCGAGCGGCTGGTGCTGGTCGGGCCCTCCGGCTGCGGCAAGTCGACCCTGTTGCGGATGATCGCCGGCCTCGAGCCGATCACCTCCGGCGAACTGCGCATCGGCGGCCGGGTGGTGAACGAGCTGCCGCCGAAGGAACGCGACATCGCGATGGTGTTCCAGAGCTATGCGCTGTATCCGCACATGAGCGTGGCGCGCAACCTCGGCTTCGCGCTGGAACTGCGCGGCATGGCCAGGGACGAGATCGCGCGCCGCGTGCGCGAGGCGGCGGATGTGCTGGAACTCGGCAGCCTGCTGGAGCGCAAGCCTGCGCAACTGTCGGGCGGGCAGCGCCAGCGCGTCGCGCTGGGCCGGGCGATGGTGCGGCAGCCGCAGGTCTTCCTGCTCGACGAACCGCTGTCCAACCTCGATGCCAAGCTGCGCGCCGGCATGCGCGCCGAGATCGCCCGCCTGCACGCGCGCCTCGGCACCACCATGGTCTACGTCACCCACGACCAGATCGAGGCGATGACCCTGGGCCAGCGGATCGTGGTGCTGAAGGACGGCAGGATCCAGCAGGTCGACACGCCGATGGCCCTGTACGAACGCCCGGCCAACCTGTTCGTCGCCACCTTCCTCGGCAGCCCGGCGATGAACGTGGTGCATGGCCGCCTGCAGCGCCGCGACGGCTTGCTGCTGGAGGCGGGCGAGGGCGGGCAGCTGCGCCTGGACGGGGCCTCGGTTCCCGATGGGTGGCTGGACCGCGACATCGCGCTGGGCATCCGCCCCGAACATTTGTTGCCGGTCGTGGCAGGCGCCGCAGCGATGTCGCCGCGGGTGGAAACGGTGGAGCCCGTCGGCAGCGAAGTCTTCGTCAACTTGCGTCTGGGCGAGACCCCCTTGGTCGCGCGCCTGCCACCGGAGCAGATCCCCCGCGAAGGCGATGCCCTGCCGTTGGCCCTGCGTGCGGATCGACTGCATTTCTTCGATCCCGCCAGCGGCCAGCGATTGGCCGCCTAGCCCGGCTATACTCGCCTGTCGGGCGGTGTATTCCGTCCATCTTCCTCTATATTAATCAATAATCTAGAGGACTAAATTAATCTGATTCCTGTGATGCGGCACGTGCATGGCGCGCGGGCCGCGGGGTTGCAACACGCATGCGTCTGTCCACCATCAAGCTGTCCGGCTTCAAGTCCTTCGTCGATCCGACCACCCTGCACCTGCCGACCAACATGACCGGCGTGGTCGGTCCGAACGGCTGCGGCAAGTCCAACATCATCGACGCCATCCGCTGGGTGATGGGCGAATCCGCCGCCAGCCGCCTGCGCGGCGATTCGCTGACCGACGTGATCTTCTCCGGCAGCTCGGCGCGCAAGCCGGTCAGCCAGGCGATGGTGGAGCTGGTGTTCGACAACAGCGACCACGCGATCACCGGCGAATACGCGGCCTTCAACGAGATCTCGGTCAAGCGCACGGTCAGCCGCGACGGCCAGAGCGCGTACTACCTCAACGGCGGCAAGTGCCGCCGCCGCGACATCACCGATCTGTTCCTCGGCACCGGCCTCGGCCCGCGCAGCTACTCGATCATCGAGCAGGGCATGATCTCGCAGGTCATCGACGCCAAGCCGGAAGAGCTGCGCGTCTACCTGGAGGAAGCCGCCGGCATCTCCAAGTACAAGGAGCGCCGCAAGGAAACCGAGACCCGCATCCGCCACACCCGCGAGAACCTGGACCGCCTCAACGACCTGCGCGAGGAAGTCGGCAAGCAGCTGCAGCACCTCGCGCGGCAGGCCAAGCAGGCCGAGCAGTACACCGCGATCCAGGCCGAGCGGCGCATCAAGGATGCCGAATGGAAGGCGCTGGAATTCCGCGCGCTCGACGGCAAATTGCAGCGCCTGCGCGAGAAGCTGGCCAGCGAGGAAACCCGCCTCGAGCAGCTGATCGCCGAGCAGCGCGAAGCCGAGCGCGAACTGGAAACCGGCCGCGTCCGCCGCGAAACCGCCAGCGACGCGCTCAACGCCGCGCAGGCCGCGGTCTACCAGGTCGGCAGCACACTGGCCCGGGTCGAGCAGCAGATCGCCCACCAGCAGGAACTGTCCGCCCGCCTGCAGCGCGCCCGCGAGGAAGCGCAGAGCGCGCTGGCCGAACTCGGCACGCACATCAGCGGCGACCAGCAGAAGCTCGACGTGCTGCGCGCATCGGTGGCCGAGGCCGAACCGAAGCTCGAACAGCTCCAGGCCGAGGATGGCGCACGCCAGAACGCGTGGCGCGATGCCGAGACCCGACTGGCCGACTGGCAGCAACGCTGGGATGCGCACAGCAAGGCCTCGGCCGAAGCCGCGCGCGCCGGCGACGTCGAACGCACCCGCATCGAACACCTGGACCGGCAGATCCTCGATGCCGACCGTCGTCGCGAACAGCTGACGCTCGAACGCGCCGCGCTGGACGTGGTCGCGCTGGCCGACGCCTTCGAAGCCCTGCAACTCCAGCACGAAGAACAGAAGACCTCGTTGGACACGCTCGGCGACGAAGTCGAACGCCGCAAGCAGTCGCTGGCGTCGCTGCAGGAACAGCAGCGCGGCCAGCAGTCCGAACTCGCCGAACTGCGCAAGCAGGCGCAGGCCGCGCGTGGTCGCCTGTCTTCGCTGGAAACCCTGCAGCACGCGGCGCTCGGGCAGGAGCAGGGCGCGGCCACGCAGTGGTTGCAGGCGCAGGGCCTGGACAGCGCCGCCCGCGTCGGCGAGCGCATCAGCGTCGAAGCCGGTTGGGAAAACGCGGTGGAAGCCGCGCTGGGTCAGTTGATCGAAGCCGTCATCGTGGATGCGCCGGAACAACTGGTCGATGCGCTGGGCGAACTCGGCGAAGGCCGCTTGGCGCTGGTCTCGGCCGAGGCGGGCGACGAGCAGTACGCCGCGACCTCGCTGGCATCGAAGGTGCAGGGCCCGCGCGCGATCCGTCGCCTGCTGGCGCGCCTGCACGCCGCCGATTCGCTGGCCGATGCGCGCAGCCTGCAGGCGCGCTTGGGCGATGGCGAATCGGTGATCACCCGCGCCGGCGAACGCCTCGGCGAAGGCTGGGTGCGGGTGGCGCGCTCGGGCGCGGCCAAGCAGGGCGCGTTGTTGCGCGAAAAGGAAATCCAGTCGCTGCGCGCCGACATCGACGCGCACGTGGCGCGCGAACGCGAACTGGAAAGCGGCCTGAGCAGGCTGCGCGACCAGATGCTGGCGGCAGAGCAGCAGCGCGAGGACGCGCAGCGTGCGCTGTACCTCGCGCATCGCGGCGTCTCGGAACTGGCCGGCCAACTGCAGAGCCAGCAAGGCAAGCTGGACTCCGCCCGCAACCGCATCGAACGCATCGACGCCGACCTGTCCCAACTCGCGGCCACCCTGGAAAGCGGGCAGGACCAGGCACGCGAGGCGCGGCAACGGGTGGAGGATGCGATCGCCGCGATGGGCGACCTCGAAACCGAACGGCAGGCGCTGGACAGCGAGCGCCGCAGCCTCACCGAAGCCCGCGACAATGCCCGCAACATCGCCCGCGAGTCGCGCGATACCGCGCATGCGCTGGCGCTGACGGTGGAGTCGCAGCGCGCACAGATCGTCGCGCTGGCGCAGGCGCTGGACCGCATGGGCGGGCAGCGCGGGCAGCTGGACACGCGCCTGGGCGACCTGGCCGCGCAGCTCGCCGACGGCGACGCACCGGTCAAGGCGCTGGAAGACGAACGCCAGCTCGCCTTGAGCGAGCGCGTGCGCACCGAGCGCGAACTGGCCGCGGCGCGCTCCGCGCTGGAAGGCGTCGACAACGAGCTGCGCACCTACGAACAGGTACGCCAGCAACGCGATGCGCAGTCGCTGCAGCAGCGCGAGGCCATCGGCCAGCGCAAGCTGGACCAGCAGGCGCTGGCGCTGAAGGCGGAGCAGTTCTCGTCCGCCGTCGCCGAGGCCGGCTTCGCGATGGACGATGTCATCAATACGCTGGCCGAGGACGCCGATGCCTCGGCGTGGGAACGCGCGGTGGCCGATTTCGACGCGAAATTGCGGCGCCTGGAGCCGGTCAACCTCGCGGCGATCGCGGAACATGCCGAAGCCGCGCAGCGCAAGGAATACCTGGACGCACAGGACGCCGACCTCACCTCCGCGCTGGAAACGCTGGAAGAGGCGATTCGCAAGATCGACAAGGAAACCCGCGGCCGCTTCAAGGACACCTTCGACCGGGTCAATGCCGGCGTGCAGGAGCTGTATCCGCGCCTGTTCGGCGGCGGCCATGCGTATCTCGAACTCACCGGCGATGACCTGCTCGATACCGGGGTGACGATCCTGGCGCGCCCGCCCGGCAAGCGCGTGTCCAACATCTCGTTGCTGTCCGGCGGCGAGAAGGCGATGACGGCGGTGGCGCTGGTGTTCGCGATCTTCCGCCTCAATCCCGCGCCGTTCTGCCTGCTGGACGAAGTGGACGCGCCGCTGGACGAAGCCAACGTCGGCCGCTTCACCGCGATGGTCAGCGAGATGAGCGAGCAGGTACAGTTCCTGTTCGTGACCCACAACAAGGCGACCATGGAAGCCGCGCAGCAGCTGTCCGGCGTGACCATGCGCGAACCGGGCGTGTCGCGCCTGGTCTCGGTCGACCTGGCCGAGGCCGCGCGCCTGGCCGGCGCCGCATAAACGAACCAAGGAGGCGGTCTGATGTCGGACACCATGCTGTTGCGGATCGGGATCGCGGTGGCGCTGTCGCTGCTGTTCGGCGCGATCATCTTCTTCGGCCGCGGCCGCAAGTCCGGGCAAGGCCGCCGCGTGCAGCGCGAGCCATCGGTCGGCGCCGACGGGCGGGTGGAACCTTCGTTGGGCGAGCAGCTGGCGGGCAGCTGGGGCGAAGCGCCCGCGCAGCAGGAAGAACTCGAACTCGACGGCAGCCCGGCGCAAAGCGAACTCGGCAAGCGCGTCTCCGACCAGTTCGACCGCATCGTCTCGCTGTACGTCGCCGCCAAGGCCGGCAACAAGCTGCGCGGGCAGGACATCGTGGTTGCGGCGGAAAAGGCCGGCCTGACCTTCGGCCACATGGACGTGTTCCACCGCCTGGTCGACGGCAAGCCCGAACTCGGGCCGATCTTCAGCGTCGCCAACATCATCAAGCCCGGCAGTTTCGAGATGTCGCGGATCGCCGAGATCGAAACCCCGGCGATCGCCTTCTTCCTGACCCTGCCGGCGCCGGTCGCCGCGCTGGACGCATGGGAAACGATGGAGCCTGCGGCGCAGCGCATGGCCGACCTGCTGGACGGCGTGGTGCTGGACGAGGAGCGCAACGCGCTCGGCCGCCAGCGCATCCAGCACATCCGCGACGAACTGCGCGCCTACGACCGCCAGCATGCGGCGCCGCCGCTGAGCAAGCCGACGCGTTGGTAATCCCGTTCCCCTCGCGGAGGGGTTGGGGCGAAGGGCGGAGCAGGCGACAATCGCGGCCATGACCGACATCGCCGCCCGCATCGCCGATCTCCGCCGACGCATCGAGGACGCCAACCGGCGCTACCACGAGCTGGACGATCCGGACCTCACCGATGCGCAATACGACGCATTGGTGCGCGAACTGGAAGCGCTGGAACGCGCGCACCCGCAACTGGCCGCGGCCGATTCGCCCACGCGCAAGGTCGGCGCGGCGCCGTCCGGCCGCTTCGCCGCGGTCGAACATGCAGTGCCGATGCTGTCGCTGGGCAATGCCTTCAGCGATGAGGAAGTGGCCGACTTCGTCCGCCGCATCCGCGAACGGCTGGATCGCGAGGACCTGGCGTTTTCCGCCGAGCCCAAGCTCGATGGCCTGGCGATCAGCCTGCGCTACGAACAAGGCGTGTTCGTGCAGGGCGCGACGCGTGGCGACGGCGCCACCGGCGAGGACGTCACCGCCAACCTGCGCACGATCAAGGTGATTCCGCAGCGGCTCGCGGGCGAGGGCTGGCCACGCGTGCTCGAAGTGCGCGGCGAGGTTTACATGGCGCGCGCCGACTTCGAACGCTGGAACGAACACGCACGCCTGCACGGCGGCAAGGTGCTGGCGAATCCGCGCAACGGCGCCGCCGGTTCGCTGCGGCAGATCGACGCGCAACAGACCGCGCAACGGCCGCTGAGCTTCTTCGCCTACGGCATCGGCCAGGTGGAGGGCGGGGCGCTGCCGGCCACGCATTCGGCCACGCTCGCGAAGTTGCGCGACTGGGGCTTTCCGGTGAGCGACCTGGCCACCGTCGTGCACGGACTGGACGGCTTGCTGGAGTATTACCACCGCATCGGCGTAGCCCGCGACGGCCTGGCCTTCGACATCGACGGCGTGGTCTACAAGCTGGACGACATCGCCGGCCAGCGCGAGATGGGTTTCGTCTCGCGCGCGCCGCGCTGGGCCATCGCCCACAAGTTCCCGGCGCAGGAACAGGCCACGGTGCTGGAATCCATCGAGGTCAACGTCGGCCGCACCGGCGCGGTCACGCCGTGGGCGCTGATGCGGCCGGTGCACGTGGGCGGCGTCACCGTCACCCGCGCCACCCTGCACAACGCCGACCACGTGGCCCGGCTCGACGTGCGCGCGGGCGACACGGTGATCGTGCGCCGCGCCGGCGACGTGATCCCGGAAGTGGTGCAGGTGGTGCTGGAACAGCGCCCGCCGGGCACGCAGCCGTGGTCGATGCCGACGACGTGCCCGGTCTGCGGGTCGGAAGTCGTGCGCGAGGAAGGCGCGGCGGTGTGGCGCTGCTCGGGCGAATTGAGCTGCCCGGCGCAGCTGGTGCAATCGGTGTTCCATTTCGCCTCGCGGCGCGCGATGGACATCGACGGGCTGGGCGAGCGCTACATCGAATCGCTGGCCGAGTTCGGCTACCTGCGCGACGTGTCCGACCTGTACGGCCTCGGCCTCGACGATTTGCTGGAAATGAAGCGCCGCGCGGACGAGCGCGACGGCTCCACCCCGGAGACGGTGAAAGCCGGCAAGGTGGCGACCAAGTGGGCGGACAACCTGATCGCCGCGATCGACGCCAGCCGCGACACCACGCTGGCGCGCTTCCTGTACGCGCTCGGCATCGAGCATGTCGGCGAAAGCACGGCCAAGGCGTTGGCGCAGTGGATCGGCGACCTCGCGCTGATCCGCCGCCTGCCGTGGCCGTTGTTCAAGCGGGTGCCCGACATCGGCGGCGAGGTGGCGCGCTCGCTCGGGCACTTCCTCGACCAGCCGGGCAACCAGCAGGTCATCGACCGCTTGCTGGAACGCGGCGTGCGCATCGGCGACACGCATGCGCCGAATCCGAAGCTCGGCGAAGCGTTGGATTTCGCCACGCTACTGGCCGATCTTGAAATCCCCAAAGTCACCCCGGTGCGCGCCGCGCAGCTCGGCGCCACCTTCGCCGATGCGCGAGCCTTGCTCGATGCGCCCGCACACAACCTGATGACGGCTGGCCTGCCGGCCGACAGTGCCAGTGCCGTGGTCGCCTGGCTGGAGAACGAGGCCAATGCCGGCCTGCTGTTGCGCTGCGCGCAGGCGCAGACGGAACTGCGCGCGCGCTTGCCCGAGCGCAGCGAACAGGCCGCGGGCCCGCTGGACGGCAAGACCGTGGTGCTGACCGGCGGGCTGGCGGCGATGAGCCGCGACGAGGCCGGTGCGAAACTGGAAGCGCTCGGCGCGAAGGTTGCCGGCAGCGTGTCGAAGAAGACGTCGCTGGTGGTCGCCGGCGAAGCCGCCGGCAGCAAATTGGCGAAGGCGCAGGAACTCGGCATCGAGATCTGGGACGAAGCCGCACTGCTTGCGTTCCTGGCCGAACACGCATGACGCGGTTCAAGCCCGGCACGGGATGGCGCGACGACATCGATCCGGATGCGACGTGGATGCCGTCCGCATCGCGCGATGCGATCCGCCTGCGCGCCTGGGTCAACCGCCTGGTCCGCGAGTTCTTCCACGCCCGCGACGTGCTAGAAGTGGAAACGCCGGTCATGTCATTGGCCGGCAATACCGATCCCAACATCGCCTCGTTCTCGCTGGAATTCTCCGGCCGCACCGATGGTGCGCCGCGCACGCGCTGGCTGCGCACCTCGCCGGAGTTCGCGCTGAAGCGCCTGCTCGCGGCCGGCGCCGGCGATTGCTACGAACTTGGCCGGGTGTTCCGCGACGGCGAGGCCGGCGGTCGCCACAACCCGGAATTCACCATGCTGGAGTGGTACCGGGTCGGCTGGGACCATCTCCAGCTGATCGACGAAACCGCGGAACTGGTGCGCGCGGCGCTGTCGCTGGTCGGCCGCGATGACGCTGTGCGCGTGCTGCGCTATCGCGACCTGTATCGCGATGGGTTGGGCATCGACCCGTTCACCGCCGGCAACGATGAGCTGCGCGCCGCACTCGGCGACATCCAGATCGATCCCGCCGGCCTGGTCCGCGACGACTGGCTCGACCTGCTGATGACCCATCGCCTGCAGCCGGCGTTTTCGCCCGACGAGTTGCTGGCGATCATCGACTATCCGGCCTCGCAATGCGCCTTGGCCAAGCTGCGCGACGATGGCGATGGACATGCCGTCGCCGAACGTTTCGAGCTGTATCTCGGCCCCATCGAATTGGCCAACGGCTACCACGAGTTGCTGGATGCAGCGGAACAGGGCGCGCGTTTCGCGCGCGACGGCGATGTGCGCCGCGGCAGGAACGACAGCGTGCCGCCGACGGATACCCGCCTGCTGGCCGCGTTGGCGGCGGGGATGCCGGCCTGTGCCGGGGTGGCCCTGGGGATCGACCGGCTGCTGATGGCGATGCTCGGCACGCCACGCATCGCTGACGTGCTCGCCTTCGATTTCGCCCGCGCCTGAACCGCGCTTCGCCGTTTCCTGAATGCGTGGTATCCGTATTGGCGCGAGGCTGCCGATTTTTTCCTTGCGTTAATGCTCCGGGCCTAGAGTATCGGCACGAGGTCGGCCCATTGCGGGCCGAGGGAGAGGAGCCAAGATCATGCGTGCCTTCATTGCCACTGCTTTCGCCGTGCTTGCCACGTCCGCCGCAGCGCCAGCCGCTGCCCAGTATTACGGCAACGACTATGGCTATGGCGGCGATGTCATCCGCTGCGAATCCAACGATGGCCGTACCCGCGAATGCCAGACCGGCGGCGGCCGGGTGGTGCTGGAACGCCAGCATTCCCGGACCGCCTGCATCGAGGGCCGCACTTGGGGCTATGCCCGCGACGGGATCTGGGTCTCCGACGGTTGCCGCGCCGATTTCAGGGTGACCGGCTACGGCGGTTACGACGGTGGCTACAACGACGGCTACTACGGCAACCAGGGCTACGGCAACGGCTACGGTTCGACCGTCCGCTGCGAGTCCAACGACGGCCGCACCCGGCGTTGCTCGATCGATGGCCGCGGGCGCGTGCAGTTGTCGCGCCAGCTGTCGCGCACGGCCTGCATCGAGGGCCGCACCTGGGGTTCCGACCGCGGCGGCGTATGGGTTTCGCAGGGTTGCCGCGGCGAATTCACGATGAGCCGTGGCTACGGTGGCGGCTACGGCGGCGGCTGGAACAATTCCGGTTACGGCTATGGCGGGCAGACCTTCCGCTGCGAATCGAACGACGGCCGCACCCGCGAATGCGCCGCCAATACCCGCGCCGGCGTGCAGCTGGTGCGCCAGCTGTCGCGTTCGGCCTGCATCCAGGGCCGTACCTGGGGCTATGGGCGCAACGGCATCTGGGTGTCGGATGGCTGCCGCGCGGAATTCCGCACGTACTGAGCACCCGCAGCGAACGACGACCGGCGCCCGAGTGGCGCCGGTTTCGTCTGCGGGACATGCGATGGTCGATAATGCCGGCATGGATACCCGCCTCGATTTCGACCGTTACGACCATGTCCGCCCGATCCGCTGGACCGGCGATGCGCTGCAATTGCTGGACCAGCGCAACCTGCCGTTCGCGGTGGAATACGTGGCCTGCCGCAGCAGCGACGAGGTCGCCGCGGCGATCCATGCGCTGACCGTGCGCGGCGCACCGGCGATCGGCATCGCCGCGGCCTGGGGCGTGGTACTGGCGGCGCGGACGATCGATGCGCTCGACGGTGCCGAAGCCGCGCGCAAGCTGGAGCCGGCGATGCAGCGGCTCAATGCCGCGCGCCCGACCGCGGTGAACCTGGCCTGGGCGCTGGCGCGCATGCGCCGCGCGTTGGCCGACGCCGGCCCCGACTGGCGCGAGCGCATCGAACGCGAGGCGCGCGCCATCGAAACCGAAGACCTGGCCGCCAATCGCCATATGGGCGCCTTGGGTGCGAACCTGATCGCCCCCGGCAGCGGCGTGCTGACCCATTGCAATACCGGTTCGCTGGCCACCGCCGGCTTCGGCACCGCGCTGGGCGTGATCCGCGCCGGCGTGGCGGCGGAACGCATCGCCCGCGTGTTCGCCGGCGAGACCCGCCCGTGGAACCAGGGCGCGCGCCTGACCGTGTGGGAGCTGCAGCAGGACGGCATCGACGCCACCCTGATCGCCGACGCCGCCGCCTCGCACCTGATGCAGTCGGGGCAGGTGCAGTGGGTGGTGGTCGGCGCCGACCGCATCTGCGCCAACGGCGACACCGCCAACAAGATCGGCACCTACCAGCTCGCCATCGCGGCCAAGCACCACGGGCTGAAGTTCATGGTGGTGGCGCCGTCGTCCACGGTGGACATGGACACGGCCAGCGGCGACCTGATCGAGATCGAGGAACGCGATGCCGCCGAGCTGCTCGCGTTCCGCGGCGAACGCACGGTGGCCGAAGGCGTGCACGCCTGGAACCCGGTGTTCGACGTCACTCCGCACGCGCTGATCGATGCCATCGTGACCGAAAAGGGCGTGGTCGAGCGCCCCGATGCGGCGCGCATGCGGGCGGCGTTCCCGGGCTGACCCCGGATCGCGCAGGCGGCCATCACGGGCGTTCGCGCAGCGACATTCCCGGGCGCATGGCGAATGCCTGCGATGGCCGGTTCGATGGGCGCGAAAAACAGCGCCTAAGTGCTTGTTTCCTCGTCTGAATCGGCGGTGCGGAAACGCGCCGGAAATGCTACGATTTCACGTTGCTGGAACCCCTTCGAAATGCCCGCCGCGATGAGCCTCGCGCAGGCCGTTCGCGGGCATCGAATTCTCGAAAAACACGCCGCATCGACATGGACACCTGATGGCAGACCTCGCCAAGGAAATCATCCCCGTCAACCTGGAAGACGAGATGCGCCGCAGCTACCTCGATTACGCGATGAGCGTGATCGTGGGGCGCGCGCTACCGGATGTCCGCGATGGCCTGAAGCCGGTGCACCGGCGCGTGCTGTACGCGATGAACGAGCTGGGCGCGCACAGCAACAAGCCGTACTACAAGTCCGCGCGCATCGTCGGCGACGTGATCGGCAAGTACCACCCGCACGGCGACCAGTCGGTGTACGACACCCTGGTGCGCATGGCGCAGCCGTTCTCGCTGCGCTACCTGCTGGTGGACGGGCAGGGCAACTTCGGTTCGGTCGATGGCGACTCCGCCGCGGCGATGCGTTACACCGAAGCGCGCATGTCGCGCCTCACCCATGAGCTGATGGCCGACATCGACAAGGAAACCGTCGATTTCCAGCCGAACTACGACGAGAAGGAACTGGAGCCGACGGTCATGCCGACCCGGTTCCCGAACCTGCTGGTGAACGGTTCGGCCGGCATCGCGGTGGGCATGGCCACCAACATCCCGCCGCACAACATGGGCGAGGTGGTGAACGCGCTGCTGGCGCTGATCGACGATCCGTCGATCGACATCGACGGCCTGATGGAACACATCCCCGGCCCGGATTTCCCCACCGCCGGCATCATCAACGGCGTTGGCGGCATCCACCTCGCCTACCGCACCGGCCGCGGCCGCGTGCGCATGCGCGCGCGCGCCGAGATCGAAGTGGCCGACAACGGCCGCGAGGCGATCGCGGTCACCGAGATCCCGTACCAGGTCAACAAGGCGCGGCTGATCGAGAAGATCGCCGAGCTGGTCAAGGAAAAGAAGCTCGAGGGCATCAGCGAGCTGCGCGACGAGTCCGACAAGGACGGCATGCGCATCTACATCGAGGTCAAGCGCGGCGAATCCGCCGAGGTCGTGCTCAACAACCTCTACGCGCAGACCCAGATGGAGTCGGTGTTCGGCATCAACATGGTGGCGCTGGTCGATGGCCGCCCGAAGCTGCTGAACCTGAAGGAGATCCTCGAGGCCTTCGTCCGCCACCGCCGCGAGGTGGTGACGCGCAGGACCATCTTCGAACTGCGCAAGGCGCGCAACCGCGCGCACATCCTGGAAGGCCTGACCGTCGCGCTGGCCAACATCGACGAGATGATCGAACTGATCAAGACCTCGGCGAACCCGAACGAGGCGCGCGAACGCATGCTGGCGCGCACCTGGGAAGCCGGGCTGGTCGGCGCGCTGCTGGCGGCGTCGGGTGCCGATGCCTCGCGTCCGGAAGACCTGCCGCAGGGCGTGGGCCTGATCGACGGCCGCTACCAGCTCACCGAAACCCAGGCCCAGCAGATCCTGGAAATGCGCCTGCACCGCCTGACCGGGCTGGAGCAGGACAAGCTGACCGAGGAATACAAGGCGCTGCTGGAGGAAATCCGCGGCCTGATCCGCATCCTCGAGGAACCGGACGTGCTGCTCGACGTGATCCGCGACGAGCTGCGCAACGTCAAGGCGGAATTCGGCGATGCGCGCCGCAGCGAGATCCGCGCCTCGGAAGAAGACCTCGACATCCTCGACCTGATCGCGCCGGAGGACGTGGTGGTGACGCTGTCGCACGCCGGTTACGCCAAGCGCCAGCCGGCCACCGCCTATCGCGCGCAGAAGCGCGGCGGCAAGGGCCGCAACGCGGCTTCGACCAAGGACGAGGATTTCATCGACCAGTTGTGGCTGGTGAACACCCACGACACCCTGTTGACCTTCACCAGCGCCGGCCGCGTGTTCTGGCTGCCGGTGCACCAGTTGCCGGATGCCGGCCCGAACGCGCGCGGCCGCCCGATCATCAACTGGATCCCGCTGACCGAGGGCGAGAAGGTGCAGGCGGTGCTGCCGGTGCGCGAGTACGCGGACGGCAAGTACGTGTTCTTCGCCACCGGCAACGGCACGGTGAAGAAGACCGCGCTGACCGAATTCGCCTATCGCTTGGCGCGCGGCAAGATCGCGATCAACCTGGACGAGGGCGATGCGCTGGTCGGCGCGGCGCTGACCGACGGCGAATGCGACATCATGCTGTTCGCCAGCAACGGCAAGGCGGTGCGCTTCGACGAAGGCAGCGTGCGTGCGATGGGCCGCACCGCCACCGGCGTGCGCGGCATGAAGCTGGCCGAGGGCGAAGCCGTGCGCAGCCTGATCGTGATCGATGGCGAGGGCGACATCCTCACCGCCAGCGAACGCGGCTTCGGCAAGCGCACCGGCGTGGCCGAGTTCCCGAAGAAGGGCCGCGGCACCCAGGGCGTGATCGCGCTGAAGACCACGGAACGCAACGGCCAGCTGGTCGGCGCGATCCAGCTGTCCGACCACCACGACGTGCTGCTGATCTCCGACGGCGGCACCCTGGTGCGCACCCCGGCGGCGGACATCGCCCAGGTCGGGCGCAATACCCAGGGCGTGACCCTGATGCGCCTGGCCGCCGATGAAACCCTGCAGGCGATCGAGCGTCTCGACGCCTCGCTGGACGGGGATGGCGAGGCCGGCGCCGATTCCGTCGACGCCATCCAAGCCGCGCCGCCGCCGGCCTGACGGCAAAACCGGCGCAACGGCAAAAGCCCGGCTGAATGCCGGGCTTTTCGTTTGCGCAGGAGCCGGCCGATTCCCGGTCCGTAGCGCGTCCTATACTCGAAACCACCTGGCCTGGATGGATCCGACATGGGATTGCGCGGGGAATCGACTGGGCGCCTGCTGCGCCGTGCATTGGCGCTGTTGCTGCTGGCCGCGCTGGCGGCGGGATTGCCCGCCTGCAAGCGCAATCCGTCCGGGCAGCTGCCGGCCGCCAGCGGCGAGGCGATCAAGGGCAAGCGCGAGGCGGTCAAGGGCTTCGCCCTGGTGCGCGCGTATCCGGATCAGGGGCGCGACGACCTGGCCATCGCGGTGGAGTTCTCGCGACCGCTGGTCGGCACCCAGGAATTCGACAAGCTGCTGACCTTCGCCGAACGCGTGGGCGAGGGCAGCAGCTGGACGCTGTCCGACGACGGCAAGATCCTGCGCTACCCGCACGTGCCGGCCAACAGCACGGTCACCCTGCGCGTCTCCGGCGCGCTGGTCGCGGCGGACGGCAGCAAGCTCGGCCGCGACCAGGAACTGAAGGTGTTCACCGGCGAGCTGGAACCGGCGGTCGGCTTCGCCTCGCAGGGCAGCGTGCTGCCGGCGAAGGAATCGCGCGGCCTGCCGGTGGTCTCGGTCAACGTGGCCGAGGTCGACGTCGAGTTCCTGCGCGTGCGCGACGCCTCGCTGCCCAGGTTCTTCGCCGAATACCAGCGCGGCGGGCGCCGCGGCAGCTGGGAGCTGGATCCCTCCTGGTACGACAAGGACGATCCGGACAGCCGCCCGCCGATCTCGAAGCTGGCCGAGCCGGTGTACGTCAACCGCTTCGTGCTGGGCGGCGAACGCAACGAACGCGTGCTGACCTACCTGCCGATCGGCGAGATCGCCGAGCTGCAGCAGCCGGGCCTGTATTTCGCGGTGATGAAGAAGGCCGGCGCGTTCAAGGACGAATACGACACCGCGTTCTTCAGCGTCAGCGACATCGGCCTGCACGTGCGCGCGTACAAGGACAAGCTGTTCGTCCACACCGCCTCGCTGGAGGACGGCGGCGCGCTGGCCGGCGTCGACCTGCGGGTGCTGGATGCGCGCGGCGAGCCGGTGTTCAAGGCCGCCACCGACGGCAACGGCAATGCGCTGCTGGACTACACGCTGGACGCGGCGCACGTGCTGACCGCGGCGCGCGGCAAGGACGTGTCGATGCTGCCGTTCAACCAGCCGGCGCTGGACCTGTCCGAATTCGCGGTGAGCGGGCGCGAGCAGGCCTGGTTCGACGTGTTCGCCTGGTCCGGGCGCGACCTCTACCGTCCCGGCGAAACCGTGCGCGTCTCCGCGCTGCTGCGCGACTTCGACGGCAAGCCGGTGACGGCCAGGGATGGCAAGTCGCAGTCGCTGTTCGTGCGGCTGAAGCAGCCGGACGGCAAGATCTTCGTCGAATCGCGGATCCAGCCCGAAGCATCGGGCTACTTCCGCTTCGAGAAGCAGATCCCGCAGGAAGCGCCGACCGGCCGCTGGCAGGTCGAGTTCCGCACCGACCCGGCCAGCAAGGACGCGGTGCAGGGCATGACCCTGCGCATCGAGGAATTCCTGCCCGAGCGCATGAAGCTCGACCTCGACAGCGACGATGCGGTGTTGCGCACCGGCCAGCCGTTCCGCCTGCAGGCGGAGGGCGCCTACCTGTACGGCGCGCCGGCAGCGGGCAACCGCTTCACGGCCAGGCTCGCGGTGATGGTCGACCAGCATCCGCTGGCGCAGGCCAAGGGCTGGTTCTTCGGCGATCCCACGGTCGAACTGCCGAAGGAGGCGAAGGATGCCGTCGACGCGGCGCTCGATGCGCAGGGCGAGCTGCGCCAGGACATCGCGTTGCCGAAGGAAGTGAAGGGCAATACCCCGGTGAAGGCGGTGGTGTCCGGCAGCCTGTACGAATCCGGCGGGCGCAGCGTCAACCGCAGCGTGGAGCGCGTGCTGTGGCCGGCCGATGCCCTGGTCGGCGTGCACCCGCTGTTCGACGACACCGACGGCGCGGACGCCAACGCGAACGCGCGCTTCGAGCTGATGCGCTTCGGCAGCGATGGCCAGCCGCGCCCGGCGAAAGGCCTGAAAATCAGCCTGGTGCGCGAGCATCGCGACTACCATTGGACGCACGACGACGACAGCGGCTGGGACTACGACTTCACCCGCCGCTTCCAGACCGTGGAAACGCGTGCCATCGACGTCGGCACCACTGCCGTGCGCTTCGATTTCCCGGTGGAATGGGGCGACTACCGCATCGAGGTGTTCGATCCGGCGACCAGGCTGACCATGCGCTATCCGTTCCGCGCCGGCTGGGGCTGGGACGACCAGAACCGCGGGCTCGATGCGCGCCCGGACAAGGTCAAGCTGGCGCTGGACAAGACCGCCTATCGCGCCGGCGACACGCTGAAGGCCACCCTGACCCCGCCGCACGCGGGCAAGGGCCTGGTGATGGTGGAAAGCGACCGCATGCTGTTCGTGCAGGCGGTGGACGCCAAGCCCGGCACGGTGGTCGAAATCCCGGTGACCAAGGACTGGGAGCGCCACGACGTGTACGTGACCGCGCTGGTGTTCCGCGGCGGCAGCGCGACCAGCAAGATCACCCCGGCGCGCGCGGTCGGCGAGGCCTGGGTGCCGATGGACCGTCGCGACCGCCGCGTCGCCGTCGGCCTGTCGGTGAAGAAGCAGGTGCGGCCGGAACAGCCGCTGCAGGTCACGCTCAGCGCGCCGCAACTCGCCGGCAAGCGCGCGTTCGCGACGGTGTCGGCGGTGGACGTCGGCATCCTCAACATCACCCGGTTCCCGGTGCCGGACGCGAACGCGCATTTCTTCGCCCAGCGCCGCCTGGGCGTGGACGCCTACGACATCTACGGCCGGGTGATCGAAAGCTTCGACGGCGGCACCGCCAAGCTGCGCTTCGGCGGCGACATGGCGCTGGCCGCGCTGCCGCAGGCGCGGCGGCCGACCGCGCGGGTGCAGACCGTGGACCTGTTCGCCGGGCCGGTGCAACTGGACGCGAAGGGCAATGCGCGCGTCGCGCTCGCCGTGCCGGACTTCAACGGCACGCTGCGGGTGTCGGCGCTGGTGTACTCCGACACCCAATACGGCAATCGCGACGCGGAAACCGTGGTGCGCGCGCCGATCGTGGCCGAAGCCAGCATGCCGCGGGTGATGGCGCCCGGCGACCGCAGCACCGTCAGCCTGGACATCACCAACTTCACCGGCAAGGCCGGCAGCTTCAAGGTGCGGGTGGATGGCATCGGGCCGGTCTCCATCGGCGACAGCGACCGCGCCACCACCCTGGCCAGCGAGGCCAAGTCCACGCTCAGCTTCCCGCTGGCGGCCGGCGAGGGCTACCGCGTGGCGCAGGTGCGGGTGCGGGTGGACGGCAACGGCTTCAAGGTCGACCGCAAGTACGACCTGCCGGTGCGGCCGGCGTGGCCGGCGGTGGTGCGCGCGCGCAGCCAGGTGCTGGGCGAGGGCGGCACGGCGACCCTGGACGCGGGATTCGCCGATGGCCTCATGCCGGGTTCGGTGCGCGCGCGGATGATGGTCAGCGCGCTGCCGCCGATCCCCTTCGCCGCGGCCCTGCAGGGGGCGCTGGACTATCCCTACGGCTGCGCCGAGCAGACCACCAGCAAGGGCTATGCCGCGCTGGAGCTGGATGCCGCGACGGCGAAGCAGTTCGGGGTTTCCGGGCTGGATGCCGAGAAGCGGCGCGCGCGCATGGACGGCGCGTTCGGGCGGCTGGCGTCGATGCAGGTGGCCACCGGCCATTTCTCGATGTGGGGCAGCGACGACTACGTGGATCCCGCGCTGACCCCGTACATCGTCGAGTTCCTGCTGGATGCGCGCGAGGGCGGTTTCGCGATCCCCGACGCGGTGCTGCAGAAGGCCTTGCAGCGGCTCAGCGAGGACCTGCTGGCCGGCGGCCACGAGTTCTACGGCCGCGACCATCGCGAGCACCTCAAGTTCGCCTACCAGGCGCACGCCGGCTACGTGCTGGCGCGGGTCAATCGCGCGCCGCTGGGCACCCTGCGCGCGCTGTACGACAACGAGCGCAAGCGCAGCCTGACCGCCTTGCCGCTGGTGCACCTGGGCCTGGCGCTGGCGATGCAGGGCGACGAGGCGCGCGGCGAGAAGGCGATCGCCGAAGGCTTCGCGTTCAAGGGCGACCGCCCCGGCTACCTCGGCGGCTACGACAGCCCGTTGCGCGACGATGCGCTGATGCTGGCGCTGACCCACGAGCGCGGCTATGCCAAGCCGGCCTACGACGCGCGCGTGCTTGACATCGGCCGCGAACTCGATGCGCGCAGGAAGGCGCCGTGGTTCTGGCTGAGCACGCAGGAGCAGATCGCGCTGGCCAGGCTGGGCAAGGCGCTGTCGGCGGACAACGCCAAGCTTGTTGCGGGCACGTTGCAGGCGGGCGGGGGGGAGGAAGCGATCGCCGCGACGAAGGCCTTCGGCCGCGATTTCGACTACGCCGCGCTCGGCGGCGGCGTGCGCTTCGTGCCGCAAGGCAAGCCGCCGTTCTACGCCAGCCTGGACGTGGCCGGCGTGCCGCGCAGCGCGCCGCCGGAGGACGCCAGCGTGATCAAGGTCGAGCGCGCGCTGTACGGCACCGATGGCAAGCCGTGGACGCCGCGGGCGCTGAAGGAAGGCGAGGCGCTGATCGTGCGCGTCACCGTCACCGCCGACCGCGACATGCCGGATGCATTGCTGACCGACCTGCTGCCGGCGGGCCTGGAGATCGAGAACTTCAACCTGGGCGACGGCAAGCAGTGGGCCGACGTGGTGGTCGACGGCATCAACATCGCCGAACGCGGCGGCGAGGCCGAGATCCGCCACGAGGAATTCCGCGACGACCGCTACGTGGCCGCGCTGAAACTGGAGGCGGGCGGCAAGGCGCGGGTGTTCTACCTGGTGCGCGCGGTGACGCCGGGCAGCTACACCGCACCGCCGCCGCTGGTGGAGGACATGTACCGCCCGATGCTGCGCGGCGTCGGCAAGTCGGTGCCGGCCAGCATCACGGTGGTGCAGCCCTGATCGCGCGATGAAGCACGCAAGCGGTTCGCGCCCGCGCTGGCGCCGGCTGCTGCCCTGGCTGCGCTGGGGCGCGGTGGCGCTGCTGGCGTCGCTGTTGCTGCTGGACCTGCTGTTCCCGCTGCCGTTGCCGACCCGGCGCGATGCCAGCGTGCTGGTGGTCGCCCGCGACGGCAGCCCGCTGCGCGCGTTCGCCGATGCCGACGGCGTGTGGCGCTACCCGACCACGCCGGAACAGGTCTCGCCGCTCTACCTGCAGGCCCTGCTCGGTTACGAGGACCGCTGGTTCTGGCGCCATCCCGGCATCAATCCGCTGGCCCTGTTGCGCGCGGGCGGGCAACTGCTGGGCAGCCGGCGCATCGTCTCCGGCGGTTCGACCCTGACCATGCAGGTCGCGCGCATCATCGATCCCGGCTTGCGCGGAGCGCGCACGCGCACGCCCTCGGGCAAGCTGCGCCAGCTGTTGCGCGCGCTGCAACTGGAAGCGCACCTCTCGAAGCGCGAAATCCTGACCCTGTACCTGGATCGCGCGCCGTTCGGCGGCACCATCGAGGGCGTGCAGGCCGCGAGCTGGGCCTACCTCGGCAAGCCGGCGGCGCGGCTCTCGCATGCCGAAGCCGCCTTGCTGGCCGTGCTGCCGCAGGCGCCCAGCCGCTTGCGCCCGGACCGCGCACCGCAAGCCGCGCAGGCGGCGCGCGACAAGCTGCTGGCGCGCATGGCCGGCAGCGGCGCGTGGACGCGCGCGCAGGTGGACGATGCGCGGATCGAACCGGTGGTCTCGCGCAGCCTGCGCCCGCCGATGGACGCCGCGCTGCTCGCGCAGCGCCTGCGCGTCGCGCATCCGGCGGCCGCGCGCATCGCCTCGACCCTGGACCCGGCGTTGCAGCGCACGCTGGAAGAGCGCGTCGCTGCGTATTTCTCCGACCTGCCGCCGCGCACTTCGGCCGCGCTGCTGGTGGTGGACAACGCCAGCCTGGAGGCGCGGGCCTACATCGGCTCGGTCGCGTTCGGCGACAAGCGCCGGCTGGGCGACGTGGACATGGTGCAGGCCTGGCGTTCGCCGGGATCGACGCTCAAGCCCTTCCTCTACGGCATGGCGCTGGACGACGGCCTGATCCACTCGGAAAGCCTGCTGGTGGACGCGCCGCAATCGTTCAGCGGCTACCGGCCGTCGAATTTCGATACCGCGTTCAACGGCCCGGTCGGCGCGGCGGAGGCGCTGCGCCTGTCGCTCAACGTGCCGGCGGTGGACCTGCTGGACCGGGTCGGCCCGGTGCGCTTCGCGGCGCGGCTGGAACGCGGCGGGATCGCGCTGAAATTCCCGCGCGGGGCGAGTCCCAACCTGTCGCTGATCCTCGGCGGCACCGGCGCGCGGCTGGAGGACCTGGTCGGCGCGTTCGCGGCGCTGCATCGCGGCGGCATCGCCGGCCGCGTGCGCTACACCGCCGGCGATCCGCGCATCGAGCGCAGGCTGTTGTCGCCGGGCGCGGCCTGGATCGTGCGCGAGATCCTGGCCGGCAACCCGCGCCCCGGCGAGCGCGACGACACCTTCGATACCGGCCGCCGACCCAGGGTCGCGTGGAAGACCGGCACCAGCTACGGCTTCCGCGATGCCTGGGCGATCGGCGGCACGCGCGGCTACACCGTCGGCGTGTGGGTGGGACGGCCGGACGGCACGCCATTGCCCGGCCAGTACGGCGCGGCGACGGCGCTGCCCTTGCTGTTCGAGGTGGTCGACAGCCTGCCGCGCGGCAACGCCGACCCGCGTCCGCCCAGGCCCGCGAGCGTGTCCGAAACCGAGGTCTGCTGGCCGCTGGGCACCGCCGCCGATGCCCAGCCGCCGGCGTTGTGCCAGAAGCGCCTGCAGGCCTGGGTGCTGGACCAGGCGGTGCCGCCGACCTTCGCCGAACGCGATGCGCGACTATGGAGTCCCGGCATCGAGGTGTTCGCGGCGGATGCGAAGACGGGCATGCGGCTCTCCGCCGACTGCACGATGCCGCACCAGGCGCGCGATGCGCGCATCGCGCGCTGGCCGGCGCTGGCATCGCCGTGGCTGCCGGCCGCATGGCGCGACGCGTCGCGCCTGCCGCCGCTCGCGCCGGATTGCCGCGATGACGGCCGCGATGCCGGCCAATCGCTGCGCATCGAAGGAGTGAACGACGGTGCCACCCTGGCGCGGGCCCCCGGTGCCGTTGGCGGCGTACGCCTTTCCCTGCGTGCGCTGGGCGCCTCGACGCGCGTGCAATGGCTGCTCGATGGGCGCTGGATCGGCGAAACCGCCGGCAGTCAGTCTTTCGTGCGCGACTTCGATGTGGCCGGCCAGCACGAACTCACCGCGCTGGCCGACAACGGCGCCTGGCACGCCCTGCGTTTCCGCGTGCTCGCGCCCTGAGCGCGCGCAGGCGTCAGCCCGGCAGGTTCGCCAGCACGTGCTCGGCGGACGAGACCCGGAACTCGCCCGGCGCCTCCACGAACACCTGTTTCACGATGCCGTTCTCCGCATACAGCGCGAACCGCTTGCTGCGCGTGCCCATCCCGTAGGCGCTGGCGTCCATCTCCAGCCCCAGCAGGCGGGTGAATTCGCCGTTGCCGTCGGACAGCATGCGCAGTCCCGGCGGCACGTGCTGGCTCTCGCCCCAGGCATGCATCACGAACGGGTCGTTGACCGCCATGCAGGCCACGCCGACGCCCTTGTTGCGGAACGCCTCGTAGTGCTCGACGAAGCCGGGCAGGTGGCGTTCGGAACAGGTCGGGGTGAATGCGCCGGGGACCGCGAACAGCACCTGCCTGTTGCCTTCGAACAGGGTGTCGGTGTCGATTTTCTGCACGCCGTCGCGGACGTACTGCAGGATCGCTTCGGGGATGCGTTCGCCGGGTTGAATCGACATCGCTCGGGCCTTATCTCGATGGGGTTGGCGCAGTCTAAACCTTGCCTGCGCCGTCTTCGGATAATCTTGTCGACGCCGCAACCGGCGTCGCGGAGCATGCATGGAATTCAAGGACTACTACGGCATCCTCGGCGTGGAGCCGAGCGCGGGCGATGCGGAGATCAAGACCGCGTATCGCCGCCTTGCCCGCAAGTACCACCCCGACGTCAGCAAGGAAGCGGGCGCCGAGGACAAGTTCAAGGCGGTCAACGAGGCCTACGAGGCCTTGCGCGATCCGGCCAGGCGCAAGGCCTACGACCAGCTGCGCGCCGGCGGCTACCGCCCGGGCGACGAGGTGCGGCCTCCGCCGGGAGGCTTCCATCGCGGACCGGGCGGGCAACCGGATTTCGATTTCGACGAAATCTTCGCCGGCGGCGGCGCCGGCGGCGGGTTCTCGGACTTCTTCGAGCAGATGTTCGGCCGCGGCCGTGGCGGCGCGCAGGCGGGCCCGCGCGGGCCGCAGCCGCCGGGCGATACCCGCGCGCGCTTCGCGGTGCCGCTGGAGGCGGTCTACAACGGCAGCAGCGTGCGCGTCGGCATCAACGGCCGCACGCTGGAGGTGCGCGTGCCCAAGGGCATCAAGCCCGGCCAGTCGATCCGCCTGGCGAAGCAGGGCAACGGCGGCGGCGACCTGCTGCTCGAGATCGAATACGCGGCGAATCCGCAGTTCGAGGTCGATGGCCGCAACGTGGTCCACGTGCTGCCGGTGGCGCCCTGGGAAGCGGCGCTGGGGGCGACGATCAGCGTGCCGACCCTGGGCGGCGCGGTGGAGTTGAAGATTCCCGCCGATTCCGAATCCGGCCGCAAGCTGCGCCTGCGCGGGCGCGGTTTGCCGGGCACGGCGGGCGCGCCGGCCGGCGACCAGATCGTCGAACTGGAAATCCTCGCGCCGCGCGCGCACGACGATGCGCAGCGCGAGGCCTATGCGCGGATGCGCGACGCGTTCGGGGACGACTGGCGGCGCGCCTGAACGCGCGCCAGCGAATGCAAGCCGGGTTGGCGAGCCGGCTGGCTCAGGCCGCGCTGGCGCCGCCCAGGTACTGGGCGATCAGCTCGGAGAGTTCGGACTCGCTGAACGGCTTGGTGATGTAGGCCTTCGCGCCCTGGCGCATGCCCCAGACGCGATCGGTGTCCTGGTCCTTGGTGGTCACCAGGATCACCGGGATGTGCTTGGTGGTGGCCTCGCGGGTGATCGAACGGGTGGCCTGGAAGCCGTTGAGGTTCGGCATCACCACGTCCATCAGGATCAGGTCGGGAATCTCGCGCTTGGCGGCTTCCACCCCGGCGGCGCCATCCTCCGCGGTCAGTGCGTCGTGGCCGAGCTTTTCGACGATGCGGCGGATGCCCATCAGCTGCGAGGGCGAGTCGTCGACGATCAGGATGCGTGCCATTTGGTTTCCCCGTGGTTGCGAGCCGATTGTAGCGGCCGGCGGTGCGCCCGCAAGCGGGTCTGCAAGGATTTTAGAGGCGCACCACGGTACGCCCGAGCGAGCCGCCCGCCAGCATGGTCTCGAAGACGGCGGGCAGTCCGTCCAGGCCGGTTTCGCGGGTGCAGATCGCGTCCAGACCGGCGGGCTTCCATGCCGACGAAAGGCGTTGCCAGACCTCGTCGCGGATGTCGCGGGCGGTGCCGGCCGAAGCCACCCCGAGCAGGGACACGCCGCGGATGATGAAGGGCATCACGGTGGCCGACAGTTCGGGCGATGCCGCAAGACCGGCGCTGGCGACATTGCCGTAGGGCGCGGTCTGCGCCAGCAGCGCGGCCAGCATCGGCCCGCCGACGTTGTCGAGCCCGCCGCCGAAGCGCGCGGACGCCATCGGCGCGGTGGTCGAGAGTGCCTCGCGCCCGAGCACTTCGCTGGCCCCCAGCGATTTCAGGTAGTCCGCATGCTCCGGCTTGCCGCTGACCGCATGCACCTCGTAGCCGGCCTTGCGGAAGATGGCGACCGCCAGCGAACCCACGCCGCCGGTCGCGCCGGTGACCGCGAGCGGGCCGAGCTCCGGCGTCTGCCGGTTCTCGGTCATGCGCAGCAGGGCCAGCGCCGCGGTGAAGCCGGCGGTGCCGAGGATCATCGATTCGCGCAAGGACAGGCCGGCGGGCAGGGCGACCACCCACTTCGCTTGCAGACGCGCGTATTCGCCGTAGCCGCCGTCGCGGGTCTCGCTGAGGCCGCTGCCGGTGACCAGCACGGCATCGCCTTCCCTGAAGGCGGGATCGGTCGATGCCACGACATGGCCGGCGACATCGATGCCGCCGACCAGCGGGAACCGGCGCAGGATCTTGCCCTTGCCGGTGCCGGCCAGCGCATCCTTGAAGTTGACCGAGGAATACGCGGTCTTGACCACCACCTCGCCGGGATTGAGGTCGTCCAGCGCAATGGCTTCGATGCCGCTGCGGTAGCCGGCGGCGTCGTTGTGGATGCGGAAGGCGCGGAAACTCGTCGGCAGGGTCATACGTCGTCCGTGGTCAGCTTGAGTTGGCTGCGGCGCTTCTCGTCCAGCCATTTGTCGGCCTGCGCCGGCTGGTAGCCGCGCATCCAGGCGAGCAGGGCGTCGATGTCGTCGCCGTGCCAGAGATCATTGCGTTGGTCGGGATGCAGGAATCGTTCGCGCATCATGGTGTCCAGCATCGCCATCAGCGGTTGCCAGAAGACGCCGACATCGAGGAAGGCGCAGGGCTTCTTGCCGAGGCCGAGCTGGCGCCAGGTCAGCATCTCGAACATCTCGTCCAGCGTGCCGAAGCCGCCGGGCAGGGCGACGAAGCCGTCGGCCAGTTCGAACATGCGCGCCTTGCGGGTGTGCATGGAGTCGACGACTTCTAGGCGGGTCACGCCGCGGTGCGCGACTTCCCAGTCGACCAGTTGCTGCGGAATCACGCCGATCACTTCGCCACCGTTGTCGAGCACGGCATCGGCGACGATGCCCATCAGGCCGACATTGCCGCCGCCGTACACCAGCGCGATGCCGTCGGCGGCGAGGCGCGCGCCGAGTGCCTTCGCCTGTGCTGCATACGCCGGGTCGCTGCCGGCATTGGAACCGCAATAGACGCAGATCGTGTTCAAGCCGTCGTCCTGAAATGGGTGAGGAGGTATTGCACGCCGCTCATGCCGCTGAAGCCGGCGAGCCCGGCCAGGGCGAAGCACAGCCACGGCTGCCAACCGGCCTTGAGCGACAGGCTCAGCGCCGGGAAAAACAGCAAGCCGCCCAGCACGAACCAGAAGATGTCCATCGACATGCCGGCAACGCGTTGCGCGTCGCGGGTTTCCACGTAGAGCCAGCCCAGCACCAGCAACGAGGTCACCGGCAGCGCCGCCACCAGCGCGCCGAGCACGCCTGGGCGCTTCGACAGCCCGGAGGCGATCAGCACCAGCGCCACCGTGATCGCGAGCTTGAGCAGGAATTGCAGGTTCATGCCCGGATTATCGCGCGCCGGAAACGAAAACGGCGCCACGCGGGCGCCGTTTCGTCGATGCAGCGGATGGAGCGATCAGTTGGCCTTGTGGATCGCCCGCTTGTGCACCGCCATCGCCGCGTCGTGCACGGCTTCGGACAGGCTGGGGTGCGCGTGGCAGATGCGCGCCAGGTCGTCGGCGCTGCCCTTGAACTCCATCGCCAGCACGCCCTCGTGGACCAGTTCGGAGACGTTGGCGCCGACCAGGTGCATGCCGAGGATGGTGTCGGTCTCGGCATCCGCCAGCACCTTCACGAAGCCCGCCGGTTCGGCCATCGCCACCGCGCGGCCGACCGCCGCGAACGGGAAGCTGCCGGCCTTGTAGGCACGGCCCTCGGCCTTCAGCTGCTCCTCGGTCTTGCCGACCCAGGCGATTTCCGGCTCGGTGTAGATCACCCACGGGATGGTGTCGAAGTTGACGTGGCCGGGCAGGCCGGCGATCAGTTCGGCCACCGCGATGCCTTCCTCGAAGCCCTTGTGCGCCAGCATCGGCCCGCGCACGCAGTCGCCGACCGCCCACACGCCGTCCACGCCGGTGTGGCAGTGTTCGTCCACCTCGACCTGGCCGCGCTCGTTGAGCTTCACCCCGGTGCCATCGGCCAGCAGGCCCTTGGTCGCGGCGCGGCGGCCGACGGCGACCAGCAACTTGTCGACCACGATTTCCTGCGCGGCGCCCTTGTCGTCGGTGTAGCTGACGTGCACGCCATCCTTCTTGACCTCGGTGCCGCTGACCTTGCAGCCCAGCTTGATGTCGAGGCCCTGCTTCTTGAACTCGCGGGCGGCGACCTTGCTCACTTCCGCATCGGCGGCGGCCAGGAAATTCGGCAGGCCTTCGAGGATCGTCACTTCCGAACCCAGGCGCTTCCACACGCTGCCCAGCTCCAGCCCGATCACGCCGGCACCGATCACGCCCAGGCGCTTCGGCACGGCTTCGAGATCCAGCGCGCCGACGTTGTCGATGATGTGCTCGCCGAACTTGGCGAACGGCAGCTCGATCGAATCCGAACCGGCGGCGATGATCACGTTGCTGCCGTGCAGTTCGACTTCGCTGCCGTCGTGCTGCTTGACCTTGACGATGTTGCCCGGCTGCAGCTGGCCGTAGCCGTAGAACGCGCTGACCTTGTTGGCCTTGAACAGCGCGGCGATGCCGCCGGTGAACTGCTTCACGATGCCGTCCTTGCGGGCGACCATCTTCTTCACGTCGATCGCGGGCTTGTCGAAGCTGATGCCGTGCTGGTCGAAGAGATGGCCCATGTTCCAGAACTGGCGGCTGGAATCCAGCAGCGCCTTGGACGGGATGCAGCCCACGCGCAGGCAGGTGCCGCCCAGCGCCGGCTTGCCGTCCTTGCCCAGCGCGGCGTCGATGCAGGCGGTCTTCAGGCCCAGCTGCGCGGCGCGGATGGCGGCGTGGTAGCCGGCCGGGCCGGCACCGATCACCACCACATCGAAATTCTGTACTTCGCTCATTGGCAGAGATTCCTTTGCGTTCAAACAGGAAGCCCCGCATCGCGGGGCTTCGTGCGATTACATGCCCAGCAGCATCCGGTGCGGATTCTCGAGCTGGTTCTTGATGTCGACCAGGAACAGCACCGCATCCTTGCCGTCGATGATGCGATGGTCGTAGCTGAGCGCGATGTACATCATCGGCGCGGCGACCACCTGGCCGTTCTCGACGATGGCGCGTTCCTTGATCGCGTGCATGCCGAGGATCGCCGACTGCGGCGGGTTGACGATCGGCGTGCTCATCAGCGAACCGAAGGTGCCGCCGTTGGTGATGGTGAAGGTGCCGCCCTGCAGGTCTTCCAGGCCCAGCTTGCCGTCGCGCGCCTTCTTCGCGTACTCGGCGATCTGGCCCTCGATGTCGGCGAACGACAGGCGCTCGACGTTGCGCACGACCGGCGTGACCAGGCCCTTGTCGGTGGAGACCGCGATGCTGATGTCGGCGTAGCCGTGGTAGATCACGTCGTTGCCGTCGACCGAGGCGTTGACGATCGGGTGGCGCTGCAGCGCGTTGGCGGCGGCCTTGGCGAAGAAGCTCATGAAGCCGAGCTTGATGCCGTTGGCCTTCTCGAAGGACTCGCCCAGCTCCTTGCGCATCGCCATGACCTTGCCCAGGTTGACCTCGTTGAACGAGGTCAGCATGGCGATGCTGTTCTTCGACTGCATCAGGCGTTCGGCGATGCGGGCGCGCATGCGGGTCATCGGCACGCGCTCTTCCGGACGCGCGCCGCCGCCCACGCCGGCGGTCTTGCCGCTGGCGTAGTTGACGATGTCTTCCTTGGTGACCATGCCGCGGCGGCCGGTGCCGGCCACGTCGGCGGGATCCACGCCGGCGGTGGTGGCGGCGAAGCGCGCGCCCGGCGGCAGGTCGTTCGATGCGGCGGCAGGCGCCGGCGCGGCGGCCTTCGCGGGCGCCGGCGCGGCCGGTGCGGCGGCGGCCGGGGCGGGTGCTGCTGCAGCGGCGGCCGGGGCGGCGGCGACGGCGCCTTCCTCGATCACCGCGATGACCTGCTGGCTGGTGACGGTGGCGCCTTCGGCGAACTTGATCTCCTTCAGCACGCCATCGACCGGCGAGGGCACTTCCAGCACCACCTTGTCGGTTTCCAGGTCGAGCAGGTTCTCGTCGCGCTTGACCGCGTCGCCGGCCTTCTTGTGCCAGCTGGCGATGGTGGCGTCGGAAACGGATTCGGGGAGAACC
Organism: Thermomonas aquatica; assembly: GCF_006337105.1. Lineage (NCBI taxonomy): Bacteria > Pseudomonadati > Pseudomonadota > Gammaproteobacteria > Lysobacterales > Lysobacteraceae > Thermomonas > Thermomonas aquatica. Next base: position 300,420 of record NZ_CP040871.1, on the reverse strand, counting down.
GGGACTTTGACTTCGATGGCCATGAGGGCGTCCTGTCGGAAATGCGGAATATGGAGCTGTGGAAGGGGTCAGTCGACGACGATGTCGCCGGTGACCGGATTGACCAGCGCGTCGGCGACCAGCGCGTTCTGCTCTTCCACGTGCTCGGCCAGGTGGCCGGCGGCGGGCGAGGGCGAACGCGCGCGGCCCGCGTAGTTCAGCGACTGCTTCGGCTGCAGGCAGGCGCGCAGGTGGTGCTGGATCTGGTACCACGCGCCCTGGTTCTGCGGTTCTTCCTGGCACCAGATCACTTCGCTCGCGGCGGCGAAGCGCTTGAGCTCGGCGGTCAGTTCCGGACGCGGGAACGGATACAGCTGCTCGACGCGGACCAGCGCGACATCGGCGATGCCCTGCTTCTGCGCTTCGTCGAGCAGGTCGTAGTAGACCTTGCCCGAGCACACGACCACGCGCTTCACCTTCTTCGCGGTGGCGTTCGTGTCCGGGATCAGGCGCTGGAATTCGCCGTTGGCGAGTTCGTCCAGGGTCGACACCGCCAGCTTGTGGCGCAGCAGCGACTTCGGCGTCATCACCACCAGCGGCTTGCGCGTGCTCATGCGCATCTGCCGGCGGATCATGTGGAAGTCCTGCGCCGGGGTGGTGGGCGCACAGACGATCATGTTCTCCAGCGCGCACAGCTGCAGGAAGCGCTCCAGGCGCGCCGAGCTGTGCTCGGGGCCTTGCCCTTCGTAGCCATGCGGCAGGAACAGGGCCAGGCTGCACAGGCGATCCCACTTCGCTTCGCCGGCGGCCAGGAACTGGTCGATGACCACCTGGGCGCCGTTGGCGAAGTCGCCGAACTGCGCTTCCCAGATGTCCAGGGTCATCGGGTCGGCGGTGGCGTAGCCGTACTCGAAGGCCATCACCGCCTCCTCGCTGAGCAGCGAGTCGATGATGGTCACGTCTTCCTTGTTCTCGACCAGTTCGCGCAGCGGCAGGTAGTAATTGTCGGTGGCCTGGTCGTGCAGGATCGCGTGGCGGTGGAAGAAGGTGCCGCGGCCGCAGTCCTGGCCGACCAGGCGCAGGCGGTAGCCTTCCTTGACCAGCGTCGCGTAGGCCAGGTTCTCGGCGAAGCCCCAATCGCCCGGCTGCTCGCCGGCGGCCATCTTGCGGCGGTCTTCGTAGATCTTGGCCACGCGCGGATGCAGCTTGACCGTGTCCGGGATCGCGTTGATCTGCGCGGCCAGCGCATCCAGCGTCTTGCGCGGAACCCTGGTATCGACCGGATCGGACAGCTTGCCGGCCAGGTACTTCGACCAGTCCACGGTGAATTCGTCGGCCTTGACCTGCACCACGCCGGTGGTCACTTCGCCGGCGTCCAGCTTGTTGCGGTAGCCATCGACCAGCGCCTGCGCGTCGGCCTCGGCGATCGCAGTTTCCGCGGTCAGGCGCGCGGCGTAGAGCTCGCGCGTGGTCTTCATCGCGCGGATCTTCTGGTACATCAGCGGCTGGGTCGCGGCCGGCTCGTCGGCCTCGTTGTGGCCGTGGCGGCGGTAGCAGACCAGGTCGACGACCACGTCCTTGCCGAAGCGCTGGCGGAAGTCGTAGGCCAGTTCGGCCACGAACGCGACCGCTTCCGGATCGTCGCCGTTCACGTGCAGGATCGGCGCACCGATCATCTTGGCGACGTCGGTGCAGTACAGGGTCGAGCGCGCGTCTTCGGTGGCGCTCGTGGTGAAGCCGACCTGGTTGTTGATCACGATGTGGACGGTGCCGCCGACGCGGAACCCGCGCGCCTGCGACATCTGGAACAGTTCCATCACCACGCCCTGGCCGGCGAACGCGGCATCGCCGTGCAGCAGCACCGGCAGCACCTGCTTGCGCTCGCTGTCGCCGCGGCGCAGCTGGCGCGAACGCACGCTGCCGACGACCACCGGATCGACGATCTCCAGGTGCGAGGGATTGAACGCCAGCGCCAGGTGGACCGGGCCGCCCGGGGTGGCGATGTCGGCGGAGAAGCCCATGTGGTACTTCACGTCGCCGGTGTGCGCGTGGTCGCCTTCGCGGGTGTGCTCGAACTTGCCTTCGAATTCGTCGAACAGCTTGCGCGGCGGCTTGCCCAGGGTATTGACCAGCACGTTGAGGCGGCCGCGGTGGGCCATGCCGATCACCATGTCCTTGACGCCGTCGCCGCCGGCGCGCTGGATCATCACGTCCAGCAGCGGGATCAGCGAATCGCCGCCTTCCAGCGAGAAGCGCTTCTGGCCGACGTACTTGGTGTGCAGGTAGCGCTCCAGGCCCTCGGCGGCGGTTAGCCGTTCGAGGATGCGCTTCTTGTCGGCGGCGGTGCGGCCGTAGTTGCCGGCCGCCGTTTCCAGCCGGTCGTACATCCAGCGGCGCTGCTCGGCGTCGGTGATGTGCATGAACTCGGCGCCGACGCTGCCGGCATAGGTCGCCTTCAGCAGGGCCAGCAGTTCGCCCAGCTTCATGCGCTCGCGGCCGGCGACGCCGCCGGTGCTGAACTCGCTGCCGGCATCGCTTTCGGACAGGCGATGGAAGCCCAGCGCCAGGTCCGGCGCATCCGGCTTGACGGTCATGCCGAGCGGATCGAGGTTGGCGGCCAGGTGCCCGCGCGAACGGTAGGCGGTGATCAGCTTGCCGACCGCGCGTTCGCGTTCGTCGCCGGCGCCGGACGCCGACACCACGCCGCGCGCGGCCTGCTTGCCCGCCTCGGCGATCTGGTCGATGACGACCGAATGCGGCACGTCGCCGGCTTCGCGGCCCTTGAGGCCGTCGAAATACTGCTGCCATTTCGGCCCGACGCTGTCGGGCGCGACCAAGTATTGCTCGTACAGATCCTCGATATAGGCGCCATTGGCGCCGAGTTGCGAGGACTGGGCAAATTGCTTCAGGAGACTATCCGCCATGGCGTGGGAGGCGTCTTATCGGTAAGTGGTTGATCCGGATGGCTTTTGCGATCCGGCCGGAGCCCGCTGAATGGGCGGGTGAAAGGACGGGAATTATAGCCGCAGGCGGTTGCGCGCTGCATCACGTGCCTGCGCCGGACGTTTATCCAGTGGACGGAGCCGGCGGGTTCACAGGCCCAGCGCGCGGAACTCGCTGACCGGGCGCGACCGCTCCCAGACGTCGTCGAAGCCGGTCCGCAACTGGCGCACGCGGGCCATGGCCAGCGATTCGGCCTCCCCTTCGATGCGTTCGCCCAGGTTGCGGTGGTAGTAAGCGCCGCCATCGCCGGCAAGGAAGGCGGTGGGATCGTTGCGGTCCACCGGGTCGTCCAGTTCGCGGAACAGGAAGATGCTGGGCAGGCGCTGGGCCAGGGCCAGCAGCGGCGCATGCGCGCGTTGCGGGGCTGCCGCGTCGTGCAGCAGCACGCGCACTTCGTTGCCGCGACCGGTCGTGGCGAAGCGGCGCAGGGCGGACAGCAGCTCGGCATCCGCATACAGCCAGGGCTCGAGGTCGAAGCTGCGGATCCACACCCTGCGGCGGGCGCTGTCGATCGCGCGGATCGCCGATTCGATGGCGGCCGCGCGCGTCTCGATCCGCTGCGGCCCGGAAAGCGCCAGCACCATCGCCTGGTGCTCGATGCCAGCCTCGAAGAAGCGTTCGCCCACCGGCTGGAAACCGTGGCGCAGGTAGAAGCCGATGGCGGACGCCTGCGCATTGAGGTGCACGTCCGGCCAGCCGCGCTTGCGCGCCTCGTCCACCAGCGCCAGCAGCAGGGCATCGCCGACGCCGCGGCCGCGCCACGGCGCGCGCACCGCCATCCGCCCGATGTGGTGGTCCGGGGTCAGCCTGGCGGTGCCGACCGGCGTTGCGTCGAGCAGGCGGGCGAGGGCGTGGGTGCACAGCGGATCGAGCGCATCGTGCTCCAGCTCGACCGGCACCTTCTGCTCGCCGACGAACACCTCATCCCGCACCGCACGCAGTTCCGCCAGCGCGGCGGTGAAATCCACCAGCTGCACGCGGAACGGTTGCAGCGCGGGATCGTTGTCGCTCATGCGTCCTCGTCCGCCAGTTGCAGGCGGTAATGGCCCGCCTCGAGCAGTTCGAACACCGCGTCGCGGCCGGCTTCGCCGAGGCCTTCGTACAGGCCGCCGTCCACCTGTTCGGCGGCGGCGAGGCGTTGCGCATCGCGCACCGGCATGGCCAGCACGCGGCCGCCCGCGTACAGGCGCGCCGCCTTCGTCGCCTTGCGCCAGGCCATCCGCGACCACGGATGGCGCTGCAGCGACGCGCCATGCGCCAGGTCCCATTCGACTTCGATGCGCGGGCGCGGCGCTTCGTCCGCCGCCGGCTCGACCGCGTTGCGATAGGTGGTGATGAACCCGCCGAACCAGTCGCCGAGCCTGTCGGGATCGCGCATGCGCAGCAGGTTCAGCGCTTCGACCGCGCGCGCCATCGCGGCGGCATCGATCTCGTATGCATCCTTCGGCGGAACCAGGTCGGCATCGCCGAAGCGCAGTTCCTCCGGCGCATCGGCGGCCAGGGTGTCGACGAAATCGCCCAGCAGTTCCGCCGCGCTCGGCGCGCGCATGCCCACCGAGAAGGTCAGGCAGTGGTCGACCGCCACGCCGTGGTGCGGCACCCCGGGCGGCAGGTAGAGCATGTCGCCCGGTTCCAGCACCCAGTCGTGGGTGGGGGCGAATTCGCGCAGCAGCTTGAGCTCGACGTCGGCGCGGAAGCCCAGCGGCGGGTTCTTGCCGGCATCGATCTGCCAGCGGCGGCGGCCCTGCGCCTGCAGCAGGAACACGTCGTACTGGTCGACGTGCGCGCCGACCGAACCGCCGGCAGCGGCGAAGCTGATCATCACGTCGTCGATCCGCCAGCGCGGGATGAAGGTGAAACTCGCCAGCAGGGCGCGGATGTCGGCGTCCCACTTGTCCATGTCCTGCACCAGCAGGGTCCAGTCGTGGTCGGGCAGCGCCGGGAAGTCGCTGTCCGCGAACGGCCCGTGGCGCACGCGCCAGGCGTCGTTGGCCTTGTCGTGCTCGATCAGGCGGGCCAGCACGCCGTCCTCGCAGGCGAGCCCGGCCAGGTCTTCGGGCTGCAGCGGCGACTCGAATCCGGGGAAGGCGTTGCGGATCAGCAGCGGCTGCTTCTGCCAGTACCCGCGGAGGAATTCTTGCGGGGACATGCCCAGCGGATGCGGGCCGTTGCCGGCATCGATTTCGATCATGGCGATTCTCCGGCTGCTTCCTTGGCCAGGCGCAGGTCCAGGTTGGCGCGCGCGTTGGCGGCATAGGCGCGGCATGCGCCCGGGTCGACCAGCGGCGCCTTGCCGTCGAGCCGCGCCAGCAGGTCGCTGGTCTGCACGTGGGTGGTGATCAGGATGTCGCAGGGCAACGAGCCGAGGGCATCGAGGCCGGCGCGGAACGCGGCCACGAACTGCGGGTGTTCGCCGTAGCGATAGGCCTTGTCGGACAGCGCGGTGGCGCTGTCGGCGAACACGATGTCGCGGCATTGTGCGCCTTCGCAGCTGCGCCACGCCCAGCCGGAACCGCCCGCGGTATGCCCGGGGCTGGGCAGGTTGCGCAGCTGCAGCGGCCCGACGCGCACGCTGTCGCCATCGGCAAGGACGGACACGTTGGCTACCGGCGGAAAGCCGTCGCTGCTTTCGAATTGCGGGTCGCGGCGGTCGGCATGGCCGGCCTGCAGCGCTTCGGCGGCGATCGCGCGCGCCAGCACGCGCGCGCCGCTGTCGCGCTGCAGCCGGGCGATGCCGCCGGCATGGTCGTTGTGCTCGTGCGTGTTGAGGATCACGCGGATGTCCTCGACCCGGAACCCGAGCGCGCGGATGTTGGCTTCCACCGAAGGCGCGGCCTGTTCCGTCGCCGCGTCGATCAGCACATGGCCATCGGGCGAGGTCACCAGCACCGCGCTGATCGAGCAGGTGCCGACGAACCAGCTGTTGCCGAAGATCTTGCGCGGCGGGGTCGGGTCGCTCCAGCCGGCATCGTCGCTGCAGGCCGATGCCGCGTTCGCCGCGGCCTGCGCTTTGGCGGCGTCGTGGGTCGCGGCACAGGCCGCGAGCAGCAGCGGGAGCAGGGCGGCGGCAGGCAGCGACAGTCGCGGCATCGGGATCAGATCTCCCGCGCCAGTCGCTCGGCCAGGCCGGTGTAGCGGCCCGGCGTCATCTCGAGCAGGCGCTGCTTGTCGGCAGCCGGGAGATCGAGCGTTGCGATGAACTCGCGCATCGAGGCCTCGGTGATGCCCTGGCCGCGGGTCAGCGCCTTCAGCTGTTCGTACGGATTCGGCAGGCCGTGGCGTCGCATCACCGTCTGCACGGCCTCGGCCAGCACTTCCCAGCTGGCATCGAGATCGGCGGCCAGGCGTTCCGGATTCACGCTCAGCTTGTTCAAGCCGCGCTGCAGGGCATCGAAGCCGATCAGCATGTGGCCGAAGGCGGTGCCGAGCGCGCGCAGCACGGTGGAGTCGGTGAGGTCGCGCTGCCAGCGGCTGACCGGCAGCTTGATCGAGAAGTGCTCGAACAGGGCGCTGGCGATGCCGAAATTGCCTTCCGCGTTCTCGAAGTCGATCGGGTTGACCTTGTGCGGCATGGTGCTGCTGCCGACTTCGCCGGCCTTCACCGCCTGCTTGAAATAGCCCTGCGAGATGTAGCCCCAGATGTCGCGGCACAGGTCGATGGCGATGGTGTCGATGCGCTTGGACACGTCGCACAGTTCGGCCACGCCGTCGTGCGGCTCGATCTGGGTGGTGTACGGCTGCCAGTCCAGGCCCAGCGATTCGACGAAATGCCTGGAGAACGCCGGCCAGTCGATGTCCGGATAGCTGGCGACATGCGCGTTGTAGTTGCCCACCGCGCCGTTGATCTTGCCCGGCATCGGCAGGCCCGCCAGCACTTCGCCCTGGCGCTGCAGGCGGGCGACCACGTTCGCCAGTTCCTTGCCCACCGTGGTCGGCGAGGCGGTCTGGCCGTGGGTGCGCGAGAGCATCGGCAGCGCGGCGTGTTCGTGCGCCATCGCGCGCAGTTTCTGGATCAGCGCGTCGAGCTTGGGCAGCAGCACCGACAGCCGCGCTTCGTTGAGCATCAGCGCATAGCTGAGGTTGTTGATGTCCTCGCTGGTGCAGGCGAAATGCACGAATTCCAGCGCCGGGCCGAGCTCCGCATCGTCCTTCAGGCGTTCCTTGATCAGGTATTCGACCGCCTTGACGTCGTGATTGGTGGTGGCCTCGATCGCCTTCACCCGCGCCGCGTCCTCGACCGAGAACCCCTCGGCCAGCGCCCGCAGGCGCGCCGCGGCGGCTTCGGAAAACGGCTCCAGCTCTGCGATGCCGGGATCGTTCGCCAGCGCCAGCAGCCATTCCACTTCCACCTTCACCCGCGCCTTGATCAGGCCGTATTCGGAGAAGATCGGGCGCAGGGCATCGACCTTGCCGGCATAGCGGCCATCGAGCGGGGACAGGGCGGTGAGGGCGTCGGACATGGCGACCAGGGCAGGCGGTGGGAACCGCAATTCTAAACCGTGGCGGGTATAAGCTCCCGCCATTGCGCAAGGAGCGGGCGATGGCGAAGCGAGGCGGGTTCCGGATCGAACACGACAGCATGGGCGAGTTGCAGGTGCCCAAGGATGCGCTGTGGGGCGCGCAGACCCAGCGCGCACTGGACAATTTCCATATTTCCGGGCGGCCGATGCCGGCGGCGTTCGTGCGTGCGCTGGCGTTGACCAAGGCCGCCGCAGCCGTGGTGAACGGCCACCTGGGACTGCTGGATCGTCCGCGCGCCGACGCGATCATGGAGGCCGCCAGCGCGATCGCCGGCGGCGCGCATGCCGAGCAGTTCCCGATCGACCGCTACCAGACCGGCTCCGGCACCTCCAGCAACATGAACGCCAACGAGGTGGTCGCGCACGCGGCCGCACGGGCGTCGAAGCTGGCGATCCACCCCAACGACCACGTCAACCTGGGCCAGAGCAGCAACGACGTGATCCCGAGCGCGCTGCGGGTGATGGCGGTGCTCGGTGCCAAGCGCGAGCTGCTGCCGGCCCTGGTCCACCTGCGCAAGACCATCGACAAGCGCGCCAAGGCGGTCGGCAAGACGGTCAAGACCGGCCGCACCCACCTGATGGATGCGATGCCGCTGACCTTCGCCCAGGAATTCGGCGCGTGGTCGGCGCAACTGGATTCGGCGCAGGCGCGCATCGAGGACAGCCTGAAGCGCGTGCGGCGGCTGCCGATCGGCGGCACCGCGATCGGCACCGGCATCAACGCGCATCCGAAGTTCGGCAAGGGCGTGGCGAAGGCGCTGTCGGCCGCGACCGGCGCGAAATTCGAGCAGGCCGGCAATACCTTCGAAGGGCTGGCCGCGCAGGACGACCTGGTCGAACTGTCCGGCCAGTTGAACGCGCTGGCGGTGGCGCTGATGAAGGTCGGCAACGACCTGCGCTGGATGAATTCCGGGCCGCTGGCCGGCCTCGGCGAGATCGAATTGCCCGCGCTGCAGCCGGGCAGTTCGATCATGCCGGGCAAGGTCAACCCGGTGATCCCGGAAGCGCTGTGCATGGTCTGCGCGCAGGCGATGGGCCTGCACCAGGCCATTTCGATCGCCGGGCAGAGCGGCAATTTCCAGCTCAACGTGATGCTGCCGCTGATCGCCTGCGACCTCGACGAGGCGATGCAACTGCTGGCGAACGCGATGCGCGCATTGGCCGACAAGGCCATCGCCGGAATGAAGATCCGCGGGGATCGCGTTGCGGCCGCGCTGGACCGCAACCCGATCCTGGTCACCGCGCTCAATCCGATCATCGGCTACGAGAACGCGGCGAAGATCGCCAAGCGCGCGTATGCCGAACAACGGCCGGTGCTGGACGTCGCGCTGGAAGACAGCGGTTTGCCCGAAAAGCAGTTGCGCCGCCTGCTCGATCCCGCCGATCTGACGAAGGGCGGGATCAAGGGCGGCGCAAGCGGTTCGGGCGGTTAGCTCAGCCGCTGGTGACGGCGACGCCCTTGCCCTTGACGTCCTTGCCGCAGTCGTCGATGTCTGCCTGGGTCATCCGCGCATAAGGCTTGAACTCGGGCAGCGAGGCGGCCAGCGCCTGCTGGCTGGAGAGCAGGCCCGGCAATTGCGTGCACAGCTTCATCGCCTCGGCCTCCATCTTCTTGCCCTGCGCTTCCATGCGCTGCTCGAAGGCTTTCTCGCCTTCCTTGCCGCCGAAGATCGCGCCGACCACGCCGCCCAGCGCTTCGCCGGCTAGGTCCGCGCCCTTGCCGCCGATCGCCATGCCGGCTTCGGCGATGCCGATGATCCGTGCGCGGTAAGTCAACAATTCCTGGCGCTGCGCCGGGGTGATGCTCACCGCCTTGCCTTCGATCAGCAGGTCGCCCTGCGGGGTGATCTCGGCCTTGGGCAGGTTCTCGCCCTTGTTGTGGATCTCGTGGCCGTTGACGTTGATGTTGAAGCCGTCGCTGATGCTGATGTTCTGGGTCGCCAACTCCTTGCGCGCCTCGGCCAGGGCCTTGTCGACGTGGCGGCCGATGAAGCTCTTCGGCGAATCATTCGCGGCAACCGGCGGCGAGGGTGGTGCGGGCGGCGCAGGCGGGGCCGGCGGCTCGCTGCAGGCGGTCAGGGACAGGCCGGCCAGCAGTGCGGCGGCAAGGACTTGGGTGGTTTTCATCGCAGGGGTCTCGGGATCAGAGGGATGCGAATTCGCTGCGGACATCGCGTTCGCAATCGGCGATGTCGTCGGCTTCGAGGGTGGCGTAAGGCTTGAATTGCGGCAGGTTGGCGGCGAGCCGCTGCTGCGAGTCGCGCAGCGCCGGAAGCTGCCGGCACAGGCCGCGCACCGCCGGCTCGATCTGCTGCTTGACGGTGCGTTCGATGTTGCGTTCCAGGTTGCCGGTGAACGCGCCGAACAGCAGGCCGGCGATGGAGCCGTTGCCCACCGCGTCGAGCGCCGCATCCGCGCTGCGCTGGCCGATCTCGATACCGTACTTGGCCACCTCCAGCATCCGCGCGCGGTAGGCGAGCAGTTGCCGGCGCTGGCTGACGTCGATCGCCACCTGCTTGTTTTCGACGAGGAAATCGCCCTGCGGGGTGATTTCCGCGCGCGGCAGCGCCTTCTGCTTCCGCCCGGAATCGCCGAACTGCAGGCTGTTGTCGATGCGCAGGTTGTCGGTTTCGAGATCGCGCTTGGCCTTGGCCAGTTCGGCGCGCACGTCCTTGCGCGCGTCGGCCAGTTCGGTGCGGATCTCGGCGGCGATGCCGGTGGGTTTGGTGTCGGCGGCCTGCGCGCCGAACAACGGGGCGCAGGCGAGCAGGGCCGCGGTGAGGATGTGGATGCGCTTCATGGCGTAGTCCCTTCGGTTGGGTGGGTTGGAACGAGGGCCTCAGCCCTCGTCCCGCCAGCGGCGCAGGCGCATTGCGGCGTAGATCATCGCCGCGCCGACCGCCGCACCGATCCACAGCTGCGGGGTCAGCAGCACGGAGTAGGTGGTCTGCAGCGACAGCAGCTGGTGCACGGACTCGATCTGGCGCGCGGCCTCGGAGCTGGTGATGTGCGCATTGTCGATGTGGGCGACATCGAACCAGGTGCCCGGCACCGCGCTCAGCAGGCCGCGGGCGACGATGTTCTTCCAGAACCAGCCGCTCTCCAAGTTGAACACGTTCATGATGTCGAACCAGCTGATGAAGATGCCGGCGAACACGGGCAGCATGATCGCCCACAGGAACGGCTTGCTCTTCGACCAGGCCGAGCACAGCAGCAGCCAACCGACGGTGGGCAGCGCCCACAGCGCATACACCGGGATCGTCGCCAGCATCGAACCGGCCAGCTGCAGCGGGTTGCCCGGGCCCCAGACCAGGGTCAGCGGGTTGCCGTTGTGCAGCAGCACGAAGGCACTGACCAGCAACAGGAAGCCGAACATGCAGGCGATCGCCACGCCCACCGCGATCAGCGGCGCCACCAACAGTGCGCTTGCGGCCTTGGACAGCACGGTGTCGCGGTCGGAGACCGGCAGCGACTTCCAGAACAGCACGCTGCGGTCCTTGCGTTCGTCGTACAGGCTGCCCAGGCAGTAGAAGAACACCACGAAGGCCAGCACGATCAGCGGCCAAGCCGAGGACATCACCGTGCTGATGTCGATGCCGCCGGCGAGTTTCTGCAGGTCGGCGGCATCCATCTTCGATGTCAGCGCGCTGAGGTCGAGGCCGTTGATGTTGATGTCGCCGTCGAAACTCATCTTGCCGGAGGCCACCGCGCGGCGCGCCGCGACTTCGCCGACCACCAGCGCCATCAGGGTCAGCACCAGCGAGATGCCGCCGGCCCAGATCGGCGCCCAGAAGAAGCCGCCCTTGTGCTCCCAGAACTCGCGCTTGAGCAGCAGCTTGAACTTGTGCGTGGCATGCGGCGCCGGACGCGCCGCGCGCGGCCGTTCCTCGTCCATCGTCATCGCTTGAGCGGAGGTGTTCATGCGTAGGTTCCCTTCATGGTGGCGACGAACAGGTCGGCCAGGCCCGGGTTGCGGGTTTCGCCGAGCTGCGCCAGTTGGCCGGCATCGGCGCCGTCGAACAGCGTGCTGTCAAAAAGCATGACGGTCTTGCCGAACGGCAGGGCGCGTTCGTCGATGGGTTTCAGGCCGCGCGCGGCGTCCAGCTTGTCGGCGTTGACCAGCACTTCGGTGTAGCGCTCGCCCACTTCGTCCATCGGCGCATTGAGCACGATCCTGCCGTCGCGGATGAACATCACGTCGGTGAGGATGTGCTCGATTTCCTCGACCTGGTGGGTGGTGACCAGGATGGTCTTCTCCTCGTCGAAGTAATCCTCCAGCAGGCGCTGGTAGAACTGCTTGCGGTAGAGGATGTCCAGGCCCAGGGTGGGTTCGTCGAGGACCAGCAGCTTGGCGTCGATCGCCATCACCAGCGCCAGGTGCAGCTGTACGATCATGCCCTTGGACATCTCGCGCACGCGCAGGTCCGGCTTGAGCTGGGTGCCTTCGAGGAAGCGCTTGCACTTGGCTTCGTCGAAGCGCGGGTGCACGCCGGCGACGAACTCGATGGCTTCCTTCACCTTCATCCAGCGCGGCAGCACGGCCACGTCGGCGATGAAGCAGACGTCGTTCATCAGCTCATCGCGCTGGGTGCGCGGGTCCTTGCCCAGCACCTTGAGCTCGCCGTCGAACGGGATCAGGCCGAGGATCGCCTTCAGCGCGGTGGTCTTGCCGGCGCCGTTGGGGCCGATCAGGCCGACGATGCGCCCGACCGGGATATCGAAATCGGTGCCGTTCAGGGCCAGCTTGTTCTTGTAGCCCTTGCGCAGGCCGCGGGCGCTGACGACATTGCCGCTCATGGACGCGCTCATTTGGCACCCCACTTGCCCTTGGGATCGAGCAGTTCCTGCAGGTCCAGGCCCAGCCGCTGGATGCGCTCCAGCACCAGCGGCCATTCCTCGGTCAGGAAGCGGTCGCGCTCGCTGGTCTTCAGGCGGGCGGGTGCGCCTTCGGTCACATACATGCCAAGTCCCCTGCGTTTTTCGACGAGTTGGTCGTCCGCGAGCTCCTGGTAGGCGCGCGAGACGGTGATCGGGTTGAGCTGGTATTCGGCCGCCACCTGGCGCACCGAAGGCAGCGCGTCGCCCGGCTTGAGGACGCCATCAAGCAGCATCGCCACGACGCGCTCCTTGAGTTGGCGATAGATGGGAGCGCCATCGCTCCATTCGACTGCGGTCATGGCATCAGCCCCGGGGTGCGAAGGAAAAGAACGGCATCGCCACCGATTGCAGGCGGCCGCGGCGGACATGCCGGCGCGGGGCGGCTTCGGCGCGCTCGACGCTGTCGTCGGTGGCCTCGGCCGCGACCGCATGGTCGGCATCGAAGGAAACGGCCGCGACCTGGCCGGGGGCCGGCGCAAGCGCCGGGTCGGTCGGGCTGGCGGTCAGCAGGCCGAGCACGAACAGGCTGCTGCTCGCGATCAAGGCCATGGTGGTGTTGTGGAGCTTGCGGTTCATGGTGAACGTCCTGCTCTGGGTGTTCGGTGTTGTAGGCAACTATAACACCAGTTTCCGACCCGTCAAGTGTCGGCGTACCCAACTGAAGGCATACTCGGCCGCCCAAGTCGGCACATGCCCGGAGCCCCCGTGGATCGCGCCCGCCGCCTGTTCCTTGCGTTGATCCTGCTGTTGCCGCTGGCGGTCGCCGGGGCCAAGGGCGGGCTGCTGGACCGGAGCTACCGGCCGCTGGCGGGCAAGACCCCGGTCGATTTGCGCAAGGCCTATGGCGGCAAGGTGCTGCTGGTGGTCAATACCGCCAGCAAATGCGGTTTCACCCCGCAATTCGAGGGTCTGGAAGTCCTGCATGCGAAATACAGGGACAGGGGCTTCGCCGTGCTCGGCTTCCCGTCCGGCGACTTCCGCGAGCAGGAATTCACCGACGAGAAGCAGATCCGGGAGTTCTGCAAGCTGACCTACGGGGTGAAGTTCCCGATGTTCGAGAAGGTCCACGTCAAGGGCGACGCGGCCACGCCCTTGTACAAGGACCTGCTGGCGATCACCGGCGAGGCGCCCAGGTGGAATTTCCACAAGTACCTGATCGGGCGCGATGGCCGCACCGTGGCCAGCTTCGGCACACGCACCGCCCCGGACGACAAGGCGCTGGTTGCCGCCATCGAAGCGGCCTTGGCGATTCCGGTTGCCCCGGCGAAGGCCAGCCGCTGACCCGGGATTGCCGTCCCTGCGGCGGCAACCGACAATGACGACCTGCCAATAGATGGTTCAGCCGCGGCGGCCTACGCTACGGCGGCCCAAGACCCAGGAGTCCCCATGTCCTTTTCCGTGAGCGCGTCGCTGCGCGCCACCTGTGTGTTGTTGATCGCCATGTTCGCCAGCGGCCTTGCCCAGGCCCAGACCACGCTGGCCACCGAACGCGACAAGGTCGGCTACATGATCGGCATGGACGTGGCGAAGTCGGTGGCGCCGGCAGTGCCGGACATGGACATGGCCGCGTTCCAGCGCGCCGTCGACAATGCCCTGGCCGGCGGCAAGCCGCTGCTGGACGAAGCCGCCAGCAAGCAGGTCGGGCAGGCGCTGATGGCCAGCATCAATGCGCGCAAGGGCGGAGGCAAGCCTGCCGCCGCGCTGGATCGCAACAAGGTCGGCTTGCTGGTGGGCTCGGATATCGGTCGTTCGCTGGCTGCGATCAAGGGCGAGTTCGACATGCCGATGTTCCTGGCCGGCTTCAAGGCGGCATCGGATCCCGCCGCCAAGCCGCTGCTCGGCGACGCCGAAGCCAATACGGTCCGTACCGCCTTCTCGGCCAGGCTGACCGCGGCCAAGCAAGCCGAAACCATGGCCCTCGCGCAAGCCAACCTCAAGGCCGGCGAGGCCTTCCTCGCCAAGAACAAGACGGTCAAGGGCGTGTTCACCACCCCGAGCGGCTTGCAGTACATGGTGCTGCGCCAGGGCAATGGCCCGCGCGCCAAGCCCGGCCAGAAAGTGCGGGTGAACTACGAGGGCAAGCTGCTCGACGGCACCGTGTTCGACAGTTCCTACGAGCGCGGCCAGCCGGCCGAGTTCGGCCTGAACCAGGTCATCGCCGGCTGGACCGAAGGCGTGGGCCTGATGCCGACCGGCGCCAAGTACCGTTTCTGGATCCCCGCCAACCTTGCCTATGGCGAAAAGGGCATGGGCGGCGACATTCCCGCGAACTCCACCCTCACTTTCGATGTCGAACTGCTGGGCGTCCAGTAACCCGACGCCCGTCCGCCGCATGCCCCCCGCATTCCTTCGTTTTCCCCGGAGTCCCGAACCGATGAAGCCCGTTGTCCGTGCCACCGCCATTGCCGTCGCCACCATGCTGGCGCTGGGCGCCTGCGACAAGAACGCGCAGAAACCCGCCGATGCCGCCAAGCCCGCCGAGGCCGGCAAGGACGTCGCCGCCGACGGCAAGGCGACCTATCCGGGCCTGCCCACCGAGAAAGAGCAGATCAGCTACACGATCGGCATGGCGATGGGCAAGCAGCTCACCGAGATCAAGGACGAGGTGAACCTCGACACCGTGGTCAAGGCCATGCGCGCGCAGATGGCGGGCGAGAAGCTGTTGCTGACCGAAGACCAGGCCAAGACCATCTTCGAGGGCTTCGGCCAGAAGATGCAGGCCAAGCAGATCGCCAAGATGATGGCGGATGCCAAGAACAACCTCGACAACGGCAACAAGTTCCTGGCCGAGAACGGCAAGAAGCCGGGCGTGACCACCACCGCCTCCGGCCTGCAGTACCAGGTGCTGACCGCCGGTACCGGCGCCAAGCCGGGTGCCAAGGATGGCGTCAAGGTGCACTACAAGGGCACCCTGCTGGACGGCAAGACCTTCGACAGCTCCTACGACCGCGGCGAGCCGGCGGTGATGCCGCTGCAGGGCGTGATCCCGGGCTGGCAGGAAGGCATCCAGCTGATGCCGGTGGGCTCCAAGTACAAGTTCTGGATCCCGGCCAAGCTGGCCTACGGCGAGCAGGCGCCGCCGATGATCGGCCCGAACCAGGTGCTGGTGTTCGAAGTCGAGCTGCTGGACATCGTCAAGCCGGGCGTCGGCAACAAGTAATCCGCGGCACACGGAGGGGGCGTATCCTGAGGGCGCGTCCCTCGCGATGCGCCCCCTTTCCATTTCGATCGCACGGAAGCACCTGCATGCGCGTCTGCATCTTCGGTACCGGTTACGTCGGCCTGGTCACCGGCACCTGCCTGGCCGAAGTCGGCCATGACGTGGTCTGCGTCGACATCGACGCGGCCAAGGTCGATGGCCTGAACAACGGGATCATCCCGATCTACGAACCCGGCCTGACCCCGATGGTCAGGGCCAACCATGCCGCCGGCCGCCTGCGCTTCACCACCGACGCCGCCAGCGGCATCGCCCACGGCGACATCATCTTCATCGCGGTCGGCACGCCGCCGGACGAGGACGGCAGCGCCGACCTGAAATACGTGCTGGCGGTGGCCCGCACCATCGGCCAGCACCTGCAGGCGCCCGCGGTCGTGGTCGACAAGTCGACGGTGCCGGTCGGTACCGCCGACAGGGTGCGCGCGGCCATTGCCGGCGTGCTGGCCGAACGCGGCGCGGACATCGCCTTCGACGTGGTGTCGAACCCGGAATTCCTGAAGGAGGGCGCCGCGGTCGAGGATTGCATGCGCCCGGACCGGATCGTGATCGGCGCCGACAGCGCGGCCGCCATCGACAAGCTGAAGCGGCTGTATGCGCCGTTCAACCGCAACCACGAGCGCATCGTGGCGATGGACGTGCGTTCGGCGGAACTGACCAAGTACGCCGCCAACGCGATGCTGGCGACCAAGATCAGCTTCATGAACGAGATCGCCAACATCGCCGAACAGGTCGGCGCCGACGTCGAGATGGTGCGCAAGGGCATCGGCTCCGACCCGCGCATCGGCTGGCATTTCATCTATCCCGGCGCCGGCTACGGCGGCTCCTGTTTCCCCAAGGACGTGCAGGCGCTGGCGAAGACCGCGCAGCAATACGGCGTGCAGCCGCGTTTGCTGGATGCGGTGGAAGCGGTGAACGATGCGCAGAAGGGCCATCTGTTCGAACTGCTGGTGCGCCATTACGGCAGCGAGGCGGCGTTGCGCGGCAAGACCGTGGCGCTGTGGGGCCTGGCGTTCAAGCCGAATACCGACGACATGCGCGAAGCCTCCAGCCGCCGCCTGCTGCAACAGCTGTGGGGCGCCGGGGCGAAGGTGCGCGCCTACGACCCGGAGGCGATGCGCGAGACGCAGCGGATCTTCGGCGGGCGCGACGACCTGGTGCTGTGCGACTCGGCCAATGCCGCCCTGCGCGGCGCCGACGCGCTGGTCGTGGTCACCGAGTGGAAGCAGTTCCGCAGCCCGGACTTCGCCCTGCTGAAGGCCAGCCTGGCCGATCGCGCGGTGTTCGACGGCCGCAACCTGTACGAACCCGCCGACATCGAGGCCGCGGGGCTGGCCTATTACGGCATCGGCCGCGGCCGTTCGCTGCGCAAGGACTGAACGATGGGCGAGCTCGAACGACGCATGGTCGACCTGGAGATGCGCATCGCCTTCCAGGAACAGGCCCTGCAGGAACTCAGCGATGCGCTGGCCGCGGCCCGCGACGGCGAGGCGCGCAATTCGCTGCTGCTGCATCGTGCGCTGGAAGAACTGCGACAATTGCGCAGCGCGATGGCCGCCAGCCCCGTCACCGGGGATGCCGCCAGCGAACCGCCGCCCCCGCACTATTGACCCGATCGACGCATGACCATCTCCCTCCGCGACCAGTTGCTGGGCCTGGGCTTCAAGGACGCGCCCAAGCCGGACAAGCCGGCGCAAACCCGCGACAACCGTCCGCAGCAGGCCGCACGGCAGGCCAAAGCCGGGCAGGGCGGCAGGCCCGCGCATCCCCCCGGCGCCAAGCAGTCCGCCGGCAAGGGCCGCGGCCATGCGCCCGCGCAACACAAGCCGCGCACGCGCGAGGACATCGACCTGGCCAAGGCCTATGCGATCCGCGCGCAGAAGGAGAAGGACGAGCGCATCGAGGCCGAACGGCTGAAGCAGGAGGAAGCGCGCCTGCGCCGCGAAGCCAAGGCGAAGCTCAAGGATTTCCTGGCTGACAAGTCGCTCAACGCGGCCGAAGCCGAACATGTCCGCCACTTCGAGTACGGCGGCAAGATCAAGCGCATCCACGTCACCGCCGAACAGTTGAAGGCGCTCAACGCCGGCGAGCTGGGCGTGGTGCAGCAGGACGGCCGCTACCTGCTGGTGGACGCCGGGACGCTGGCGCAGGCCGAGGCGATCTTCGCCCCGGCGGTCGCGCTCAAGGTCGATCCGGATGCGCCCGCGGAACAGGACCCGTATTCCGACCCGCAATACCAGGTGCCGGACGACCTGACCTGGTAGGCCTTCAGGCGCCGCGCATCGCCCTGCGCGGCCTGCGCAACAGCCAGTACCAGGCCACGCCACAGGCGGCCAGCGCGATGAACCCGGACACCGCGAACGCAACCTGCCCGCTGAAGCGCCACAACTGGCCGGCAAGCAGCGCGCCGATCACGCCGCCCACGCCCGACGACATCCCGTAGAACACGCCCTGGCCGTGGCCGTTGTGGCGGCCCGGGAAGTATTCGGCCAGCAACAGCATCGCCGCGGCGAAGAACGCCGCGAAACTGAAGGCATGGGTGGCCTGCGCCGCCACCATCACCGGCAGCGAATCCGGCCATGCGGCCGTCGCCCACCAGCGCAGCACGGTGATGCCCAGCGAGAACACCAGCAGCCGGCGCGCGCCCCAGCGGCGGAAGATGCGCTGCGACAGGAACAGCAGGCCGATCTCGACCAGCACGCCGATGCTCCACAGCACGCCCTGCATGGTCGGCGAATAGCCGTGCTCGCCCAGGTAGATCGAGAAGAACGTGTAATAGGGGCCGAACGAGACCTGGATCAGGAAGGCGGCGGCGAAGAACGCGATGGTCTCCGGGCGACGCAGGCGCGCGCGGAAGCCGGCCTCGTCGCCGTGCCCGGCCAGCGCGGGCGGTTCCGCATACTGGTTGTTGAAGGCGCAGGCCAGCAACGCGACGAACAGCGGCAGCATCATCCACGGCAGCCAGGCCGCGCCGAGGCGGTCGATCAGCATGCCGAAACCGGCCACGACCAGGATGAAACCGATCGAACCCCAGACCCGGATCAGGCCGTACAGGTCGGTGCGGCCATGCAGGTGCGACTGGGTGATCGACTCGAACTGCGGCATCACCGCGTTGTAGAAGAAGCAGAACGCGCACATCACCGCGAACAGCCCGGCGAACTTCCACGGCAGCAGGAAACCGGCGAAGCAGGCCACGGTCAGCGCACATCCGATGTGCAGCCAGCGGATCGGGCGCGGCGAACGGGCGGCCAGCATGGTCCAGGCGCTCGGTGCCACGATGCGCGTTGCGTACCACAGGCTCATCAGCACGCTGATCGCGGCGATGCCCATGCCCTGCGACTGCAGGTACAGGCTCCAGTACGGGGTGAACGCGCCGAGCACGGCGTAGTAGGCGAAGTAGAAACTCGCCAGGCGCAGCATCGGCACCGGTGGATGGCCGGGGGGCGTCATCCGCGGAGCTTCGCATGCCGCGGGTTCGCGCCCGCGGTCCGGCCCGGCCGCCGGCTTGCGCCTGCGCGGCAAGGCTCAGCCGGCGGCATCGCTGGCCTCGAGCACGCGGCCGATCCCGGCGTCTTCGACCGCCTTGCGCAGCGTGTCCAGCGCGACCGGCAACGCATCCAGCCCGATCCGGAAGTGCAACTGGCCGTCCGGGGTGCGGGACGAGTGGATCGAGGCGAGGTTGATCCCGAGCGCCTCGAAGGTTTCCAGCAGCTCGCGCAGCGAACCGGGGCGGTCCTCCGGCAGGTAGACGCTGAGGCAGGGGCGTTCCGCGAGGTCGGCCAACAGGTAGCCGAGGCGGTCGAAACCGTGGCTGCGCGATGCCAGTTCGCCGGCATCGAACAGCGCGGCGGGTTCGGCGATGAAATCGCGGCGCAGCGCGCGCCGCGCATCCTCGCCGCCGTCCGCCACGCAATCGCGCAGGCGGCCGGTCGCCACGGCCAGTTCGCGCAGGACGGGCAGGACATGCGGGTTGTCGAACTGGATGCCCTCGTAGATCGCCGGGTTGCCGGACAGCAACCTGCCGGTGACGGTCAGGTCCAGCTCGTAGCCGACGGTGCGCAAGGCATGCAGCAGCGGCAGACCGCCGGCATCGGCGGCGAGCGCCCGCAAGACCCGCGCCTGGGTCATGTGCGAGGCATGCACCAGCCCCTGCACCAGCGCCATCGCGCGGTCGTGCGCGGCGGGAACGACGTCGACGCAGTCGGCTTCGAGCGAATCCAGCATGTGCGCCAGCCAGCCTTGCCAGCGATCGACCCGCGCCTGGCAGACCGCGAGCACGCGCCCGGCGAGGCTCCCGATCTTGGGCGGCGCGGCCATCGGATGGAGGCCGGCGACCTCGGCGCGCGAACGCAGCATCGCCTCCACCGGCACCTGCTTGATCGAGGTGAGGTCGAGCCAGAGCATGCCGGCTTCGTCGCCGCCCGCCGCTTGCACGTAGTCGTCGACGATCGCGGCGGTATGGCGGATCGGCGTGCTGAACACGAGCACGTCGCACTGCCCGAGCAGTTCGCGCGGCGTGGGCGAGGCCGCGAGCGCGGGATCGCACCCGGTTGTTCGCAGGCCGAGGCGCTCGCGGAAGAAGCGCGCGAACCAGCGCCCGTACGCGCCATCGATGCCGACGATGCCGACGACCGGAGGCTTGCCGTTGGGCCCGGTGCGGGCGCTCATTCCGGATCGTAGTCCAGGTTCGCCGCCAGCCAGCGTTCGGCCTGCGCAAGGCTCACGCCCTTGCGCCGCGCGTAGTCCTCGGCCTGTTCCTTCGACACCCGCCCGACGACGAAGTACTGGCTGCGCGGATGGCTGAAATACCAGCCCGAGACGGACGCCGCCGGGGTCATTGCGAAGCTTTCGGTCAGCGCCATGCCGGCATTGCCCGCGGCATCGAGCATGCGGAACAAGGTGGCCTTCTCGCTGTGCTCGGGGCAGGCGGGATAACCGGGCGCGGGGCGGATGCCGCGATATTGCTCGTCGATGATCGCATCGACCTCCAGCGCCTCGTCCGCGGCATAGCCCCAGAACTCGGTGCGCACGCGCTGGTGCATGCGCTCGGCCAGGGTTTCCGCCAGCCGGTCGGCGAGGGCCTTCAGCAGGATCGCGTTGTAGTCGTCGTGGTCGGCCTCGAAACGCGCCACGTGCGCGTCGATGCCGAGTCCGGCGGTCACCGCGAACGCGCCGATCCAGTCCGCCTTGCCATTGTCCTTTGGCGCGATGAAATCGGCCAGGCAGAAGTCCGGGCGTTCGACCGGCTTGTCGGTCTGCTGGCGCAGGAAGTGCAGCGTGGTGGACTTGCCGTCCACCTCGGCGATGACGTCGTCGCCGATCGACTGCGCCGGGAACAGGCCGATCACCGCCTTCGCGCGCAGCCATTTTTCGTCGACGATCTTCTTCAGCATCGCCTGCGCATCGGCAAACAGCTCCCGCGCCTGCTTGCCGACGATGGCGTCGTCGAGGATCGCCGGATAGCGGCCGGCCAGTTCCCAGGTATTGAAGAACGGCGTCCAGTCGATCAGCGGCAGCAGTTCGGCCAGCGGGTAGTCGTCGAACACCTGCAGGCCGGGCTGCTTCGGCGCCGGTGGCGTGTAGTTCGTCCAGTCGCCGTCGAATTTCTGCGCGCGCGCCTTCTCCAACGACACCAGCCGCTTGGCGTCGCCGCGGTTGCGATGGCGTTCGCGGATTTCGGCATAGTCGTTCGCCGCGGTTTCCACGAAGCCGCCACGCAGCTCCGCCGATACCAACGACTGCGCCACGCCGACCGCGCGGCTGGCGTCCTTCACCCAGATCGTCGGCGACTTGTAGTGCGGGTCGATCTTCAGCGCGGTATGCGCGCGCGAGGTGGTCGCGCCGCCGATCAGCAAGGGCAGGGTGAAGCCCTGGCGCTGCATCTCGCGCGCCACGTGGCTCATTTCCTCCAGCGACGGCGTGATCAGCCCGGACAGGCCGATGAGGTCGGCCTCGACCTCGCGCGCGGTATCGAGGATCTTCTGCGCCGGCACCATCACCCCGAGGTCGACCACCTCGAAGTTGTTGCAGGCCAGCACCACGCCGACGATGTTCTTGCCGATGTCGTGCACGTCGCCCTTGACCGTGGCCATCACGATCTTGCCGTTGTTCTTCCCCGCGTCGCCGGTGCGCAGCTTCTCCGCCTCGATGAACGGCAGCAGCCAGGCCACCGCCTTCTTCATCACGCGCGCCGATTTCACCACCTGCGGCAGGAACATCTTGCCGGCGCCGAACAGGTCGCCGACCACGTTCATGCCGTCCATCAGCGGGCCTTCGATCACGTCCAACGGGCGCGTGGCCTGCAGCCGCGCTTCCTCGGTATCGGCCTCGATGTAGGCGTCGATGCCGTGCACCAGCGCATGGCTCAGGCGCTCGCGCACCGGCTTGTCGCGCCAGCGCAGGTCCTCGACTTTCTTTTCGCCTTTCTTGCCCTTGAAACGGTCGGCGATCTCCAGCAGGCGCTCGGTGCCGTCGCTGCGGCGATTGAGCACCACGTCCTCGACGCGCTCGCGCAGTTCCGGATCGAGGTCGTCGTACAGCGGCAGCGCACCGGCGTTGACGATGCCCATGTCCATGCCGGCGCGGATCGCGTGGTACAGGAACACCACGTGGATCGCCTGCCGCACCGGCTCGTTGCCGCGGAAGCTGAAGCTGACGTTGGAGACGCCGCCGGAGATATGGCTGTGCGGATGCCGCCGCTTCAATTCGCGGCAGGCTTCGATGAAGGCCACGGCATAGCCGTCGTGTTCCTCGATGCCGGTGGCGATCGCGAACACGTTGGGATCGAAGATGATGTCCTCGGGCGGGAAGCCGATCTGTTCGGTCAGCAGCCGGTAGGCGCGCGAGCAGATCTCGACCTTGCGTTCGACGGTATCGGCCTGGCCCTGTTCGTCGAAGGCCATGACGACGACCGCGGCGCCGTAGCGCCGCACCAACCGCGCCTGGCGCAGGAACTCGGCTTCGCCTTCCTTCATCGAGATCGAATTGACGATGCCCTTGCCCTGCAGGCACTTCAATCCGGCCTCGATCACGCTCCACTTCGAGCTGTCCACCATCACCGGGATGCGCGCGATGTCCGGCTCGGCGGCGATCAGGTTGAGGTACTCGACCATCGCCTGCTGCGAATCGAGCAGGCCCTCGTCCATGTTGACGTCGATCACCTGCGCGCCGTTCTCGACCTGCTGGCGGGCGACGGCGACGGCCTCGTCCAGCCGGCCTTCCAGGATCAGCTTCTTGAACTGCGCGCTGCCGGTGACGTTGGTGCGCTCGCCGACGTTGACGAAGTTGGATTCAGGCGTGATCTGCAGCGGCTCGAGGCCGCTGAGGCGGGTGTTGCGGGCGAGGCTCATGCGGCGTCGGCCAGTTGCGGGATCGTGCGCGGCGGCAGGCCGGCCACGGCTTGCGCGATCGCGGCGATATGCTCGGGCGAAGTGCCGCAGCAACCGCCGACCAGGTTCAGCAAGCCGCTTTCCGCGAACTCGCGCAGCACGCCCGCCATGTCGTCCGGCGTTTCATCGTAGCCGCCGAACGCATTCGGCAGGCCGGCATTCGGATGGCAGCTGACGTGGGTGTCGGCGACCTGGGCGAGCACGTCGATGTGTTGGCGCAGATCCTTGGCGCCGAGCGCGCAGTTGAGGCCGATGGCCAGCGGTTGCGCGTGGCGCAGCGAATACCAGAACGCTTCCGCGGTCTGCCCGGACAACGTGCGGCCGGACGCATCGGTGATGGTGCCGGACACCATCACCGGCAGGCGGACCCCGAGCTCCTCGAACACGTCGTCGATGGCGAACAGCGCGGCCTTCGCGTTCAAGGTATCGAACACGGTCTCCACCATCAGGATGTCCGCGCCGCCTTCGATCAGGCCGCGCGCGGCCTCGCGATAGGCTTCGGCCAGTTCGTCGAAGTCGATCGCGCGGAAGCCGGGGCGGTTCACGTCGGGCGACAGCGACGCGGTGCGCGAGGTCGGGCCCAGCACGCCGATCGCGAAGCGCGGCTTGGATGGATCGCGGGCTTCGGCTTCGTCGCAGGCGCTGCGCGCGAGGGCCGCGCCTTCGCGATTGAGCTCGCGCACCAGGTGCTGCAGCCGGTAGTCGGCCAGCGAGATGCTGGTCGAGTTGAAGGTATTGGTTTCGACCAGGTCGGCGCCGGCGGCGAGGTAGGCGGCATGGATGTCGCGGATGATGTCGGGGCGGGTGAGCGTGAGCAGGTCGTTGTTGCCGCGCTGGTCGTGGCTTTCGCAGCCGCAACCCGCGCCATGCGCATGGCCGTCGGCGGCGAACAGGGCATCGTAGCCCTGCGCGAAGCGCTCGCCGCGATAGTCGGCTTCCTGCAAGTCATGGCGCTGGATCATGGTGCCCATCGCGCCGTCGATGATCAGGATGCGTTGCGCCAGCGCGGCTTGCAGCGCGGCGATGCGCGCCGGGTCCTTCCACGGCAGGCTCATGGCTTGATCCCGATCAGCGAGATCACCTCGAAATGCGGCGGGCGCTTTTCGCGGGTCACGGTTTCGCTGCTGGCGATGGTGAGCCCGGCCTTGTCGGCGAACTTGCGCAGTTCCTTCTCGCTGAAGCCCAGGTTCTGGTGGCCATAGGCTTCCACCGCGCTGCGGTGCTCGTGCTTGGCCAGGCTGGACAGCAGCAGGCGGCCGCCCTTGCGCAGCACGCGCGCGGCTTCCGCCACCGCCTGCGCCGGCTTGTCGGCATAGGTCAGCGCGTGCATCAGCACCACCAGGTCGAAACTGCCGTCCTTGAACGGCAGCGCATGCATGTCGCCTTCGCGCACGTCCACGTTGGCGAAGCGGCGCAGGCGCTCGCTGGCGGCGGCGACTACGCGCTGGCTGGAATCGATGCAGACATAGCGATGCGCATGCGGGGCCAGCAATTCGGCCAGCACGCCGTCGCCGGAGGCGATGTCGAGCACGTCGCCGGGCGACAGCAGCGGCAGCGCGGTGCGCGCCAACGCCTCCCAGGTGCGGCCCGGCGAGTAATGGCGTTCCATGTCGCCGGCCACGCTGTCGGCCCAATTCTGGTCGGCGGCGCGCATCGCCAGCACCGCCGGCACGCGCTCGGCATCCTGGCGCAGCAGCGGGTCGTCGCTGCCGGCGCTGATCGACTGCCACAGGGCGCGCTGCGCGGGGTCCAGCGCGGCATCGTCGAAACGGTAATAGGCGGACACCCCGGCGCGGCGGTCGCGGACGATGCCGGCTTCCTTCAGCTTGGCCAGATGCGTCGAGACGCGCGGCTGCGCGAGCTGGGTGATCGCGGACAACTCGGCCACGGTGAGTTCCTCGCCCTCGAGCAGGGCGAGCAGGCGCACGCGGGTGGCGTCCGCGAACACCTTCAGCCGGGACGACCAGCCTTCCAGATCCATATATATCTTTCCATCGCGATTTAACGATAAGTGTCCGCCGATGCGCGCTCCGGGTCAAGTCGCGGGATCGCGCGGGGTGGGGTTTACGGTGCCCCGGGGCTACAATTGCAATCCTTTGCAATCGAGCGGAGACCGCCGTGGATTTTGGGTTCACCGAAGAGCAGCTGATGATCCAGGACGTGGCCCGGCGCATCGCGCAGGAGAAGATCGCGCCCAGCGCGGAACACCACGACCGGACCGGCGAATTCCCGCTGGACAACATCCGCACCCTCGGCGAGAACGGCCTGATGGGCATCGAGGTGCCGGCCGAGTACGGCGGCGCCGGCATGGACCCGATCAGCTACGTGCTGGCGATGGTCGAGATCGCCGCCGCCGACGCCGCCCACAGCACCATCGTGTCGGTCAACAACTCGCTGTTCTGCAACGGCATCCTCAAGTTCGGCACCGAGGCGCAGAAGCAGCTGTACGTGCGCGCCATCGCCGAAGGCCGCGAGATCGGCGCGTTCGCGCTGACCGAGCCGCAGTCCGGCTCCGATGCCACCGCGATGCGCTGCAAGGCGACCAAGCAGGCCGACGGCAGCTTCGTGATCAACGGCAAGAAGAGCTGGATCACCTCCGGCCCGGTCGCCAAGTATTTCGTGCTGTTCGCGATGACCGACCCCGACAAGGGCGCGCGCGGCATCACCGCGTTCCTGATCGATGGCACCCGCGCCGGCTTCCATCGCGGCAAGACCGAACCCAAGCTCGGCATCCGCGCCTCGGCGACCTGCGAGATCGAATTCACCGACTACGTGGTGCAGCCCGATGAAGTGCTGGGCGAGGAAGGCCACGGCTTCAAGATCGCGATGAGCGTGCTGGATGCCGGCCGCATCGGCATCGCCTCGCAGGCGATCGGCATCGCCCGCGCCGCGTACGAAGCCACCCTGGCCTACGTCAAGGAACGCAAGGCCTTCGGCCAGCCGATCGGCAGCTTCCAGATGACCCAGGCCAAGATCGCCGACATGAAGTGCAAGCTGGACGCGGCGCTGCTGCTGACCCTGCGCGCGGCCTGGCAGAAGGGCCGTTTCGAGGCCGGCGGCGCCAAGTTCTCCACCGAGGCCGCGGTCGCCAAGCTCACCGCCTCCGAGGCGGCGATGTGGATCACCCACCAGGCGCTGCAGATCCACGGCGGCATGGGCTATTCCAAGGAAATGCCGATCGAGCGCTATTTCCGCGACGCCAAGATCACCGAAATCTACGAAGGCACCAGCGAGATCCAGCGCCTGGTGATCGCCCGCAACGAAACCGGCCTGCGCTGAGCAACCGAACCCGACACCATGGCCGCGCATGCGCGGCCATCGTCCATTGAAGGCAACCCTGCGATGACCATCAAAACCGACAGCAGCGATTCCGCTTCCATCAAACCGATCTTGGCCGCATTGGCCAAGCGCGTGCCCAAGGCCAGGCTGGCCGAGGCGCAGGCGTTCGCCACCGCCTTCTACCGCCGCATGAGCGGCGACGAGTTCGCCCAGCACGCGGCCGATGGCTGGGCCGAACTGGCCGCGGACATGCTGGAATTCGCCCGCGCGCGCAAGCGCGGCAAGGCCAATGTCCGCCTGTTCAACCCGGCGATGAAGGAAGACGGCTGGGAATCGCCGCATACCGTGGTGCAGGTGGTCAACGACGACATGCCGTTCCTGGTCGATTCGGTGACCATGGCGCTGGCCGAGCAGGGCATCGGCGTGCACGTGCTGGGCCACCCGGTGATGTCGATCGCGCGCGACAAGGCCGGCAAGCTGACGGCGGTGGGCGAGGGCGCGCTGGAATCGTTCATCCACCTGGAGGTGGACCGCCAGCCGCAGGCGGCGATGGCGGCGATCAAGGCGGCCATCGACAAGGTGCTCGACGACGTGCGCTCGATCGTGGTCGACTGGGATCCGATGCACGCGAAGATGCTGGAAGTCGCGGACGGCCTGGCCGAACGCCGCATGCCGGTGTCGGAGGAAGGCAAGCGCGAGGCGCAGGAGTTCCTGCGCTGGGCGGCGAACGACCACTTCACCTTCCTCGGCTACCGCGAATACAAGGTGGTCAGGCAAGGCAAGGACGAAGTGCTCGCCGCCGACGAAGGCAGCGGCCTCGGCCTGCTGCGCGGCAAGGACGCAGGCAAGCCGCGGGCCTTGAAGTCGCTGGCGGCGCACTACATGCCGCAAAGCGGGTCGGTGGATGCGTTGATCCTGACCAAGACCAATGCGCGCGCCACCGTGCACCGCCCGGGCTACATGGACTACATCGGCGTGCTCAGCTTCGACAAGGCCGGCAAGCCGGTCGCCGAGCAGCGCTTCCTCGGGCTGTACACCTCCAGCGCCTACCACCGCCGCCCCTGGGACATCCCGCTGGTGCGCGAACGCCACGAATACGTGATGCGCCAGTCGGGGCTCAACCCGACCAGCCACAGCGGCAAGGCGCTGCGCCACATCCTGGAAACCCTGCCGCGCGACGAGCTGTTCCAGTCGAACGAAGAGGAGCTGTTCCGCACCGGCATGGGCATCCTCGGCCTGCAGGAACGCGTGCGCAGCAAGCTGTTCCTGCGCCGCGACCGCTACGGCCGCTACTTCTCGGCGCTGGTGTACGTGCCGCGCGACCGCATGAACACCCAGCTGCGCAACCGCATCGAGGACATGCTCAAGCAGGCGCTGAACGGCGAGCACGTCGACACCAATGTGCAGATCGGCGAATCGCCGCTGGCGCAGATGCACATGATCGTGCGTCCCAAGGCCGGCGATGCGGTCGAGGTCGACCAGGCCTCGCTGGAGGAAAAACTCGCCGAGATCGTCCGCGACTGGCGCGACGAACTGCGCGAGCAGCTGGTCGCGCGCCATGGCGAAGAAACCGGGCTGAAGCTGGCCAACCGCTTCGGCCGCGCGCTGCCGGCCGGCTACATCGAGGAAGTCAGCCCGGCGATCGCGGCGTCCGACGTCGACCACCTGGCCGCGCTCGCCGGCCCGGACGACCTGCGGCTGTCGCTGTACCGCTCGCGCCGCAAGGACGGCGGCCTGCGCTTCAAGCTGTACCGCCAGCTGGACGACATCCCGCTGTCCGATGCGCTGCCGATGATGGAGAACATGGGCCTGCGGGTGATCTCCGAGCATCCGTACAAGGTCGATGCCGCGGATGGCGTGTCCTACATCCAGGACTTCGAGGTGGAATCGCTGCAGGGCGAGCTCGACGTCGACGTGCTCGACGAGAATTTCGAGGAAGCCTTCGCCCGCCTGTGGCGCGGCGACGCCGAGAACGACGGCTTCAACCGCCTGATCCTGGCCGCCGGCATGTCGTGGAAGCAGGTCGCGATGCTGCGCAGCTACTGCAAGTACCTGCTGCAGGTCGGGGTGCCGTTCTCGCAGAGCTACGTGGAAGCCACGCTGGCGCGCTATCCGCTGCTGTCGCGGCTGCTGGTGGAACTGTTCGAGGCCCGCTTCGATCCCTGCACCGGCAAGGAAAGCGATGCCGAGATCAAGCGCGGCATGGGCCGTCTGGGCGCGCAGCTGAAGGCGCTCGCAGGCACCGACGAAGCCGCGCTGGCGGCGCTGCAGCCGGTGGTCGGCGCGCGCAGCGGCAAGCGCGAACAGCAGGTGGAAGCGACCCGCAACGCCCTGCTCGGCCTGATGGACCGCGTTTCCAGCCTGGACGAGGACCGCATCCTGCGCAGCTTCATCGGCGTGATCGACGCCACCCTGCGCACCAGTTACTACATCGACCGCAAGGACGGCCTGCGCAAGGACGGTGGCCCGGCCGACTACGTCAGCTACAAGCTCGACTCGTCGCGGGTGCCGGACCTGCCGAAGCCGCGCCCGTACCGCGAGATCTGGGTGTGCGGCCCGCGCGTGGAGGGCGTGCACCTGCGCTTCGGCCCGGTCGCGCGCGGCGGGTTGCGCTGGTCCGACCGCCGCGAGGACTTCCGCACCGAGGTGCTGGGCCTGGTCAAGGCGCAGATGGTGAAGAACACGGTGATCGTGCCGGTCGGTTCCAAGGGCGGCTTCTTCTGCAAGCAGCTGCCGGACCCGGCGGCAAACCGCGACGCCTGGTTCAACGAGGGCGTGGCCTGCTACAAGCGCTTCATCAATGGCCTGCTCGACATCACCGACAACCTGTCGCCCGACGGCAAGGTGCTGCCGCCGGCCGGCGTGGTCCGCCACGACGGCGACGACCCGTACCTGGTGGTCGCCGCCGACAAGGGCACCGCGACCTTCTCCGACATCGCCAACGGGATCGCCCAGGCGCACGGCTTCTGGCTGGACGATGCGTTCGCCTCCGGCGGTTCGGTCGGCTACGACCACAAGGGCATGGGCATCACCGCGCGCGGCGCCTGGGAATCGGTCAAGCGCCATTTCCGCGCGATGGGCCGCGACTCGCAGAAGCAGGACTTCACCTGCACCGGCATCGGCGACATGTCCGGCGACGTGTTCGGCAACGGCATGCTGCTGAGCAAGCACATCCGCCTGGTGGCCGCGTTCGACCACCGCCACATCTTCATCGACCCGAACCCGGATGCCGCCGCCACCTTCAAGGAGCGCGCGCGCATGTTCAAGCTGGCGCGCTCGAGCTGGGAGGACTACGACAAGGCGCTGATCAGCAAGGGCGGCGGCGTGTGGCCGCGCAGCGCGAAGTCGATCCCGCTGTCGGCGGAGGCGAAGGCCGCGCTCGGCATCGAAACCGATGCCGCCTCGATGAGCCCGATGGAACTGATGAGCGCCATCCTCAAGGCGCCGGTCGACCTGCTGTGGAACGGCGGCATCGGCACCTACGTGAAGTCCAGCCGCGAGAACAACGCCGACGTCGGCGACCGCGCCAACAACGGCCTGCGCGTCGACGGCAGCCAGCTGCGCTGCAAGGTGGTGGGCGAGGGCGGCAACCTCGGCCTGACCCAGCTCGGCCGGATCGAGGCGGCGCAGCACGGCGTGCTGCTCAACACCGACTTCATCGACAACTCGGCCGGCGTGGACACCTCCGACCACGAGGTGAACATCAAGATCCTGCTCAACGGCGAGGTGCAGAAGAAGAAGCTGAGCCTGCCCGAGCGCAACAAGCTGCTGGCGTCGATGACCAACGAGGTCGCCGACCTGGTGCTCAACGACAACTACCGGCAGAACCAGGCGATCAGCCTGATGGAGCGGATGAGCGTGTCGCGGCTGGGCTCCAAGCAGCACTTCATCCGCACGCTGGAAGCGCAGGGCCTGCTCGACCGGCAGATCGAATACCTGCCCTCCGACGCCGAGATCGCCGAGCGCAAGGCGCGCGGCCTGGGGCTGACCCGCCCGGAACTGGCGGTGCTGCTGTCGTACTCCAAGCTGGTCGCGTTCCAGCAGCTGCTGGATTCCGACGTGCCGGAAGACCCGTACCTGAGCAAGGAGCTGGAGCGCTACTTCCCGCAGCCGCTGCAGGCGAAGTACGCCAAGGCGATGCAGCAGCACCGGCTGAAGCGCGAAATCATCGCCACCGCGGTGACCAACTCGACCATCAACCGGATGGGCGCGACCTTCCTGCTGCGCATGCAGGAAGACAGCGGGCGCAGCCCGGGCGAGGTCGCCAAGGCCTTCACCATCACCCGCGAGACCCTGGATGCGCGCGAGCTGTGGGCGAAGATCGACGCGCTCGACGGCAAGGTCGCCGAGTCGGTGCAGATCGACGCGCTGCAGGTGATCTGGAACCTGCAGAGGACGTTCACGCGCTGGCTGCTGTCGCGCGCCGGCGACATCCCGGACATCGCCACCGCGGTGGCGCGCTACCACGACGGCTTCCGCGACATCCGCGCCGGCGAAGGCATCCTGCCGTCCGCGCAACGCCCGGCCTACGAGGCCAGCCTGCGCAACTGGCGCGCGCATGGCGTGCCGCAGGAACTGGCGGCCCAGCTCGCGGCGCTGCCGTACCTGGAGCCGTGCGCGGACATCATCGAGGTCGCGCGCGAGCGCAAGCTGAAGCCGGTGGACGTGGCCAAGGTGCACTTCCGCATCGGCGATGCGCTCAACCTGCCGTGGTTGCAGGAACAGATCGACGCCTTGCCGGTGGAAGGCCGTTGGCATGCGGTGGCGCGCGGCGTGCTGCGCGAAGAACTGGCCACCCAGCAGCGTGCGCTGGTGCAGCAGGTGCTGGCGCGGCCCGGCGCCAATGCCGACGCCAAGGTCAAGAGCTGGCTGGAGCGCGACGACGCCGCGCTGCGGTTCACCCTGTCGATGCTCAACGAGCTCGCCGCGCAGAAGACGCTCGACTACCCGACCGCCTCGGTCGCGGTGCAGCGCCTCGCGCAGTTGGCCTCGCGCAGCTGATGCGGATCGCTCCTTTCCGCGAGGGAAAGGAGCAACGGGTTCGGGGTATGCTCAGGCCATGAGCATGCCCCGACTCGCATTGCTGGCCAGTCCCACTGACGACGCGCAGGCCGCGCTGCAGGCGTTGACCGCCATCCACGGCTCCCACGCGCCGCAGGAGGCCGACGTGCTGGTCGCGCTGGGCGGCGACGGCTTCATGCTGCAGACCCTGCATCGGCACGGCGCGCTCGGCAAGCCGGTGTACGGGATGAAGCTGGGCACGGTCGGCTTCCTGATGAACCATCACCGCGGCGACGACCTGCAGCAGCGGATCGCGACCGCCGAGCCCGCCGTGCTGCATCCGCTGGAAATGCTGGCGCAGACCGAATCCGGCGCGACCGTCGGCTCGCTGGCCTACAACGAGGTCTCCTTGCTGCGCCAGACCAGGCAGGCCGCGCACGTCGGCATCGAACTCAACGGCCAGCTGCGGCTGGACGAACTGATCTGCGACGGGGTGATGGTCGCCACCCCGGCCGGCAGCACCGCCTACAACTTCTCCGCCAGCGGCCCGATCCTGCCGCTAGGCGCGAACGTGATGGCGCTGACCCCGATCGCGCCGTTCCGCCCGCGGCGCTGGCGCGGTGCGGTGCTGAAGTCCGGTACCGAAGTGCGCTTCCGCGTGCTCGACCCGCACAAGCGCCCGGTCAGCGCCACCGCCGACTCGCACGAGGTGCGCGACGTCACCGAGGTGCTGGTGCGCGAACAGCGCGAACGCAGCGTGACCCTGCTGTTCGATCCCGAGCACAACCTCGAGGAGCGCATCCTCGCCGAGCAGTTCACCTCCTGAACTGGCCCCTCAGTCGGGCCGTTTCGCCGGGCGGCCAGAGGATGCCTCCGGATGGACCATCAGGACCGGCCAGGCGATGTCGCTGAGGTAGACCGCCTCGACCTGGATGGCGCCAACGCCCGGTTTCCACCCGCGGTTGTTCACGAAATGGATGTCGCAGGCCTGCGCATGCCGCGCCGCGGGGCAGAGCAGGCCGCGCGGATGATCGCCATCCTCGTCGCTTTCCCCGTGGCGCAGGGCCAGGGGCGCGGGTTCGCGTCGCCCCTTGCGGGTCGCGGCGGCGGCGTTGCGCACATGCCCCAGGCCAAACCGGCGGCAAGCCCGACCAGGCTGGCGCAACCCGCGAGGAACAGGCACAGCGCCCGCGGGGATTGTTCCTCCACCGGGGCGGCAGCGGCGAATCCGCCGATGGCGAGCACGCTGCAGGCGGGCGCCGCACGCGATTCGCCGATCATGCGCAGCTCGTCGACCTGTTCCTGCCGGGACATCGGGGCGGGCTTCATGGCGCCGATGCCCGCACAGCCGCATGTCGCGGATATTGCGACCGGGATCGCGGACAATGCGGCCATGCCCGAGCCCGTCGCCACCCTGACCGTCGCGATCACCGCGCGCGCGTTGTTCCACCTCGAGGACAGCCACGGCCTGTTCGAGGCCAAGGGCGTCAAGGCGTATGCCGACTACCAGCGCGCGCGCGAGGACGACCTGCTGGACCCCGGCATCGCCTTCCCGCTGGTGCGCAAGCTGCTGGCCTTGAACGCGACCGCCCCGGCGCAGGCGCCGCGCGTCGAGGTCATCCTGCTGTCGCGCAATTCGTCCGACACCGGCCTGCGCATCTTCAACTCGATCCAGCATTTCGGCCTCGACATCCGCCGCGCCACCTTCACCTCGGGCGCGCCGGTGTGGCCCTACATCAAGCCGTTCGGCACCCAGCTGTTCCTGTCGGCGAACCCGGAATCGGTGCGGCGGGCGCTGGAAGCGGGGATCGCCGCCGCCACCATCCTGCCGGCCAAGGCCAGCGAATCGGAGCACGACCAGTTGCGCATCGCATTCGACGGCGACGCGGTGATCTTCGGCGACGAAAGCGAACGCGTCTCGCGCGAGCACGGGGTGGAGGCGTTCGGCCGCCATGAGCGCGAGCGCGCCCGCGAGCCCTTGTCCGGCGGGCCGTTCCGCGGCTTCCTGTCCGCCCTGCACGACCTCCAGGCCGCGTTCCCGGCCGGCGACGGCGCGCCGATCCGCACCGCGCTGGTGACCGCGCGCTCCGCGCCGGCGCACGAACGCGTGATCCGCACCCTGCGCGAATGGGAGGTGCGCCTGGACGAGGCGCTGTTCCTCGGCGGCCGCGACAAGGGCCCGTTCCTGGAAGCCTTCGGCGCCGACATCTTCTTCGACGATTCGCCGCACAACATCGATTCGGCGCGCCGCCATGTCGCCGCCGGACATGTGCCGCACGGTGTCGCCAACGATTGAGCCGCAGCCTGCGCGGCGGGTTGTCCGCGGCGGATGCGCTCGCCGCCTGCCGGCCTTGCACCCGCGGCGCGGCAAGCGCCGCGCTAGTCGGGAAGCCGGATGCCGGTCAGCTTCCAGGTCATCCCGCTGCGGCTGAATTCGAACACGACGGGCTTGCCTTCGTCGTTCTGCACGGTCGCGGTGAACAAGGACAGCGACTCGTAGCCGGTCTTCGCATCCTTCAGCGGATCGGCCGCACGCACCTTGCCGTCGGCGTCCTTCTCGCCCGCGATCCGGCGGGCCAGCGCGCTCCCGTGCAGCAGGGTGGCGACGCCGACCGGGGACACCATCGCATCGATCGCAGGTTCCGAAATCAGGGCGGTGACGCCGCCGATCGCTTCCGCGGTCTGCCCGTGCCCGACGCGGTCGACGATGCCCTCCGCGATCCGCGCCTGGACCTGCGGCGCGATGCTTTCCCGCAACCTTGCGAAATCGACGAAGCGCCACAGTTCGCCATATGCGCCGGCGGCGATCACGTTGCGGATGCCGTTGATCGCCAGCCACGGGCCGGCGGCGACGAAGGCCAGCAGCGCCAGCAGCACGACCGCCAGGCTGGCCAGCAGCCATTTCGCTTTCCTGTTCATCCGGACACCTGCAACGGGGGTGCGTGCATCCTGCGCAAACCACGGCGGCCGGGCAAGCCCGGTCGTCGTCGCCTTGGCGCCGTCGCTCGGGACCGCGCGGCGCGCAGGCGATGCCCGTGGCGCCGGCGCCGGCCGTTGCGTTCCGCTTGCCGCATTCCATGCGCTGCGTCATCGCCGCCGGAAAAATGCCGCCAGGACCGGCCGCACTGGCCGGGATCCATCCATGCCGCAACCAGTGTTGCGCAGGCGGGCGCAGCGTGGCGGCCTCGTTTCCCGCGTCGACGGCGAGGCCGCGCACGGGATCTTGCGTAGCCATCTCGCGCCTACGCCTGCGGCCGGCGGTATTGCCGGCTCAGCGCAAGCCGGCGTCGATGCGGTCCGCCCAGGCGAGCAAGCGATCGAGCAGCACCTGCTTGTCGCCAGCGCCGGCATGGACTGGCCGCAGCTGCGCGATCTCATCGCGCAACCGGGCAAAGGTGCATTCGGACAGGCCGCTGTCGATGTCCAACCGCTCGCGGCGATACGCGTTCCAGCGTTCGCGTTCGGCCGGCAACAGGCTGTCCGGCCAGTTGCGCGCGCGATAGCGGAACAGCAGTTCCGGCAGGCGTTCGTCGCGGAAGGCGTACTGCGCCTTCGCCAGCAGGTGCGGCGGCGTGCCGCGCACCTGCGCGAACAGGCGCTTGTCGCCATCGCCGATGAAGCCGTCGTACAAGGCCGCATCGACGTCCACGCTGTCGGCCGGGCGTTCGCGGGCGAACACGCGGCGCACCTTTTCGGCAATCGCCGGGCCGGCGGCACGGACGCGCGCCGCGCGGCGCTGGACGGCGTCGGGATCGATGCCGAGCCAGGCGAAATCCGCCTCGCGCAGGTGCTCCCAGGCGACCAGCGCCGGGCATTTGTTGGTATGCACTTCCTTCAGCGGCACCCGCGCTTCGCCTTCCGGCAGGTCGGCCTGTCGGATGTACAGGCGTTCGGCGATGGCGTCGGCATCGAGGTCGAGCAGGGCGTCCGGTTCGCTGTCGAGGTCGAGCACGATCACCCGCGCATCGATCTGCGGATGCCGCGCCAGCGGGATCACCGGCGCGGCGCACAGGCGCGAGGCGGGATAGCGCTGCGACACATGCAGCAGCGGGGTCATGTCGGTGGTGTCGAGCAGCGACGCGGCATAGCGCTTGTTGCGCAGGCGCAGCGCGTAGTCCCACAGCCGCGGCTGGTGCTGGCGGAACAGGCGGGCGATGCCGATGGTCGCGCGCACGTCGCTCAAGGCTTCGTGCGCGTCGCCGATGCGCAGGCCGTTGTCCTCGGCGAGGTGTTCAAGCTTGAAGCTGGTGCCGCCGCCGTCCTCGCGCTGCCGCCAGGCGATGCCTTCGGGGCGCAGCGCATGCATCAGCCGCAACGCATCCAGCACGTCCCAGCGCGAATTGCCGGCTTTCCATTCGCGTTCGTAGGCATCGTGGAAGTTGCGGTAC
This sequence comes from Thermomonas aquatica, assembly GCF_006337105.1. Taxonomy (NCBI): domain Bacteria; kingdom Pseudomonadati; phylum Pseudomonadota; class Gammaproteobacteria; order Lysobacterales; family Lysobacteraceae; genus Thermomonas; species Thermomonas aquatica. Next base: position 264,770 of record NZ_CP040871.1, on the reverse strand, counting down.
AGGCCGTAACGGACGAATTCGTCGTCGAAGCGGATCGAGTTGTAGCCGGCGCTGCAGGTCTCCGGTCGCGCCATCTCCTCGACGATGCGGGCGAACGCGGCGGCTTCGTTGACGCCATCGCGCAGTGCGTCCTGCGGGGCGATCCCGGTGATCAGGGTGGCGACGGGCGAGGGCAGCAGGTCGTCGGCCGGCTGCACGAAGAACGAGATCGGCGCGTCGATTTCGTTCAAGGCCTCGTCGGTGCGGATCGCCGCGAACTGGGCGATGCGGCTGCGGCGCGGGTCGGCGCCGAAGGTCTCGAGGTCGTAGAACAGGAAGCTGGCGCTCACGCCGGCGCGTCTGCCAGCGGGGCGAGTTTCGCCAGCACGGCGGCATCGACCGCGGCCCAATCGACGGCCTCCAGCGATGCGAGCCCGCGCGTGGCATCGACCAGGATCTCGCGCTGGATCTCGCTGCGATGCAAGGCGACCGAATACGGGATGCGCATGAAGCTGACCATCGCGTAATGCGGCACGAAACGGCCCGGATGGCGTTCCTGCAGCGCCAGTTCCAGTGCGCGCTGCAACAGGAAAGCGGCATCGTTGACCTTGTCGCGCATCTCGATGTAGTTCTCCAGCGCCATCTGCTGGATCGCTTCCGCGTCCGGCTTGCGCTGGGCTTCGAACGCGGCGAAGGCATCGGCGAGCGACGCGTTCGCGGCGAGGTGGTCGGCCAGCGCCACGCAGTCCTCGAACGCACAGTTCATGCCCTGGCCGTGGAACGGCACCATCGCGTGGGCCGCATCGCCGACCAGCACCGCGCGGCCATCAAGATGCCAGCGGTCGAGGTACAGCGTGCCGAGCGTGCCGACCGGGTTCGCCTCGTAGTCGTGGCGCAAGGCGGGGATCAACGGCAACGTGTCCGGGAAATCGCGTTCGAACAGCGCCTGCGCGTCGTCGGCGTCCTGCACCTGCTCGAAGCACGGGTAATCGCCCTTGTGCGGCATGAACAGGGTGACGGTGAAGGTGCGCTCGTCGTTGGGCAGGGCGATGCACATGTAATGGCCACGCGGCCAGATGTGCAGCGCGTTCGGCTCGATGCGGAAATCGCCGTTGGCGGCCGGCGGGATCTCCAGCTCCTTGTAGCCGTGGTCCAGCCAGTCGGTGCGCTCGTTGAGCGGCAGCACCTTGCCGATCTGCCCGCGCAGGGTCGAACCCGCGCCATCCGCACCGACCAGTGCGCGGAAAGGACGCACCACCTCGATCTCGTGGTGGCGGAACGCGGCCAGCCCCGCATCGAAATCGACGCGCTCCAGGCCGTGGTCGAAATGCAGGCGCGCGCCATGCGATTCGGCGATGTCGAGCAGGACGATATTGAGCTCGCCGCGGCTGATCGACCAGATCACCTCGGAATCGTCGCGGCCGTAGCGCTGCAGGCCGGGCTCGCCGTGCAACGGATGCACGTAGCGGCCGCGCATCATCACCGCCTGCTTCATCACCTCGCCGTCGGCGCCGGCCTGGCGCAGGGCATGCAGGCCGCGTTCGGCCAGCGCGAGGTTGATCGAACGGCCGCCGGCATAGCCGTGCACGCGCGGATCGCCGCGGCGTTCGTACACGTCGACCGCCCAACCGCGCTGGGCGAGCAGGGTGGCGAGTAGGGCGCCGGCTAGGCCGCCGCCGATGATGGTCAGCTCGCGCGCATCAGCTTGCATCGCGCCACTCCCGCACGGTGTTGGCGAAGCGCAGCACGTCGGCATGGGTGTTGTAGAGCGGCACCGGCGAGATGCGGATCACGTCGGGTTCGCGCCAGTCGCCGAGCACACCACGCGAGGCGAGGAACTCGAACAATTCGCGCCCGCGCTCGCGCCCGCCGATCACGCGGATGGAGAGTTGGCAGCCGCGCTGCGCAACATCGCGCGGGGTCACGACCTGCAGCACGTCGCGCAGGTCGGCATCGATCAATTGTTCGAGGTAACCGGTCAGCGACTCGGACTTGGCGCGCAGCGCCGGCATCGTCGCGCGGTCGTATTGATCGAGCGAGGCGCGCAGCGGCGCAAGCCCGAGGATCGGCGGATTGCTCAGCTGCCAGCCATCGGCGCCGGGCGTGGGATCGAACTGCGGCCCCATCTTGAAGCGCACGTCCTGGTTGTTGCCCCACCAGCCGGCGAAGCGCGGGCGCTGGGTGCGCGCATGGCGCTCGTGCACGAAGCAGCCTGCCACCGCACCGGGGCCTGAGTTCATGTATTTGTAGTGGCACCACACGGCGAAATCGGCGCCGCTGTCGTGCAGCTGCAGCGGCAGGTTGCCGACCGCATGGGCGAGGTCGAAACCGACGATGGCGCCCGCCGCATGGCCAAGCCGCGCGATTTCCTTCAGGTCGAAGGCCTGGCCGGTGCGGTATTGCACGCCGGGCCACAGGATCAATGCCAATCGCTTGGCGTTCTCGTTGATCGCGCGTTCGATCGCCTGCATCGAGAACGTGCCGTCGGGTTGATCCGGTTCGACTTCGATCAGGGTGTGCTGCGGCGGCAGGCCACGGTATTTCAGTTGTGATTCCACCGCGTAGCGATCCGACGGGAAGCTGCCGGCCTCGACCAGGATCGCGGTGCGCTCGATGGTCGGCTGGTAGAAGCTGACCAGCATCAGGTGCAGGTTGGCGGTCAGCGAATTCATCGCCACCACTTCGGACGGCTGCGCGCCGACCACGCGCGCCAGCGGGTCGCGCACCAGCTCGTGGTAGGGCATCCATTGCGCACTGCCGGTGAAGTGGCCTTCCACCGCTTCGGTCGCCCACTTGTCCAGCACTTCCTCGACATGCGCGCGCGCGCCCTTCGGCTGCAGGCCCAGCGAGTTGCCGACGAAGTAGGCCTGCGGCTTGCCGCCGTGCTGCGGGATGAAGAATTCGTCGCGGAAGGCGCGCAACGGATCGGCGGCATCGCGCGATTGCGCGTAGGCGTCGGTGAAGAGTTCGGTCATGCGAACCTCGATGCGGGCAGGCCGAGCCATTCCAGCGCGGTGCCGTGGTAGATGCGGGCGCGTTGCGCCTCGTCCAGCGCGAGGCGTTCGATGCCTTCGCCCGGCACCTGTTCGCCGAGCGGGAAGGGATAGTCGGTGCCGAGCATCACCCGCTCGCTGCCGCAGGCCTCGAGCAGGTAGCGCAGCGCCGCGTCGTCGGCGACCCAGGAATCGAAATACAGCCGCTTCAGGTATTCGCGCGGGTTGCGGAAATTGTCGGTGGCGACCAGGTCGGGCCGCATGTTGAAGCCGTGCTCGATGCGGCCGATGGTGTACGGGAAGCTGCCGCCGCCATGCGCCATGCACACGCGCAATTTCGGCAACCGCTCCAGCACGCCGCCGAACACCAGGCAGCAGGCCGCGCGCGACTGTTCCGCCGGCATGCCCACCAGCCACGGCAGCCAGTACTTGGGCATGGTGTCGGTGCCCATCATGTCCCACGGATGCACCAGGATCGCAGCGCCGAGGTCGCTGGCGGCCTGGAAGAACTCGAACAGTTCCGGCGCGTCCAGGTTCCAGTGTGCGTCGTTCGGGCCGTTGATGTGCGAACCGATCTGCACGCCCTGCAGGCCGAGTTCGTCCATGCAGCGCTCGAGTTCGCGAATGGCGAGCTGCGGGCTCTGCAGGGGCACCGTGCCGATGCCGGCGTAGTGGCGCGGGTAGTCGCGGCAGGTCCGTGCCATGTGGTCGTTGAGCGCGCGATGCAGTTCCAGCGCGTGGTGCGGCTTGGCCCATTCGCTGAACATCACCGGCACCGTGGAGAGCACCTGCACCTGCACGCCGAAGCCGGCGTAGTCGTCGATGCGGATCTGCGGGTCCCAGGTCTTCGGCCAGATCTCGCGGAAGAACTTGCCGTCCTTGTAGATGCGGTGGCGGCCATCGTCGCCGTGGTGGATCACCGGGAAGCGGGAATCGCCGTATTTCGCGGCGAGGTCGGGCCAGTCGCGCGGCAGGTAATGGGCGTGGGTATCGATCTTCAACATCAGGTGATGTCCGCCTGCGTGCCCTGCATCTCGTAGCGCTGCGGCCGCGGGTTCAGCGTGCCGCATTGCGTGCAGGTGCGCAGCGCATCGTCGCGGTAGAACCGCTCGAACACGCGGAAGAAGTCCTGCTCGATGTCGACCAGGTGGAAGGATTCCTCGTACAGCTTGTGGTTGCAGCTCACGCAGAACCACATCAGCGCGTCGTCCTCGTGGGCCAGGCGCTTGCGCTCGATCACCAGGCCGACGCTGCCCGGCATCCGCTGCGGCGAATGCGGTACGCGCGGCGGCAGGTAGAACATGTCGCCGGCGCGGATCGGGATGTCGCGGGCCGCACCGTCCTCCTGGATGCGCAGGACCATCTCGCCTTCCAGTTGGTAGAACCACTCCGGGCCGTCCTCGCAGTGGTAGTCCGTGCGTGCGTTCGGCCCGCCTACGATCATCACGATGTACTGGTCGTCCACGATGCACTTGTTGCCGACCGGCGGCTTCAGCAGGTGGCGGTGTTCGTCGATCCAGGCCTGCAGGTTGATCGGTCCGGGCAGGGGCATGGGCTTACTCCTTCAGCTGCGCGACGCACTTCAGTTCGATCGCAATCGGCGTGGGCAGGGCGGTGATGCCCAGCGTGGTGCGGCAGGGCGCGGCGGCGGCATCGGGGAAATGCTCGGCCCACACCGCGTTGTAGGCCTTGAAGTCGCGGGCCATGTCGGTGAGGTAGACGGTCACGTCGACCAGGTCGTCCCAGCGTGCGCCGCTGGCGTCGAGCACCGCGCGCACGTTGGCGAACACCGCGCGCGCCTGCGCTTCGATGTCGTACTTGCGCACGCGGCCGTCGGCGAAGTATTCGTTGCCGGCAATCGCATTCGTCTGCGGATCGCGCGGACCGATGCCGGACAGGTACAGCGTGTTGCCGACGCGGCGCGCGTGCGGGTAGCTGCCGACGGCTTTCGGCGCGTTGCCGGCATGGATGGCGTCGGACATCAGCGGTCCTCGCGGTCGCTGCGGATGGCCTCGAGTGCCGCCGCATATTGCGGTTCGAGTTGTTCCGGCGCGGCGACGTTCAGCGCGAGGTCGTGCACCCGGCCATCGCGAAGGGTATAGACCCAGCCATGCACCACCAGCTTCTGTCCGCGCATCCAGGCATCGCGCACGATGGTGGTCTGGCAGACGTTCACCACCTGCTCCAGTGCATTGAGCTCGCACAGGCGGTCGTGCTGCAGTTCCGGATCGCCCATGGCGTCGAGCACCGCCTGGTGCTTGGCGGCCACGTCGCCGACATGCCGGATCCAGTTGTCGGCAAGGCCGACGCGGCTGCCGTGCAGCGCCGCATGCACGCCGCCGCAGCCGTAGTGGCCGACCACGAGGATGTGCTCCACCTTGAGCACGTCGACGGCGAACTGGATCACCGACAGGCAATTGAGATCGGTGTGCACCACGACATTGGCGATGTTGCGATGGACGAAGACTTCGCCCGGCGCGAGGTCCACCACCTGGTTCGCCGGCACCCGCGAATCCGAGCAGCCGATCCACAGGTATTTCGGCGCCTGCTGCTTCGACAGCCGTTCGAAGAAGCCCGGGTCCTCGCGCGAGACGCGTTCGGCCCAGTCGCGGTTGTTGCGTAGCAGCGTCTCCAGGGTGGGCATCAGAGTGCGATTCCTATGTTGCGGGGTTCGGTGAAGAAACGCATCGCTTCGAATCCACCCTCGCGGCCGAGGCCGGAGGCGCCGCTGCCGCCGAACGGCGTGCGCAGGTCGCGCATCAACCAGGTGTTGATCCAGACCATGCCGACGCGCAAGCCGGCGGCAAGACGATGCGCGCGCGAGAGATCGTTGGTGAAGAGGGATGCCGACAAACCGTACTCGCCGGCATTGGCGAGTTGCAGCGCGTCTTGATCGGAATCGAAGGCCTGCAACGTCACCACGGGGCCGAAGATTTCCTCGCGATTGGTGGCGCATTCGGGACCGAGGCCGTCGATCACCGTCGGCGCGATGAACCAGCCGGGGCGATCGATGGCGGTACCGCCGCACAGCACGCGGCCGCCTTCGTCGCGGGCGCGCCGGATGCAGGCCAGCACCTTGTCGAACTGCGCCTGCGAGACCAAGGGGCCGAGCTGGGTGCCGGCATCCAGCGGAGCGCCGATACGCAGCGCCTGCACGCGCGCGACGAAGGCATCGCGGAACTCGTCGTAAATGCCGCGTTCGATCAGCAGCCGCGAGCCGCACAGGCAGATCTGCCCGCTGTTCTGGAACGCGCTGCGGACGAGGGTATCGAGATGCTTGCGCCAGTCGCTGTCGGCGAACACCAGCGTCGCGTTCTTTCCGCCAAGTTCCAGCGAAGTCTTCTTCAGCATCGGCCCGGTGATGCCGGCGATGCGGCGGCCCACCGCGCTGCTGCCGGTGAAACTGATCGCCTTGGTGGAAGGGTGTTGCACGATGGCTTCGCCCACCTTCGGGCCGAGGCCATTGACCACATTGAGCACGCCGGCCGGAAACCCGATCTCCGCCGCCAATGCGGCCAACATCGTCGCCGTGCGCGGCGTGACCTCGGAGGGCTTGGCGACCACGGTATTGCCCGCCGCCAGCGCCGGCGCGATCTTCCAGGTGAACAGGTACAGCGGCAGGTTCCACGGGCTGATGCAGCCGACCACGCCCAGCGGCAAGCGCAGCGTGTAGTTCAGCCCGGCTTCGCCGTGGTGCGATTCGCTGGCGAACTGGGTGGCCGCATGGGCGAAGAAGCGCAGGTTGCTGATCGCGCGCGGGATCTCGATGTCGCGGGCCAGCGCCAGCGGCTTGCCGCCGTCGATCGCTTCGGTGCGGGCGAAGTCCTCGATGCGCGCTTCCAGCGCATCGGCCAACCGCTCCATCCACTGCGCACGTGCGCTGTTCGGCAACGCGGACCATGCGGGGAAGGCGGCCTGTGCCGCGGCGACCGCGGCATCGACATCGCGCGCATCGCCATCGGCGACCTGCGAGGCGACTTCGCGCGTGGCGGGGTCGAACACGTCCAGCCATTGCCCGGTGGCGGGCATCGCCGGCTTGCCATCGATCCAGTGCGGGTCGCGTTGCATCCCGCTAGTTTAGAGCGAAAGCTCCGCGCTGCCGATCAGATCGACTGCATGCGGCCGCCATCCACCGCGAGCGACTGGCCGTTGACGTAGGCGGCGGCCTGCGTGCACAGGAAGGCGATGACGCCGCCGATCTCGCCGGCCTCGGCGAAACGGCCGGCCGGCACGCTGGCCAGCATCGCCTTGGCGATCTCGTCCTGCGGCTTGCCGCTGGCCGCGCTGCGATCCGTCAGGATCTGGTCCAGCCGCTGGGTGCGGGTGTAGCCGGGCAGCACGTTGTTGACGGTGATGCCGTCGCCGCCGAGTTCGCGCGACAGGGTCTTGGCCCAGCTCGCCACCGCGCCGCGGATGGTGTTGGACACGCCGAGATTGGGGATCGGCTCGTACACCGAGGTCGAGATCACGTTGACGATGCGGCCCCAGTGCGCGACGCGCATGCCCGGCAGCACCGCCTGCAGCAGGGTCTGGTTGGCGACGAGGTGCTTGTTGAAGGCGTCAAGGTAGGCCTCGATGCCGGCCGCATGCGCGGCACCGCCCGGCGGGCCGCCGGTGTTGTTGATCAGGATCTGCACGGGCTTGCCGGCGGCCAGCGCCGCCACGTCTTTGCCCAGTGCCTGCATCTGCGACACGTCTGCGACGAGATAACCGTGCTTTTGCGTGCCATTCGCCGACAGTGCGGCCAGCGTCTCGCGCAGGGCCTCTTCGCGACGGGCGAGCAGGGTGATATCCGCGCCAAGCAACGCCAGTTCGATGGCAGTAGCTCGGCCGATGCCTTCGGAGCCACCACAGACCAGCGCGTGTTTGCCGCCGAGGTCGAGGTTCATCAGGCGCGCCTTCCAAGTTGCTGCACCATCAATCCGCGCAATGCGTCGTCGTGCCGTGCGGACGGCGGCGATACCTCGCCCAGCGAGAACCCGCGCTCCAGCGCATCGTCCTCGTCCAGGCCGTCGAATTCGACGAATTCCGCATCCATCAGCGCCGCGCGGGCGGTGTCCATGCTGTCGTAGGGCAGGGTGGTGCCGTCGCTGTCGAAGACCTCGGCGGTGCCGGCCTCGCGTTCGCGCAGGCGGGCCCAGACGATGGTGCGGCCGAGGGTGGCCAGCCACCAGCTGTCGTTGTTCGCGTCGTTCATGACAATGCCTTCCCGATGACCCACAACACGCCACCCATCGCAATGCCGCCCAGGATCACCAACAGTGAAATACGCGACGGCGTGGCCAGGCCCGACAGGTTGCGGTCCGGGGTGGCGCGGTAGTCGCCGCGCAGCAACCACCACAGCGCACGCGGTTTCAGGAACGCGCCTTCGCCCAGCTGCGCGGTGATCTGCGGATGGCGGTCGCGGATATGCACCAGGCACAGCGGCCAGAAGATCACGAACGCGGTCGCGCCGGCGATGGCAATCGCGAACGCGAGCAGGGCGAAGAACAGGACGAGATCCGGATCCACCGCTTAGAACTCCGCGCTGCCGGGCGCGCGCGGGTAGGCGATCGCGTCGCGGATGTTGGCCAGCCCGCAGACGTAGACCACCAGGCGTTCGAAACCGAGGCCGAAACCGGCATGCGGCACGGTGCCGTAGCGGCGGAAATCGCGGTACCAGCCGTAGTGCTCCGGATCCAGGCCGAACTGCGCCATGCGCGCGTCGAGGACGTCCAGGCGTTCCTCGCGCTGGCTGCCGCCGATGATCTCGCCGATGCCGGGCGCCAGCACGTCCATCGCGGCGACGGTGCGGCCATCGTCGTTGATGCGCATGTAGAAGGCCTTGATCTGTTCCGGGTAGTTCATCACCACCACCGGGCGGCCCACGTGTTCCTCGGTCAGCCAGCGCTCGTGCTCGGTCTGCAGGTCCAGGCCCCATTCGACCGGGAACTCGAACTTCTTGCCGGACTTCTGCAGCAGGCCGATCGCGTCGCTGTAGTCGATGCGCTCGAACGGTGCGTTGATGAAGCCTTCCAGCCGGGTGATCGCGTCCTTCTGCACGCGCTCGGCGATGAAGGCCATGTCGTCACCGCGTTCGTCCAGCACCGCGCGGAACAGGTACTTGAGGAAGTCCTCGGCGAGGTCGGCATCGTCGTTGAGATCGGCGAAGGCGATCTCCGGCTCGATCATCCAGAACTCGGCCAGGTGGCGGGTGGTGTTGCTGTTCTCGGCGCGGAAGGTCGGGCCGAAGGTATAGACCTTGCTCAGCGCCAGGCAGTACGCCTCGACATTGAGCTGGCCGGACACGGTCAGGAAGGTTTCCTTGCCGAAGAAGTCGCGGCTGAAATCGACCTGGCCGTCCTTGCCGCGCGGCAGGTTGGCCATGTCCAGGGTCGACACGCGGAACATCTGGCCGGCGCCTTCGGCATCGGAGGTGGTGATGATCGGCGTGCTGATCCAGTAGAACTGGCGCTCGTGGAAGAAGCGGTGCACGGCCTGCGCCAGGCAATGGCGGATGCGGGTGACCGCGCCGAACAGGTTGGTGCGCGGGCGCAGGTGGGCGAATTCGCGCAGGTATTCCAGCGAGTGCTGCTTGGGCTGCATCGGGTAGGTGAGGGGATCCTCGACCCAGCCGGTGACTTCGATGTTCGATGCCTGCAGCTCGAAGCTCTGGCCCTGGCCCTGCGACTTCACCAGGGTGCCGGTGCAGATCACCGCGCAGCTGGTGGTCAGGTGCTTCACCTCGGACTCGTAGTTGGGCAGGGTGTCCGGCGCCACCACCTGGATCGGCGCGAAGCAGGAACCGTCGCTGACGTTGACGAAACTCAGGCCGGCCTTGGAATCGCGGCGGGTGCGCACCCAGCCCTTCACGGTCACTTGCCCGCCCTCGGGCGCGTGTCCGGCCAATGCCTGGGCTACCGACATGCTCGTCATCTTGAAATCCTGCGTTCCAGCATCGAAATAGGAGGGGAAGTTTACCGGAGCTACAATCCACGCATGGCCATCACCCTCACCGAATCCGCCCACGCCCGCATCCAGGGCTACCTCGATGCCGACCCGGCCGCGCTGGGCCTGCGTTTCGGCGTGGCCAAGACCGGCTGCTCCGGCTGGGGCTACAAGGTGGACATGGCCCGCGGCATGGACCCGGACGACACCGTGTTCGACGCCGGCGGCATCGGCATCTACGTGGATGCCGCCAGCCTGCCGCTGGTGGACGGCACCGAGATCGACTTCATCAAGCAGGGGCTGAACGAGCAGTTCGTGTTCCGCAACCCGAACGTGGCCGGCGAGTGCGGCTGCGGCGAGTCGTTCACCACCGACGCCGACAAGGCCGCCTGACCGGCCCCGGGCGCAGGATTTGCGCCCAAGTCATTGATCCTCCATACTATCGGGCTCCCGCTCTGCTAGGCATGCAGCGGGAGTTCTTGCCCGAACGCGCCCGACCGCATCGCGGAACAGGTGGCCGAGGGCTATCCCATCCGGCATCGCCGGTTGATATCCACAAGGAAACGACAATGCGTCATTACGAAATCGTGTTCCTGGTCCATCCGGACCAGAGCGAGCAGGTGCCCGCCATGATCGAGCGCTACAAGGGCTCGATCGAAGCCGGCAACGGCACCATCCACCGCCTGGAAGACTGGGGCCGCCGCCAGCTGGCGTACCCGATCCAGAACCTGGTCAAGGCCCACTACGTGCTGATGAACGTGGAAGCCGAGCAGGCCGTGCTCGACGAACTGGTCGACGGCTTCCGCTTCAACGACGCCGTGCTGCGCCACCTGGTGATGCGCCGCGACGACGCGGTGACCGAACAGTCCCTGATCATGAAGAACAAGGACGAGAAGGGCGACAAGCCGGAGCGCGGCGACCGCCGCCGCCGCGACGACGAGAGCGACAGTGCCGTCGGCACTGGCGACACCGAATCCGCCGAAGCCGCCTAAGGAATCCTCGACATGTCCAAGTTCTTCCGCCGCCGCAAGTTCTGCAAGTTCACCGCCGAGGGCGTGACCGAGATCGACTACAAGGATCTCAACACCCTGCGCCAGTACCTGACCGAGACCGGCAAGATCGTGCCCAGCCGCATCACCGGCACCAAGTCGAAGTACCAGCGCCAGCTGCAGTCGGCCGTCAAGCGCGCCCGCTTCCTGGCCCTGATCCCGTACACCGACAACCACAACGTCTGACCTGCTCTCATCGAGCAAGCCCGTCCATTCGGACAGCAACCGTTGCGGCGCCGCGCGCGCCGCTAACGAATACGGAGCACTGAAATGCAACTGATCCTCCTGCAGAAAGTCGTGAACCTCGGCAACCTCGGCGACAAGGTCAACGTCAAGCCGGGCTACGGCCGCAACTTCCTGGTCCCGCAGGGCAAGGCCGTGCCGGCCACCGCCGCCAACCTGGCCGAGTTCGAAGCCAAGCGCGCCGACTACGAAGCCAAGGCCCAGGCCTCGCTGGAAGGCGCCAACGCGCGCCAGGCCAAGCTGGCCGACGCCAGCGTCACCATCAGCGCCAACGCCTCGACCGAAGGCAAGCTGTACGGCTCGGTCGGCCCGCGCGAGATCGCCGAGGCGATCACCAAGCAGCTCGGCGTCGAAGTCGGCAAGTCGGAAGTGGTGATGGGCGAAGGCCCGCTGCGCCACACCGGCGAGCACGAAATCGTCGTGCACCTGCACGCCGACGTCGAGACCAAGCTCAAGGTGGTCGTGGTGCCGGACGCCGCGTAAGCGTCGTTTGCATCGTGATGCCGAACGGGCGCCGCAAGGCGCCCGTTTTGTTCGTGGAGATACCCGCCGCGTAAGCCGCCTCGGTCGCTGGGACGCGCCGCGAGTACCCGCTTCGCAAACGCTTGCCTCGCCCCTGCAGGCGGATCGGCGACCGAGGCGGCTTGGCGCTGCCGGTTTCCAGTGGTCGCAGCCGGTGAGACGGGTTATCCACAGGATGTCCCACGACTTGTCTGCAACGCTTCGGTCGCGATGCGCCCTACGATGCCTGCCATCGAACAAGAACAAGCGGTGCGCGATGACGCACCGCAACGGGGAGCTTTCCACCTGATGAGCGCACGACCGCAGCAGCGTCGCGACCAGTACGACACCCGCATCGAACAGTTGCGGGTGCCGCCGCAGTCGGTGGATGCCGAGCAGGCCGTGCTCGGCGGCCTGATGCTGGATCCGAACGCGTTCGACCGCGTCGCCGACCAGCTCACCGATGCCGACTTCTACCGCCGCGACCACCAGCTGATCTACCGCGCGATCCGCGAACTGGCGGAAAAGAACAAGCCGTTCGACGCGGTGACCCTCGGCGAGTGGTTCGATTCGCAGGGGCTAGGCGAACAGGTCGCCGGCGGCGCCTACCTGGTCGAACTGGCCAGCACCACGCCGAGCGCGGCCAACATCAAGGCCTATGCCGAGATCGTCCGCGACAAGGCGGTGCTGCGCCAGCTGATCGACGTCGGCACCGGCATCGTCAACGACGGCTTCCAGCCGGAAGGCCGCGATTCCGCCGAACTGCTGGCCAAGGCCGAGCAGGAAGTCTTCGCCATCGCCGAGGCCGGCGCGCGCGGCAAGCAGGACTTCACCCCGGTGCGCAAGGCGCTGATCGAAGCCTTCGACGTGCTGCAGACCCGCAACGCGAATGGCGGCGGCATCACCGGCCTCCCCAGCGGCTACACCGAATTCGACGAGATGACCGCCGGCCTGCAGCCCACCGACCTGGTGATCCTGGCCGCGCGCCCGTCGATGGGCAAGACCACGCTGGCGCTGAACATCGCCGAATACGCCGCGCTGAAGTCGAAGAAGGCGGTGGCGGTGTTCTCGATGGAAATGTCGGCCAGCCAGCTCGCGCTGCGCATGATTTCCTCGGTCGGCCGGGTCAACGCCACCCGCCTGCGCACCGGCGCCCTGGAGGACGAGGACTGGAGCCGCGTGTCCAGCGCGATCCAGCTGATGCGCGACATCAAGGTGTTCATCGACGACACCCCGGCGCTGTCGCCGGACGTGCTGCGCGCCAAGGCGCGCCGGCTCAAGCGCGAGCACGACCTCGGCCTGATCATGATCGACTACCTGCAGCTGATGGCGGTGCCGGGCAACAGCGAGAACCGCGCGACCGAGATCTCGGAGATCTCGCGCTCGCTGAAGGCGCTGGCGAAGGAACTCAACGTGCCGGTGATCGCCCTGTCGCAGCTCAACCGCTCGCTGGAACAGCGCGCCGACAAGCGCCCGGTGATGGCCGACCTGCGCGAATCCGGCGCGATCGAGCAGGACGCGGACATGATCGTGTTCATCTACCGCGACGATTACTACAACAAGGAAAATTCGCCGGACAAGGGCCTGGCCGAGATCATCATCGGCAAGCAGCGCAACGGCCCGACCGGATCGTTCAAGCTGAAATTCTTCGGCGAATACACCCGCTTCGACAACCTGGCGCACGATTCGGTGGGCAGCTTCGAATAACGCCTTCGCCGTTTCCCGCAGGCGCCGCCGGGAAGAACGGCATCGGCGCCTCGACGGCGGGGCAACAACGGCGAGATGTGGTCGAATAGCGCCATGAGCGACGCCCTCGGCCAACGCCCCACCCGCATCCGCGTCGACCTCGACGCGCTGTCGCACAACCTGCGGGCGATCCGCGCCCATGTCGGGGTGCCGGTGATGGGCATCGTCAAGGCCAATGCCTACGGGCATGGCCTGGTGCCGGTGGCGCGGCAGCTGGAGGCGCAGGGCGTCGACCAGCTCGGCGTCGCCTTCGTGGAGGAAGGGATCGCGCTGCGCAAGGCGGGGATCGCCACCCCGATCCTGGTGCTGGGCGGCATCTTCGGCCCGCAGGTCGCGCAGTTCATCGTCCACGGCCTCGAGATCACCGTGTCCTCGCTGGACAAGCTACGCCAGGCCGAGGCCGCGGCAGAATCGCTGGGCCGCAAGGCGGTCATCCACCTCAAGATCGACACCGGGATGGAACGGATCGGGGTGCACGGCTATTCCGCCGGGCCCTTCATCGAAGCGGCGGTGGCATCGCAATGGTGCGTGCTGAAGGGCATCTATTCGCACCTGGCCTGCGCCGACGACCCGGCATCGCCGATGACCCTGCAACAGCTCGAACGCTTCGAGGACGCTTGCGCGCACTTCGCGCGCATCGGCGCACCGCTGCCGCTGCGCCACCTCGCCAATTCCGGCGGGGTGCTGCACTTCCCGCAGACCTGGCTGGACATGGTGCGGCCCGGGATCGTGCTGTACGGGGTGCTGCCGGATCCGGCCTCGCGGCCGAGCATCGACCTGCGGCCGGCGCTGTCGCTGGTTTCGCAGGTCGTGTACTTCAAGGTGGTGCGGGCCGGCAGCACGGTCAGCTACGGCGCCACCTGGACGGCGCCGCACGACACCCGCATCGTGACCATCCCGATCGGCTACGGCGACGGTTTCCCGCGCGCGCTGTCCTCGCGCGGGCAGGCGCTGGTGCACGGGCGCCGCCTGCCCATCGTCGGCCGCATCTGCATGGACCAGTTCATGCTGGACCTGGGCCCGGATGGCAGCGCCTACAACGAGGACGAAGTGGTATTGATCGGTGCGCAGGGAAGCGAATCGATCCGCGCCGAGGACGTGGCGCGGCTGGCCGGCACCATCCCCTACGAAATCCTGACCGGGCTCAACGAACGCATCCCGCGCGTGTACTCCGGCGGTTGAGGCCGCGCGTTGACCGTGCGCGGGCGTACGTGATTCACTCGCGGCAATCCCGGGAGGTCAGATGGCTACGTCGAAACCGCGCTTGAAGCGTGCCGCCGAGGGGCCTGCCAAGCGCCTGAAGCGCGAACCCATGTCGCGGGTCGATACCGCCTGGCTGCGGATGGAGCGGCCGACCAATCCGATGATGATCACCGGCGTGCTGATGTTCGCCGAGCAGATGTCGCTGGTGCAGTTGAAAAAGGTGATCCAGCAGCGCTTCCTGGCGTATGCGCGGTTCAAGCAGAAGCCGGTGGAAGGCGCGACCGGCGCGCAGTGGGTGGAAGACGGGGATTTCGACCTGGACTGGCATGTGCGCCTGTCCGGGTTGCCGGGCAAGGGCAGTCCCGCTGCGGAAAAGAAGGCGCTTGAGCGCTTCGCCAGCCAGCTGGCCTCGAGCCCGCTGGATCCGACCAAGCCGCTCTGGCAATTCCACCTGGTCGAACGCTACCAGGGCGGTTCGGCGCTGGTGGCGCGCATCCACCATTGCTATGCCGACGGCATCGCGCTGGTGCAGGTGCTGCTGTCGCTGACCGACACCAGCCGCGACTCCTCCAGGGCCAGCCGGCTCGACAAGAGCTGGCTGAAGCAGGATGCCGCGCCGGTCGCGCGTCGCGTCGGTGCGGTCGACAGGTACATGAAGCTCGGCGGCAAGATGCTGGAGCAGGGGATGGCGGTGTACCGCGACCCCACGCTCGCCGGCCTGATCGCCAAGGAAGGCGGCGAGATCGCCCGCGAACTGGTCACCGCGCTGGCATTGCCCGACGATCCGCCCTCGCTGCTGCGCGGCAGGCTGGGCGTGAGCAAGCGCGTGGCCTGGGCCGAACCGCTGGACCTCGAGGAAGTGAAGGCGGTCGGCCGCGCCTGCGACTGCACGGTCAACGACGTGCTGATGGCCGCGGCGGCCGGCGCGCTGCGCGGCTACATGCTCGAGCGCGGCGAGAACCTGGAGGGCATGACCCTGCGCGCCACCGTACCGGTCAACCTGCGGCCGCTGGAACACGCCAAGAAGCTGGGCAACCATTTCGGCTTGGTGTTCCTGGAATTGCCGGTCGGCGAAGACAATCCGCTGCGCCGCCTCGAGCGGGTCGCCGATTGTATGAATCAGTTGAAAAACTCACGGCAAGCCATTGTTGCATATGGCCTTTTAGCGGCACTTGGCATCGCGCCGCCGGCGGTGCAGGAACTGGCGCTGGAAATGTTCAGCCGCAAGGCCAGCGCGGTGGCGACCAATGTCCCGGGGCCGCAGCAACCGCTGTACATGGCCGGCTGCACCCTGCGCGACATGATGTTCTGGGTGCCGCAGACCGGCTCGATCGGGCTCGGCCTGTCGATCCTGAGCTACCGCGGCCAGGTGCACTTCGGACTGATCAGCGACGCCCGCCTGATCCCGGACCCGGACGGGGTGATCCGCCGCTTCGGCGCCGAATTCGACAAGCTCCTGTACCTGGCGATGATGGGCAATTGGGACGTGCCGCTGGACGCCGCGGCGGCGACGGCTTTGCTGGAAGACGCAACCGCGGCTTAACGGCGCATGCGCCCGTTCACATTCGAGCCACATCCGCCCGCCTACCTTTCGTGCGTCTTCAGGGTTGGCCTGAACATTTCCGTACAAGGAGCCGTGCAATGACGTCCCAGCTCAAACTCGCCGCGCTTGCCGCCACCCTCGCGGCCTTCACCGCCGGCTGCGCCACCTACACCGGCCAGACCAACGATCCGAACGATCCCAACCGCACCAAGCGCGGTGCGCTGATCGGCGCGGCGATCGGCGCGGCCGCCGGCCTGCTCAGCGGCGACGATGCGGTCGAGCGGCGCCAGCGGGCGATGGTCGGCGCCGGCATCGGCGCACTCGCCGGCGGCGGCATCGGCGCCTACCAGGACCGGCAGGAAGCCGAACTGCGCCGCGAGACCGCCGGCACCGGCATCGACGTCAGCCGCGACGGCGACGTGATCAAGCTCAACCTGCCGGACGGGGTGACCTTCGACTTCGCCAAGTACGACCTGAAGCCGCAGTTCTACCCGGCGCTGAACACCATCGCCGACACCCTCAAGGAGTACAACCAGACCATCGTCGAGGTCAGCGGCCACACCGACAGCGTCGGCTCGGATGCCGCCAACCAGACCCTGTCGGAACGGCGCGCGAACGCGGTTTCCAGCTACCTGATCGGGCAGGGCGTGGTGCGCGAGCGGTTCGAGGTGGTGGGCATGGGCGAACGCTACCCGGTCGCCAGCAACGACACCGATTCCGGCCGCGCGCTCAACCGTCGCGTCGAGATCCGCCTGCTGCCGCTGAAGTCCTGATCCCGGCAGCGCAAGGAAAAAACGGGCCGCCCTTGGGCGGCCCGTTTGCATTGGTGGAGGTGGCGGGAATCGAACCCGCGTCCGAAGGCAATAAATAGCGTCCGCCAGTGTTCGCAGTCGACCTTGAAACCCGCATAAGCCTTATTTCATAGGCCGCGCTCGACCGCTTGCGTTCGCCCCCGTCTTTCCGTACTGTTTCCGTACGGATATTTTGAGGGCGATTTGAGTGGCGCGTCACGCTATCGACAAGGCTAAGACCCGTTCGGAGCTCGAACCGCGACGCGAGCCGTACTGGGGTGCGCCTGTAGAGCGTGGCCTTTTCGTGGGCTACCGCCGCCTGGCCATGGGCGGCAACTGGATCGCCCGCTACCGCAATGTGGAGGGCAAGCAGGTCTACCAGACCCTCGGCGCCGTATCGGCCACGAACGACTACGAAACCGCAAAGGTTGCGGCGCGGCGCTGGCGCGTCGCCGTTGACGCCGGGGTGCAGACCGACCGGCTGCTGACTGTCTCGGACGTTTGCCGCGACTACACCGACGCGTTGAAGGCTGAAGGCCGCGAGCGCGCCGAAACTGACGCTCGCAAGCGCTTTGACCGCATCGTGCACTCAGACCCAATCGGTAGCATGCGCGCCGACAAGCTCACCCAGCGGCACCTGGAAGCCTGGATGGCCAGGATGGAGGCCGGAGAGATGAAGGGGCGCAAGCGAGCCGCGCCCTCCAAGGCGACGTTCAATCGAAACCTCACCTCGCTCAAGGCCGCGCTCAATCGCGCAGTCAGTCGCCGAGAGATCCCCCAGGACCGCTCCGTTGAGTGGGCGTCCATCAAGCCGCACAAGAGCGCAGACGGGCGACGTGACGTGTACCTCGCGCTTCCCGAGAGGAAGGCACTGCTGGAGGCCGCAGAGGGCGACCTACGCAACTTCCTCACCTGCATCGCGTTGACCGGCTGCCGGCCGGGAGATCCCGCAGTCCTGGTGCGAAAGGACTATGACGCTCGAAGCACGACGGTCAAATTCCGCACCAAGACTGGCGAACGAATTATTCCGGTCTCACCCGCGGCGAAGGAGCTATTCGACAGGTTGGCCAAGGACAAGCTGCCCAAGGCGCTCATGTTCACCGACGGCGGGGAGGCCTGGACCGCACAAGCCTGGGCGCCGAAGGTGAAAGCTGCTGCACGAAAAGCCGGCCTGACCAGCAACGTTGTCGCGTACACCCTGAGGCATTGCTGGATCACGGACGCGATCGGCAGCGGCATGGATGTGGTGACGGTGGCCCGACTCACCGGCACGTCCATCGAAATGATCAACAAGACCTACGGGCATCTGGTGCATGCGGCCGCCCGAGAGAAGCTTGCGAGCATGGAGTTCGTTTAGCGAAAAATCCCGGAAGGGTTAAGCGGCGGGACCGGGTGTTAGCGGCACCCGGCCACGCCTTCCACAACCGTTAAATGGAGTAACAGTCATGGCGATTCAAAGTGTAGCAACCCAACCTATCGAGCCCGTGGAGCCGCTCCGTTTCGCATCCACTGAGGGCTGTAGTGACATGCGCTGGCGTGCGCGACAGAGCCACTTCAGCTCTGGGGTTACGAATCGGTTGGCTCGGGTCGATCGGTGCCTGTTCGCCGCAGGAGTGCTGCTTGGCTTGGCCTACGCAGACTCCAATGGCAAATCACATGCCGAGGATGACGAAACAGTTGTTCACAAGGGACTCGATCTGTTCGACGTGGACGGGCTGAATGTTGCTGCGATTGAGCTGTTGAGCCGGGCGCGGGAAAGCCTGGAGGATGTTCGCGAGAATGAGCATGGATGCTGTGGGCCCGAGGTGCATAGCCGATGAGCACCGCCACGGATAGTGTTCCAGTCGCGCCGCAGGCATTCGCCATGTGGGATAGCTCGATCTACCTGAGCTGGATCAACGCCATGAGTGATGTGCTGATGTGCAAAGGCGACCCCGGCCAGATGGCCCCAGAGACGATTAGCAGCTACGCCGGCCTCATGTACCAATTGGGCCTTGCCGTCGAGCAGGTCAGCGCAGAAGAACGCTTGCGTGCGGCTCGGGGGAAGCAGCCATGAGCGCTAGTATCCTCAGCTTTCCATCCAGACGAGAGCGAATGCTACGCACGGCTGAGCGGCCGGCTCCTGCGCCTCGGGTGACGATCAACCACCAACGCATTCAACAGCTAGCCGAACGGATCGAAAGGGTACTGGATGCAAATCCCGACCTTGTAAGGCGCTGGGGCATGCCCATCTCCGAAGGAAAGGCCTAGCCAAACACCCGTGCCTAGCTCGACGGAGCGAACAGCCGCCCACCCTGGCGGCCCGGCGCGGGATCTTTCAGGGGCGAGGGTGCGCGATGGCTAAGAGGTCGCTGGAAGATCGTCTACTTTCGGCAGATGCCGAACGACGAAAAGCCGAAAAGAAAGCCGCCAAGGATGACTTTGTGCGAAGGCATGCGGCTGCACTTGAGGCTTTGCCAGTCGAATTTCGGGAGCTAAGAGCCCGACTCAAGCCAGGCGATGGAACTTTGATGAAGTCTCAGCGGGTCATCGATCACCTGCTGTTTCGGAAATTGTTCGCGGAGACTTTCGCCAATGGCACGCGAGACTATGTAATTGAATCCTCAGGTGTGCGTTGGCACCAATCGGAAGAAGCCCTTCTGGCCGCCGAGAGTCTAGAAGAAGAGCACGAGATCATCTTCCGAATCGAGAACATCATTCGGCCGGGACGATTGTCGTTCCCTTGCTCTACAGACCAGGCCTTGGCTTGGGCATTGAACAACATGGACTCGGCGCCGCTAGGAGGAAATCCCAATGGCTTCCTGTACGTTCCCGACTGGTTGATCGGTGCCCTCAATCGTGACGATACCGATTCCGCACTGGCAGTCCTTGCCGAAGCTGGATTGCGCACCTGTGAGGCTCTAGAAAGGGCGCAAAGCGAAGGAGATCACGCGGCACAAAAGCTAGACCTTGCAGAGATCCGCAATCTGAAATTGGCAATCGAAGCGTTTGCTGAGATCGCGCGGTTGATCGAGTTGTCCCCGGCGGCCCCGAATGTCGATATAGGTCAGGAAGCGTCATCTGTTGGGGCATGGAAGGAGATCGATCCATCGCCCAAGGCGCAAAGGATTCAGCACCTTGTGATCGCTGCTCTTAATGGCTTGAAAAAGTTGCCTAACGAAGTGACGCCGCCGAAGATTATCAACTGGTTGTCGAGGAGTGCCGAGCACAGAGATTTCATTCGACCGGATGGCGGCAAATACAAATACAACAACGGCTCCGGATGGAAGCATCTATCGCATGGCGCGATTCAGAACCAGTTGGACGCAATTTCATCGAGGCTTTCAGCGGAAGCGGGGTAGTGGGATAGCGTTCTTCGCGCACTTTCTGCGCGGTATGGGGTAGAAGTGCCGGAGACATTCCAGAGACTTCCCGGATCTTTGCAGGACCATTTTCTAGGCGGATAGCGTCGGCACTGTAGTTGGTGACTTGCCAACCACGGCCGCCGCTAGCCCTTAGCGGCTCTCCACAAACGGAGACCGTAATGAATCCCACCTCCGCACCTTCGGCGCAACGGCCCGCTTTCGTTGCCTTTGTGCCCGCGTGCAAAGCACACGACATGTCCAAGACCACGGGGTATGCCCTGGTCAAACGAGGCCTGTTGAACGTCATCCGCATCGGACGACGCACCTACATCGACCCCGACGAGTTCCGCTCCTTGCCTGACCGTTTGGCGAAGGAGGCCGAATGAGGCCCGCTATCGACGGGCGCCGCGCGACCCGTGACCTCGCGCGACTCTACGGATCTCCGCCCGGCAAATACGACGACGCCCTGATCGCTGCGAACGATCAAGGCGTCCAGGTGGCTGACCGGCACACCCTCAAGCGGAATGGTAACACCGGCAGGCTGCCGAGCAACTGGCGCGGTCGTACGCCGATGCCGTCGTCGTGGTACGCGCAGAACGTGCCGGAGATCGTGATCTACAACGGCGTCGGCACCGCCCCGTGCCCAATGCACGCCGACCGCGGCCGCAACTTGACGGTTGATGTCGCGGGCACCAAGGGCGTCTGGTCCTGCCCGGTCTGCGGCCACGGCGATATGGTGGGGTTCGCCATGCGCCATTACGGCATTGCATTTGTCGATGCCGTGCGCCTCCTAGTGCTGGGGAGGAACGCATGACCGCCGCCCTCACCATGCGCCCAATCGACTTGCTGTTGTCCCGCCTGGAGTCCATGAAGCCTGCGGGGAAGGGCTCCCGTGGCCCGTGTCCATCCTGCGGCGGCAAGTCGGCAAAGTTGTCCGTCACGGAGGCCGACAACGGTGCAGTGTTGATGCACTGCTTTGGCGGCTGCGCGCCATCCGAAGTCCTTGGCTCCATTGGCCTGACGCTGGGCGATCTGTTCCCCGAACGCCTGCGCCCGGCAACGGATGCCGAGCGCCGAGATGCCCGTGAGCGTGCCCGAATTGCGCAGTGGCAGGCAGCACTGGAGGTGCTGTGCAAGGAGGCGGCTATCGTGCACTTGGCACAGCAACAACTCGTTCGCTGGCAGTTCCTGTCGGAAGAGGACGACGCCCGACTCAAGCTCGCCGAGACGCGCATCGCCAACGCCCGCAACGTGCTCTGCCCGCCGCCTGCGCGCTTCCGTCCGGAGGTGGTCCATGGCTGAACACATGTCACTGGAAGCCCGTGCCGAACGTGAAATTGGTGAAGGGGGAGGTTTTGTCAGTTTTGTCAGTGCCTCACCCGAGCCTTTGCCGAATCCACTGCCGCCCGTGCCGCGCCTCAACTCGGCGCTACTGCCCGATTCAGTACGCCGGTGGTGTGAGGACGCCGCAGAGAGCATCCAAGTGCCATTGGACTTCACCGCCATCCCAGCGATGGTCGCGTTGGCGTCCTCGCTGGGAGGGCGTCGCATCGCCGTACGCATGAAGCGCAATGCTGCCTGGTTCGAGCATCCGATTCTCTGGGGTTGCGTCATCGGACGGCCGAGCAGCGGCAAGAGCCCGGCACTCAGCCCGGCCCGTCGCATGCTCGAGAAGCTGGAAGCCACCGAGCGGGAGGCATGGGAGGTCAAGCGCGACGAGTTCATGGCGATGGTGGAGGTCTCGAAGATGGAGGCATCCAACGCTCAGGAAGTCGCACGTAAGGCGCTGAAGAAAGGCGCCAACCGTGCGGACGTTCTCGACCAACTTCAGGGAACCAAGAGGACGGAGGACAAGATCCCCGAGGAGCCCCGCATCGTGGTCAACGACGCCACCGTGGAGAAGCTTGGCGAGTTGCTCAACGCCAACCCGCTCGGCCTCGTCCAGTTCCGCGACGAACTGATGGGCTGGCTGGCCACTATGGACCGCGAAGGGCGCGAGTCTGACCGGGCGTTCTGGCTGGAGTGTTGGAACGGCGCGGGCGGCTACACGGTGGATCGCATCGGACGCGGCACGATCCGCATTGAAGCCTGCGCAGTGAGCGTGCTGGGTGGCGCACAGCCGGGAAAGCTTGCCGACTACGTTAGAGGTGCCGTCCGCGGTGGATTCGCCGACGACGGCCTCATGCAGCGATTCCAGCTCGCCGTCTACCCAGACCTGCCGAGTTCATGGAGATACACCGATCGCGCGCTTGATCCTGCTGCTGAGGCAGAGGCGCGCGCTGCGTTCACCCGCATGCGCAATCTGCAGGTTGATGCCATCGGGGCCATCCGGGACGGCTCTAGTGACGTGGCGTACCTGCCTCTGTCTGACGACGCGCAGAGCATGTTCATCGAGTGGCTAGAAGAGTTGATGCCCCGGCTGAGGGAGGGGGCAGAGCCACCACACATGGAGAGCCACTTGGCCAAGTACCAGAGCCTTGCCGGGCGCCTCGCATTGATCTTGCACCTGGCCGATGGTGGAACCGGGCCGGTGAGTGGGAACGCAATGGCTCGAGCGCTGGGCTGGTGTGAGTACCTAGAGGGCCATGCCCGTCGAATCTACGCGCCGGCAAGCGACAACGGCCTGAGTGCGGCGCACCTACTCCTGAAGAAGCGCACGAGCTTGCCTGATGGGTTCACTGCTCGGGATGTCTATCGGAAGGGCTGGGCTGGTCTCACCGATGCCGAGGTGGTGGCCGGCGGGTTGGACACCCTCGCTGAGTACCGCCACGTCCACGAAACGAACGTACCTTCCCGTGATGCCGGTGGCCGCCCAACCGTCGAATACAGGTGGGCGGCATGAGCGCGTGGCGCGATCGATTGGCGTCCCTCTCTGCGGTAGATGCAGGGACAGGGCCAAACGATGAACTGACAAAACTGACAGAACCCGGTTTTGTCAGTTTTGTCAGTGACCCAAACGGCCCCCGTGGCGAAATTTCCCTAGATCCACTGCCTCGCATGCTTCGCGTTGCGGAACGTGAGGGCGTCGATCCTGGCGTCGTCCACCGGTTGAGCAGGGCAGACTTGGCCGCTTGCGTCGGCGAGCCCGAGGAAACTCTTCTCGCCTACATCCGCGCCTTGCGCCGCGATGTTGATCTCGCTGCAGGTGTAGTCCCAGCAGGCTGGACGGAGCCCGTCACCTGTCACGGCTGCGGTCCGGTCTATCTGTGGTCTGGCTGCCCCCCGCACGTCATCGCCTGCCCCTGGTGCCGCCACCGCAAGGCTGGCACCGCTATCCCGA
Source organism: Thermomonas aquatica (assembly GCF_006337105.1). Classification (NCBI taxonomy): domain Bacteria; kingdom Pseudomonadati; phylum Pseudomonadota; class Gammaproteobacteria; order Lysobacterales; family Lysobacteraceae; genus Thermomonas; species Thermomonas aquatica. The sequence continues at coordinate 241,171 of NZ_CP040871.1, read as the reverse complement.
CCCCGCCCCCATCTCCCTCCCTTCAGGATGCCCACGAACATGGCAATCACGAACCCGCTTGACCCAAACGACGATCCCAACCAGGCCAAGAAGCAGGCCATCGCCAGCCCGTCGATCGGCGCCATGCCGCGGCCGACACTGGTGAAGCCAGCGGCCAAGCTCGGCGCCCCTGCCACCAAGCCGGCCATTGCTGCGCCCACCAGCACCGCGTCCGGCGAGACGGCCTACGCTGAGGGTGTCCGCAACTCCCTCGGTATGCGTGGTGTGCGCGCCTTGGGCGATGCCTTCCATGCGATGGAGGCCCGCCGCGACGCCAGCATGGCCAACATCGGAAAGGCGATGGAGCAGGCGCAGCCGCGTCCTGTTGCCGCGCCTGCCCCTCCCGCCGTCGCCCAGCCGCAGTTCCCCGGCGTCCGCTTCGCTGGTGTCGATCCGGAGCCTGCCGGCCTGTTCAAGACCCCTGCGAGCACGATCGCCAAACCGCCGCAAGGTGGGCAGGGCGGTGGTTCCGTGGCCACCCCCACGACACCCACGACCTTTCGCACGGGTGACGGCCGCACGGCCAACCTGCCGGCGGGGATCTCCATGCGCGTGGGTGCCAACGGCGTGCGCGAGTTCAGCGGCACGGGAGAGACGGTCGCAGCGGCGACGGCTGCAGCGGGCGGCAGGGCTCCAGTTGGGGTCACCACGCAGTCCGTTATCCCCGCGCCGACCTTCGCGCCGCTGGGACGCCCGCAGGTGGCTTCGACCTACGGCCTGTCGGTCAACGATCCGCGCATCGACGAGCAGCAGGCCGGCATCGCCCGGCCCAACGTCGCCGTCCGGGGCCCGGACGCGATGGCCGAGCAGTACAACTCCCGCGAGGATCGGGAGATCGTTCGTAAGCTCATCAGCGACAACGACTCGGCCCGCTTCCGGCAAGAGCTGGTGCAAGCCCACGGAGGTCGGGCAGGGCGTGCGGCGACCGCGGCATTGGGGGACATCGCGGGTCAGCAAGCGCAGCTTGCCTCGGCGCTGTCTGGCCAGTCGTCTGCCGCGGTGCAAGGCCGGGCAGGGCGTGACAACCAGTTCGACATCGCGAGCCTGCAGGAAGCAGGACAGACCAGCCGTGCGGATGGTGCCCGTGGATCTGCTGAACGCATCGCGGCCATGGAAGGCGCCACCGCGCGCGAAGGCTTCGCCGCCGAGATCGCCCGGCCCCGCTATGACCAGGACCGCGCCGGCAACATGATCCAGATTGCTGGCTCGATCGCGCGCCCGGTGCGCTACGAGGATGGTCGGGCGGTCCAGGGTCAGGTGGCCAAGGCCAACGGCGAGATCACCGCCGCCATGCAGTACCAAGCCTTGAACGACCAGCTCGACACGTTGATGCAGAGTCCGCCGATGGCGGGTGATGACGCAGCGAAGGCTGCCTATGACCAGCGCGTCGCTGTGCTCCAGCAGCAGATCAACCACCTGACCTCGGGTGCACCTGCAGGGATGACGCTTGTGGGCACCAAGGGCGGCAGGCCCGTTTACCGTGACCAAGCCGGCAATCTGCACGTCCAGGAACAGTGAGGTGGGCAGGTACTTCATCAACTCGCACAACACCAGCCTCGCCCTCGAGCGTGCCGAGGATGGCATTACGGTCAGCTTCTGGGTCGTGGCCGGCGGTGGAACATCCGGTGACGGCATCCTGGTGCTCATCGGCAACGTTCACATCGCGCAGTGCGAAATCACGAGGTCCGGGATGGACGCCTTCCCGGTGCTTGCACTCGACAACACGGTCGTGCCTTTCGAGGACTACGCGACAGCGCAGGAGGTGGCGGATCATCTCGGCCTGGTCATGCCCGTCACCCTCCCAGGCGAAGTCACCCATGCCGGCCGTGCCTGAGGCCCGCGCACCGTTGAAGCCGGACGGCTCCTTTCCAACCCGCCCCCGCCGGGTTGGTCCTAAGCGCATGCGAAAGCGCGATCGGCCGCTATGTGGCGCCAAGACTCGGAAGGGGTTTCCCTGCGTGCGCAAGGTCGTCCCCGGTAAGGCTCGCTGTCCGAACCACGGCGGGCTCTCGACTGGACCGAAAACGGCTGAGGGGAAGGCTAGGGCTGCAATGAACTTGCCGAGAAGCAGAGACGAGCCGGTGACATGACGGTGACGCGCGTGCGCGCGCATTCCTCATGGGCTTTGCGAAAACCACCACCAGCGGTCTCCGGGCACCGGTGTAACCTAACCCGAAGGCTGCGGTAGCCCGCAACCTCCGAGAGTTGGACCCGAACTGGCACGCGGGCACCGGAGCCTTCGTCTTTGGCTACTATCCACTTGTCGCCTTGGCCCCAGGGAAAAGGGGGCCGGCTTTGGCCGGTGACGCGCTGGGCCCGGCTCGCATCCAAAGAGTCACCCTCGCGGTCCGCCTCCTCTTGCTTATCGGGCAAGACCGACTGCGGATCGCGGGGGTTCCTTGTCTGGAGACGGCAATGTCTGAGCAGAACACCGAGGCTTACATTCGCGACCTGTTCAAGGTGCTGGCGCACAGAAAGGCGTTGGGTCTGTCTGATCGGATTCCCTGCCTGACGCCCTACATCGAGCCAGTGCCGGACACCATCAAGCCCGAGATCAGCGAGACGCCGTAGACTCCAAGGGCGCTAAGCCGACCCCTTCCCGTTCGTCACCGGCGAGAACGCAGCGCGTCGGCACCTCACGCCGTCGCAGCTCGCTCGTGCGGTTGCGGCTATGAAGCCGTTCGAGGAGCGCAAGGCGAGGGAGCGGCAGGTTGCGCTCGCAGGCAGTCGCAAATAGGACCTTGTCGCCGTTCGGCAACAAGGTGCCGACATTGGTAGGACGGTCGAAAAGCTCGCGGACAAGGCGGGGGTCGGCGCACGCACCGTCAGCCGCGCCATCACGGTGCGCGAGAAGGGCATCCCGGAACTCAACGAGAAGGTGGCGCCTTGTCCTTTTGATGGTGTAGGCATCATACGGACTGGAACGACCTACCTGACCGGCCCCGTTGGTTTCGGCTGGTAGGCAAGCCCGTCAATCGTGCCGGGGATGTCCTGCCGCGCGGTGCCACCCTTATGCTTCGCTCAGCAGGCGCATGGCGCCCTCTTTTGACATCTCTCCAACCTGTTGATTTGTGTACCACTAAGTGATATATTTAATACGGAGCTTTGATGGCCTTTTACAAGGTAAAAGCGTTTGGTCGCTTCGCTCGCCAGAACGGCATTCCAGACTCGGTGTTGTTCCAAGCAGCCCAAGAAGTATTGGATGGTAGCTATGAGGCTGACCTTGGTGGAGGCGTGTTTAAGAAGCGTGTCGCTAGAGACGGAGGTGGGAAATCCGGTGGCTACAGAACCTTTGTGACGCACAAAACCAGCGACCACCTGTTCTTCGTGTATGGATTCCCAAAGAGCCAGAGAGACAACATCGACGAGAAAGAGGAAAAGGCGCTCAAAAAGATGGCGAAGGAGTTTGGCAAGCTCACTCAGGCGCAAATTGAGGAGGCTATTGCCGCTGGCGAGATTTCGGAGATTGAAGATGACGATGAAGGTGTTGAAGAAGCCGAATGATGTGGCCATTAAGAAGGCTCGTCTCGGTCCGAAGGCCCGGCGAGCGAAGGTAACGATGGTTAAGGTCAAGGCGGTCAGGAAGAGCGCAAGCCCAATCTTGGCTTCCATTCACGAGACCATGTCTGGCTTGCATAAGGCGGGCGTGGTGAAGGTTGAAACCATGCGTGAATTTGACAAGCTTTGCCTGGAACCCGTGGTCAAATTTGCGGGAGCGCAAATTGCTGCCCTTCGGAAGCGTGAAAAGGTATCTCAGCCAGTTTTTGCCATGTACTTGAACGTCAGCAAGAGTAGCGTTGCGCAATGGGAGTCGGGGGAAAAGAATCCTGATGGCCCCGCACTCAAACTCTTGAATCTCGTACAGCGCAAGGGTTTAGAAGTGCTCGCTTGAGCGCGCCCTTCGCGTGTTGACGACTTAAATCTAGACGATGCCAATCTCCTCGCGAGGGTCGTACTGCTACTGGAACGGTTCCTCGCACCACTCTTGCGTGTAGAAGCGACGCATGGCGTCATTGAATACGCCCAGCATGTCTTTTTCTCGAATGTCGGCCAACTTCACTATAAGCGGGCAGCCAATCGCTCTAACCGGATCTTGAACCAGGGTGTCCTGTGACCTGACCAACGGAATCAGGAATGGCACAGCGCCGTTCGGCGAGTAGAGGTCGCATCTCAATGCGATCTTCGAAGGGGTCTTCATCCCAAAGAACTTGCGCTGGCAGTACTCCCAGACCTGAGCCCCCTGCACCTTGCCCCACAGCATCGCCTTCGAATCAAAGGCTCGCTGCATCCCACTGTCAGACGCAGCCTCGTTCGCGTTGGCTAGTTTGTCTTTTGCGATACGCATAGGCCCAGCAAACAGTGTGAGTAGTGGGATCGCACCGCTTGTGGCGAAGTCCGCCACCCCAGAGTGCGTATCAGCACTTGGCGTAACGATGAGATAGTTCTCATGAACCGAGATCGCAAGCTCATCTTTCAACCAAGCATATTCAGCAGGGATGAGAGGCCCTTTAGCCACGGAGGGAAGCATTCCCCACCACTTCAGCTTTGTCCTTCCGAAATGAGGTAAAGGAGAATCTATGGGAGCTGGCTCACCTTCAGAGGTTGCAGTAGAGCTGTCCGGATCGGATCTATGCCCGCACGAGGGGCAATAGCGGTGCGCAGCGAGAAGCTCGCTTCCGCAATTGTTGCATTCCATGTAGTTCCCCGTTGGCTGCGTTCGGATGGAAATTACGTAAAAAGGGGCCCATAGCGGACTGCCGCAAACACGCAGCGCACACTGGCCCAAACACAGACTCCGCGCGCCAATGCCGACAAGCGCCATGCCGTGAGTCTGATGCTCGCGGATGACGAGTGGCGCACATGGAGCAACGAGGAAATCGCGCGACGTGTGCATGTCAGCCCGCACACGGTCGCCGACATGAAATCCACCCTCACTCTGCAAACGCAGAGTGAGGAGCAGCCGTCACGCAAGTTCACCAACAAGCACGGGCAGACCGCCACGATGAACACCGAGAACATCGGTCGCGCCGCACTAGTGCGTGTGGCAGATGCAGGTGGCCGGGAATGGCACTACACTTTCTGAAGCCCCCACGTATGGCTGCACATGCCTATCGGGCATGGTTTCATCCCAGCGTGGGGGCTGCACCCCCAGCGCCCTGGCTTAGTTTCCGGGGATCCGGTTGGGGGATCTCTTCGGCATCGGCCGGCAGGCAAGCCCGCAATCGCCGCGGGAACGTCCTGCCGGGCGGGGCCGCCCAGCCTTACCGGACCCGCAGCAGCTCGCTCCATTTCGTCGTGTAGGAAGGCGAGAGGAACTTCAGCGTTGGGCGCCACTGCGCGTCCTTGGGCGTCCTGATCGGCTCGCCTGGACGACGGCCACCAACCCTCCAGCCCGTGGTGCCAACGCCTACGGTGCCGCGTCCGAACTTGGCGTTGATGCGGTCCATGACTTCCATGCCGCGTTCCCTGCGCTCATCTGGGCCGTGGAACAGGTCGGCTTGTCGCTGCTCGCTGCGAACAAGATCAGCGAGGCCGACGCCACCACGCTTGAAGAGCTGGTCGCGCTTCATCATCGTCTCGGACAGGAAGCGAACGGCGCGTAGCACCTCGCCCGTGTCGCGGGTCGGGAAGGGGAGGGGCACGGCGCGCGAGGCGTGGAACCCGTCGTCCTTGTGAGCGTTGCCGTCCAGCCAGACCCAAAGGGCGCCGGCGGCCAGGCCCCGGCCGCGCATCTTCTCGCACGCCACCGTTGCGAAGGTCGCCAGAGCATCGAATGGGTCAACCACGTCCCGGCCGAACATCCGCGAGACCACGATCTGCTTGCGGTCAGGCTCATCCAGCTCGAGGTCGCCGCATGGGATGCCACGTAGCTCTTGCTGTGTGCGTGCGAGCACTACCCCGTAGCGACTCCGAACTGCCTCCTCTGGCAACGCAGCTAGGTCGGCTGCCGTGTGGACGCCCTCCTTAGCGAGGCGAGCGGCATAGCGATGGCCCACTCCCCAGACATCCTCGACCGAAAGTTGGTGGATGTTCTCTGGCGTGGCGTGGAACACGGCGAGGCGTCCAGCACGGATGGCGCGCTTGGACTGATTCTTTGCGAGCTTGTTGCCCGCCTTGGCCAGCGTGCGCGTGATACCGAGCCCCACGCAGCAGGGGATCCCGACCCACTGGAGGATGCGTCGACGCGCTTCCAGGCAGAGCGCGACCGGATCCTTGATGCCCTCGACATCGACGAAGTTCTCGTCGATCGAGTAGACCTCCACCCGCGGGAACAGGTCGCGCAGGATCGTCACGATCCGGGCGGAGATATCGCCATACAACGCGAAGTTGGCCGAACGCACCTGCACCTGCCTGCGGATGTCGTCGGGCACCTGGAAGATCGGAGTGCCGATCTTGAGCCCCAGCGCCTTGGCCTCCGGCGACAGGGCGATGCAACACCCATCGCCATTCCCGAGCACGACCGCAGGCACGTCCCGTAGCGAGGCATCCCACGCCCGCTCGCACGAGACATAGAACGTGTTCCCGTCGATCAGGCCGAAGCGTGGTGCCGGCTCAGACATGGAAATGCACGTTGCTGCGCACGACACCCCAGACATCGAGCTCGATGTCGTCCGGGACGACGATGGCAGGATGCCCCTTGCTCGCCAGCAGAATGAACCGATTAGCGTGCACGGCGAGCCGCTTGACGGTGTACCCGCCTTCCCACAGCACCAGCACCGTATGCCCGGGCCGCGGGTTGATCGAACGGTCGACGATCAACAGATCACCGTCGTGGATGCCGTAGTCCACCATCGAGCCCCCGCAGTCGGCCCAGGCAAAGAAGGTGGCCGGCGGGTTGGCAATGAGCTTTTCGTTGAGATCGAGTCGGTCGTCTTCGCGGAAGAAGTCTTCCGCCGGACTAGGGAAGCCACACGCCGCACGCATGGCCAGCATGGGCAGCGAGCGGGCGGTGAAGACCCCGATGGGGCCGATCAAGGTAGGGGGGTCGGGTATGTGTCGGGCGAGCATGGCGGGTGATCCTGAAAGGCCCGCGACTCAAACGGTGAGACACGGGGAGAAGAGGCTACGCCCGGCCCCAATGCCTCGCCATTAGTATTTGACTGAACTGGGGCGTGGAACCTGCGATCACGCTTAGGAGGTTGTTGTTCCACGGCAGGGCCGTGGGAGAATCGGAAATCCCCTATCTGGCCCATCCGGGCCGCGTCCAGAGCCGGAAACCGCCCTTGCATGAATGCCGTAGAGATTGAACAGGCACTATCCGAACTAGCCGAGAAGGCGTTCGTGGGCGCGGAGTTCCCGTTCCAGTTCCTGGAAGCCTTCGGCAACAAGGCGACGACCATTGCGCGCCTGCGCAAGGGCGACAGCAACAACTCCGATCTGCCGGGCGGCGTGCTGCAGCGCAACCATATCCACATCGCCGTGGCCGAGCCGGGCCAGGTGGGGCAGACCCTCACCGCATTGAAGGCCAGCCCGAAGACCGCCCAGGCCAAGGCCAAGTTCATCCTGGCCACCGACGGGACGACGCTGGAAGCCGAGGAGCTGGCCACGGGCGACGCCATCGCCTGCGAGTTCCCCCAGTTTCCCGACCACTTCGGCTTCTTCCTGCCGCTGGCCGGCATCTCCACGATCAAGGAGATCAAGGACAACCCCATCGACGTTCGGGCGACGGGTCGCCTGAACAAGTTGTACATCGAGCTGCTGCGCGAGAACCCGGCATGGGCGACGTTCGAGCGCCGACCGGACATGAACCACTTCATGGCCCGCCTGGTGTTCTGCTTCTTCGCCGAAGACACCGACATCTTCCCCGGCGCCTCCTTGTTCACCACCACCGTGGACCGGATGAGCGAGCGAGACGGCTCCAACGTCCACGAGGTGCTGGAAACGATCTTCCGCGCCATGAACACCAAGACGGAAGACCGGGCTGCAGCCGGATTGCCGCGCTGGGCGACCGAGTTCCCTTACGTCAACGGCGGGCTGTTCTCCGGTAGCACCGACGTACCGAAGTTCACGCGCACGGCGCGCTCTTACCTGTACCAGGCCGGGCAATTGAACTGGAGGCAGATCAATCCCGACATCTTCGGGTCGATGATCCAGGCGGTGGCCGATGACGAAGAGCGCGGCGCCCTAGGCATGCACTACACCAGCGTGCCCAACATCTTGAAAGTGCTGAACCCGCTATTCCTGGATGACCTACGGGCACAACTGGAAGCCGCGGGCGACAACAAGATCAAGCTGCTGAACCTGCGCAAGCGCATGGCACACATCCGGGTGTTCGATCCGGCGTGCGGCAGCGGCAACTTCCTGGTTATCGCCTACAAGCAGATGCGCGAGATCGAAGCCCAGATCAACCGCCTCCGTGGCGAGGCCAATCTGGCATCGGAAATCCCGATCAACAACTTCCGCGGGATCGAGCTGCGCGACTTCCCTGCAGAGATTGCGCGTCTGGCGCTGATCATCGCGGAGTTCCAGTGCGATGTGATGTATCGCGGTCAGAAGGAAGCGCTGACGCATGTGCTCCCGTTGGATAGCCAGAACTGGATCACATGCGGAAATGCCTTGCGCCTGGATTGGCTGGCCATTTGTCCACCGACTGGCACGGGAGTGAAGCTGGTCGGCGATGACCTGTTCAATACGCCGCTGGACCAGTCGGAAATCGACTTCGAGAACGAGGGCGGCGAAACCTACATCTGCGGTAACCCTCCTTATCTTGGTTCAACGTGGCAGACGAAGGATCAAAAATCCGATATGGCCGCGGTGTTTGAAGGACGCGCAAAGAACTGGAAACTGCTTGACTATGTAGCTGGTTGGTTCATGAAGGCTGCGGAGTATGGAGGGCACACGCAGGCATCGGCAGCCTTCGTGGCTACGAACTCCATTTGCCAGGGCCAACAGGTGCCAATTCTATGGCCAGCGATCTACGCGACGGAGAGCCAGATTCAATTCGCCTACTCGTCATTCAAGTGGGCAAACCTGGCTAGCCACAATGCAGGGGTTACCGTTGTCATCGTTTGCATTTCGCGGGAGCCGCGGAGAATGAAGAGTCTTTTCTCTCCTGGGGAAAATGACTCATCCATCCTAAAAGAAGTTGAGAACATCAACGCCTATTTGGTTTCAGGGCCTAGTTACATCGTTGAGCCTGCGACGCGAAATAGTAATGGCTTTGCTGAAATGGTCCGCGGAAACACGGGATACGATGGCGGCCATTTGTATTTGACTCCTAGTCAACTGCGCGACTTAGAGCTTACGAAAGATCAGCGCGACCGCTTTGTTCGTCAAGTTTATGGGTCTGATGAGTTCATCAACGGTTCCATACGATTTTGTATTTGGATCGAGGACGAATACCTCGATGAGGCGTTAGCGATCCGTGGATTGGCGCAGCGTTTAGAGGCAGTTAGAGCGACAAGACTGAAAAGTCCTGATCCTGGTGCTCGGAAAATGGCAGCGAGACCGCACCAGTTTCGTGAAATGAATCAGTCAGAGAGTCACTTGCTTGTAGTGCCAAGAGTGAGTTCTGAGGGTCGCCCGTTTCTTCCGGTCGGTCTATTGCCAGCGCCGAACGTCATAAGTGATCGCAACTTTGCGCTCTATGATGCTCCGCTGTGGAACCTTGCCCTTATCGCTTCACGCTTGCACTGGGTTTGGGTGGGAACAGTTTGCGTGCGAATGCGAACCGATTTCTCGTATTCCAACACCCTCGGCTGGAACACTTTCCCGATCCCAACGCTGACCGAACAGAACAAGGCCGACCTGACGGCCTGCGCCCAGGAAATCCTGTTGGCCCGCGAAGCACATTTCCCGGCAACGATCGCCGACCTATACGACCCGGACACCATGCCGGACGACTTGCGCCGGGCGCACGAAAAGAACGATGAGACGCTGGAACGCATCTACATCGGCCGCAAGTTCAAGAACGATACCGAGCGGCTGGAAAAGCTGTTCGACCTCTACACCAAGATGACGGCGGGCCAGGCCAAGCCGAAGAAGGGGAAAGCGAAATGACTTCGGATGGCAACCCAACCGACACCAGGAAAATCCCGTCGGTCTCAATTGCGACGGCGCGCACGGGTGCGTCGAGCAAGATCAATGCCCTGGGCATGCGCCCCATGCAGGAGCGCGCCTACGCCAAACGTGGCGAGCAGTACCTGTTGATCAAGTCGCCGCCGGCATCGGGCAAGTCGCGCGCACTGATGTTCATTGCGCTGGACAAGTTGCAGAACCAGGGCTTGAAACAGGCCATCATCGTGGTGCCCGAGAAGTCCATCGGCGGCAGTTTCGCCGACGAGGAACTGTCCAAGTACGGGTTCTGGGCGGACTGGAAGGTTCAGCCGCAGTGGAACCTATGCAATGCGCCGGGCGACGACGAGGTGAAGGTCGATAAGAGCAAAGTGCGGGCCGTTGGACAGTTCCTGGGGAGCGAGGACAGGGTGTTGGTCTGTACGCACGCCACCTTTCGGTTCGCTGTGGAGGAGTACGGCATCGAGGCCTTCAATGACCGGTTGATTGCCGTGGACGAGTTCCACCATGTCAGCAGCAACCCGGACAACGTGTTGGGTAGCCAGCTCACGCAACTGATTGGCGCCGGTTCGGCCCACTTGGTGGCCATGACCGGCTCCTACTTCCGCGGCGATACGGTGGCGGTGCTGGCGCCGCAAGATGAAAACCGCTTCGAGACGGTGACGTACACCTACTACGAGCAGTTGAACGGTTATACCTACCTGAAATCGCTAGAAATCGGCTACTTCTTCTATACGGGCCGATATCTGGACGCGATCACCAAGGTGCTGGATCCGGCGTTGAAGACCATCGTCCACATCCCGAACGTCAACTCGCGCGAGAGCCTGCAAGACAAATACCGGGAAGTCGAGGAAATCCTGGAGTCGCTTGGTACGTGGAAGGGCGCCGATCCCGTCACGGGCTTCCACCTGGTGGAGCGGGCGGATGGCTCCATGTTGAAGGTGGCCGATCTGGTGGACGACAGCGACGCGACGAAGCGCGCGAAGGTGCTGAACTCGCTGAAAGACCCGACGCAGAAGAACAACCGCGATCACGTGGACATCATCATCGCGCTGGGGATGGCCAAGGAAGGGTTCGACTGGATCTGGTGCGAACACGCGCTGACCATCGGCTACCGCAGCAGTCTGACCGAGATCGTTCAGATCATTGGCCGCGCCACCCGTGATGCACCCGGCAAGGAGCGTTCGCGTTTCACCAACCTGATTGCCGAGCCTGCCGCAGGCGAGGCGGAAGTCGTGGCGGCTGTCAACGACACGTTGAAAGCCATTGCCGCAAGCCTGCTGATGGAGCAGGTGTTGGCGCCACGTTTCGAGTTCACGCCCAAGAACCAAGGCAAGCTCGAAGGCTTCGAGTACGAAGGCGGTTATGTCGAGGGCGGAAGCAACGTTGGTGTGAACGCAGCAACCGGCCAAGTCCACGTGGAGATTGGCGGACTGACCATGCCCGAGACCCACGAGGCCAAGCGGATCTGCAAGGAGGACTTGAACGAGGTCATCACCGCTTTCGTCCAGGACAAGACGGCCATCGAGAACGGCTTGTTCAATGACAACACCCTGCCCGAGGAACTGACACAGGTTCAGATGGGCAAGATCGTGCGCGATCGCTACCCCGAGTTGAGCGAGTCCGATCAGGAGGCTATCCGCCAACATGCCATCGCTGCGCTCAACCTCACTCAACAGGCCAAGCAAGTGCTGGCAAAGGCCGAAGCGGATGGAACGGCATCCGAACAGCAGGGTAATACCGCCCTGATCGATGGCGTACGCCGTTTCATCAATGTCCGTGACCTGGACATTGACCTGATTGACCGTATCAATCCGTTTGAGGCAGCGTATTCCGTGTTGGCCAAGGCCATGGACGAGAAGGTGTTGCGTCAGGTGCAGGCCAGCATTTCGGCCAAGCGCGTGAACATCCCGAAGGAAGAGGCGCGCGAATTGGCTAAGCGTGCGTTGGAGTTCAAGACTGAGAAGGGGCGCTTGCCCGACATCAATTCGCCTGATGCCTGGGAGAAGCGCATGGCCGAAGGCGTTGCCGCCCTGGCCAAGTATCGGGCCGACGAGAAAGCCAAAGAGGCCGCCAATGGCTGACCTGGATGACGATGACCTGCTGGATGCATTGGGCGTTGAGGCCGCGCCTAGTAAGGCAAGTACCCATACGGCGCAGCAAGAGCGGCTGATCGCCGGTTTCGAGGACATCCTGCACTTCGTGGAAGCCAATGGAAGGGCCCCTCAGCACGGCGAAGACCGCGACATCTTCGAGCGCATTTATGCCGTTCGCTTGGATCGCCTGCGCGGCATCCCGGATGCACGCGACCTGTTGGCCAACTTGGACACAGCAGGATTGCTCCAAGGCGCGGGCGCCGCCATTCCAGTCAACCTAGACGCGCTGGACGACGAGGCGCTGTTGGCCGAGTTGGGGGCGGAAGCACCAGCCGACGAGAATGACATCTCCCGGCTACGCCATGTGGCGTCCTATGCCGACCGCAAGGCCGCAGAGGAAATCGCCAACCGAACTCGATGCCAGGACTTCGAGCTTTTCCGGCCGAAGTTCGAGGAAGTGGAAATCGGCTTGAAGACTGGCAAGTGGATCACCAAACCGTTTGCCAAGGACGCCAGTATTGAATTGGGCGACTTCTTCATCATCGGTGGCCAGATCGCTTACGTTGCCAAAATCATGGATGGCGGTAAGACGAAGGACGGGCGCGACAACCCGCGCTTGCGCGTGATCTTCGACAACCAGACCGAAAGCGATCTGCTACTGCGTTCCTTGTCCCGCTCGCTTTATCCGGATGGCGACACGCCCGTAGGGCGCCGGATCATCAAGGTGGATGCAGGCCCGCTGTTCGGCGACACCATGGAGCCCGACGACATCGAAAGCGGCACCATCTATGTCCTGCAAAGCCAGTCAGATCACCCTTATGTGGTGGAGCATCGCGAGTTGATCCACAAGATCGGTGTGACGGGCATGAAGGTGGAAACCCGCATTGCCGGAGCGAAGGACGATGCGACCTATCTGCTTGCAGGCGTGACTATCGTGGCCACCTACAAGCTTGCGCATATCAATCGCACGAAGCTGGAAAACCTGTTCCACAAGATCTTCGGGCCCGCGCAGCTCGACCTGACCATTGAAGATCGGTTCGGCAAGCCGGTGAAGCCGCGCGAGTGGTTCTTTGTCCCGCTGGAAGCCATTGACGATGCTGTGAACCGTATCCGCGACGGCTCCATCACGAAGTATGTTTACGATCCGAAATCGGCGCGGCTGGTACCGGCCAAGGGATAACCCATGTGCTACTCCGCGGAATGCTGGTCCCTGTACGACGGCTACGTGCGCGAGTTCGGCGCAGACATCGACATCAAGGCGTTCTGGGAGCTGTACTTGGGGCGCGATGAGAAATACCGCATCCGAAAAAAGCTGTCCGATGGGACGAAGATCCCCAAGGGCATGGATCTGAACTTCCTGCGGCCCAAGACCGAGTTGGAGCGCAAGATTCAGGATCTGATCGGCGAATGGAACGGGCGCAAGCTCGCCGAGAGTGAGGAGGGGCTGGCCAAACAGGAAGCCCGGCTCGCCGCGGCCGAAGCCAAGCTCGCGGTCAAGGAAACCAAGACCGCGCTCAACGAGCAACGGATCGCCGGCAACAAGATCAAACAGATGCAGCGCTGGATCGAGGATGCCAAGCGCACCCGGCACGAACCCGCACGGGATGACTGCATCTTTCCCGACTGGTATGCGCCGGTGCTAATCCTCGAGGATGGTCGGAAGGTCATCCGCCCGATGCGCTATCACTGTCGCTTGGCTGGCTTGCCGGCACCCAGTGACTATGTGAAGGACGGCAGCATCTCAGGCACCTACAACGCTCGACGTGACAACCTCACCCGTTGGTGGCGCAACCAGTTCGGGCACACTCACGCCCTAATGCTGGCTGAAAGTTTCTACGAGAACGTGGATGACGGCCGGGGCGGAAGCAAGAAGATCCAGTTCCGTCCCCGCACCGGCGAGACGATGTACATCGCCTGCCTGTACTCACATTGGGTCGACCCGAAGGGCCAGGAACCGGATCTGTGGTCGTTCGCGGCCATCACCGACGAGCCAGAACCAGAAGTAGCCGCGGCAGGTCACGACCGCACAATCATCAATATCAAGCCTGAGCACGTCGATGCATGGCTGACGCCTAAAGGTAGGTCAGACGAAGAGTTATTCGCGATCTTCGACGACCGACGGCATCCGTTCTACGAGTTGGTCAAGGAGGCGGCATGACAATCGCTGAGCGTATGGCTGCGTTGGTCAATCGACTACCTAACCTGGCGGGGGCGCATCCGGAACTGAAGGACATCTGGCGCGTGGTCGATGATGAGATGGCCTCGATCCTTCCCCATATCGAAACTGAAAGCGACCAACGCGCCCTTGACGACCACTATCGCGAGCTAATGCAGAAAGCGGACTTGATGGGGCTGCTGCAGCCTGAGTAGTGGCGAAAAGGGCACGCTGGGCCTTGGGAAGGTATACGGGCTAGTTGCTCCGGCAAAGTAAGCGAAGCATCCAAGCAGCTTTGAGATCGCCACTTGCGGTTGCGACACGCAGGGCGGCCAGCAGGGCTTCGGGAGACATAGCAGGGGCTCACATGGATTGGTTGCGGGAAGGATCGGCTACCAGAGGGATTAGGGGCATCGGCAAAGCCCAGATCCTCGAGTAGGGGAATGCCTACCCCAAGGCCAGGCGGGCATCCATTCCGGGATCAGCTTTCCGTACCCGCGTCCGTACAAAGAAAAAGGGCGCCCCGAGAGGCACCCTAAGTCTTTGTTTCTACTGCATTGTATGGTGGAGATGGGGGGAATCGAACCCCCGTCCGAAGGCACTCCATGCCCGGCACTACATGCTTAGCCCGTTGTTTGGTCTCGGATGCCGGCAACACAACGTGCGAAGCACGCCGTCATCCATACCCGCTGTGTTTCGGCGCCGGTTGGCGGGTCGCCGCCGGTGCCTATTCCCTTGATAATGACCCTACATCCACGAGCAAGGGCACAAGTGGGTTCGGGGCTTACGCCTTAAGCGGCGAGAGCGTAGACGTCGTCGTTGGCGTCTGGGTTTTTGCAGCTGGATTAACGAGGAAAGCCACCCCCTCGGCATGCGCCGTGCGATTTCGCGACCCCCGTCGAAGCCAGTGCACCCCCGGGAATGTCGATATCACCGACCGATCCAGTATAGGGCCGGATGCGCCGTTCACAAGGGCGATGCGGAGCGCAGGCCGGGCAGCGGTTATCCTTCGATGATGGCGCAAGGCACGGACGCTCCGCATTCCCCGGACGATCGCACGCCGGCGGCCGGCTTGCGCTGGCGGCTGGGCTATCCGTTCGCGATCCTGGTGCTGCTGGTGTCGCTGGGCCTGGTGTTCAGTGCCTGGAACAACGCGCGCGAACGCGAGTTGGAGCTCGCCGAGTCGCAATTCCACAGCACGGTCGGCAAGCTTGCGTCGCTGGTGCAATTGCGCCTGACCAGCTTCGACATCACCCTGCGCGGCGGGGCGTCGTTGTTCGCCGCGTTGAAATGGCCGTCGCCGGAGCACTGGCGCAGTTACACCGACGGCCTGGCCTTGCAAGGCCGCTTTCCCTCGTTGGCCGGGCTCGGCTTCGCGGCCTATGCCGACCCGTCCAAGCTGGCCAGGCTGCAGTTGCTGATACGCGACACCGGCAACGGCCGCTTCAACGTGCATCCGCACGGCCTGCGCCCGCAGTACGGCCCGATCGTCTACCTGGAGCCGCACACCGCGGAAAACCTGCGCGCGGTGGGCTACGACATGTATTCCGAGCCGGTGCGCCAGGCCGCGATGCGCGCCGCCATGGACAACGGCCAGACCCGGATGACCGGCATGGTGCATCTGGTCCAGGATGGCGGGCGCGAGATCCCCGGCCTGCTGCTGTATACCCCGGTCTACGACACCAGCCTGCCTCCGGGCAACGCGATCCAGCGCAGGCAGGCGATGAAGGGCTGGGTGTACGCGCCGTTCCACGTCGACACCATGCTGCAGGCCGCCGTCGAACCCGCCAAGGGCAACGAACGCATGCGGGTGGTGGACGTGACCGATCCGGCGCAGGTCGTGCTGTATGCGGATCCCGCGATCGGCGAGGTCAACACCTTCACCCACAGCCTGCAGCTGTCGTTCTACGGGCGCCGCTGGCGCTTCGATTTCTTCTCCGGCCCGGAAAGGACCGCGGCGCCGCAACTCGCGACCATCAACAAACTGCTGGTCGCCGGGATCGGCGCCTCGTTGCTGCTGTTCGCGCTGGCCTGGATGCTGGCCTCGACCGAAGCGCGCGCGCAGCGCATCGCGCGGGACATGACCGCCTCCTATCGCCGCAGCGAGCAGCGGTTCCGCAATTCGATGCGCTATTCGGGGATCGGCAAGGCCCTGCTCGATGCGCGCGGCAACATCGTCGAGGTCAATCCCTCGTTCACCACGATCGTCGGCCGCGAAGCGCAGGACCTAGTCGGGCAACCGTTGGCGGACTTGCTGGACACGGTCGACAGCGAACCGCTGCGCACGGCGCAGATGAACCCGGTGCTCGACGAGCAGGGCGGGGTGGTGCGCACCACCCGCACCCTGCGCCGCCGCGACGGCGACGTGCGCCACGTGCAACTCACCTTCGCGCCGGTGCCGAACGACCCCGGCAACGACGTCGTGCGCCTCGTGCAGGTCGACGACGTCAGCGAACGGGTGCGCGCGGAAAGCGCGGTGCAGGCGCTGAACCGGACCCTGGAAGCGCGGGTCGCGGCGCGCACGCGCGAGCTCAGCGAGGCCAACCGCGAGCTGGAATCCTTCGCCTACAGCGTCTCGCACGACCTGCGCGCGCCGCTGCGGGCGATCGAGGGCTTCAGCCGCATCCTCGGCGAACGCCATGCCGGTGCGCTGGACCAGACCGGGCGCGACTACCTCGAACGCGTGCGCAAGGCCACCGGCCGGATGGGCGAGCTGATCGACGCGCTGCTGAAGCTCTCGCGGATCGGCCGCAGCGGGCTCAACCTGGAGGACGTCGACTTCAGCGCCCTGGCCGAGGAAGTCGGTGCCGGGCTGGCGGATGCCAACCCGGAGCGCAAGGTCGAGCTGCGCGTGCAGCCCGGCATGCGCGCGCGCGGCGACCGCGCGCTGCTGCTGACCCTGCTCGACAACCTGATGGGCAATGCCTGGAAGTTCACCGGCAACACGCCGGCAGCGCGGCTCGAAGTCGGCATGGAAATGGATGCGCAGGGCTCGGCGGAATTCTTCGTGCGCGACAACGGCGCAGGCTTCGATGCCGGTTACGCGGACAAGCTGTTCCGTCCGTTCCAGCGCCTGCACAGCCAGGACGAATTCCCCGGCCACGGCATCGGCCTGGCGTCGGTCAAGCGCATCATCGAACGCCACGGCGGGCAGATCGCCGCATCCGGTTCGCCGGGGCAGGGGGCCACCTTCCGTTTCAAGCTCGGCGAGCCGGTCGATCCCGCCAGCGACGCGGGCTGATCGCCGGGCCGCCGCTTCCGGCGTTTCCGCCGCCCCCGCACCGGTGGCGCGAATCGGCGATGGCGGCATGGCGTGCCGGGTCTTCCGGCGTCGCCGGGAGACTCACGCGTCCTTGTTGTGCCGGCGCATCACCCGTTGCTTCTCGCGGTTCCAGTCGCGCTCCTTGCTGGCCTCGCGCTTGTCGTGGCTCTGCTTGCCGCGCGCCAGCGCCAGTTCCATCTTCACCTTGTTGCCCTTCCAGTACAGCGCGGTCGGGATCAGGGTGAAGCCGTCGCGCTGCACGCGGCCGACCAGCACGTCGATCTCGCGACGGTGCAGCAGCAGCTTGCGGGTGCGGCGGTCGTTGGCGACGACATGGGTCGAGGCCTGGATCAGCGGGGTGATCTGCGAGCCGACCAGGAACAGTTCGCCCTGCAGCACCACCGCATAGGCGTCGACGATGTTGGCGCGCCCGGCGCGGATCGACTTCAGCTCCCAGCCCTGCAGGGCCATGCCCGCCTCGTACTTCTCCTCGAAGTGGTACTCGTGGCGCGCGCGCTTGTTGAGGGCGATGGTGCCGCCGCCGTTTGGCTTATCCTTGCCGGTCTTCTTGTTCATCGCGCGCATTGTCGCCGATCGACGTTGCCTGTTGGAGCCGCGATGCCCGAAATCGTCCGCAGTGCCCTGGTCGAACATTCCGCCGCGCGGATGTTCGCGCTGGTCAACGACATCGCCGCCTATCCGCGGCGCTTCGACTGGTGCCGGGCCGCCGAGCTGCTGGAGCAGGGCGAGGATCGGATCGTCGCCCGCCTCGACCTCGGCATCGGCGGCTTCCACACCTGGTTCACCACCGAGAACACCCTGGCGCCGCCGCACCACATCGACATGGCCCTGCGCGACGGCCCGTTCAAGCGCCTGTCCGGCCGCTGGCAGTTCCACGCGCTCGACGAATCCGCCTGCAAGGTCAGCCTGAAGCTCGACTTCGAGCCGCAGAACCGCTTGCTGGGCCCGGCGCTGGCGCTGGGCATGCAGGGACTGGCCGATCGCATGGTCGACGATTTCGTCCGCGAGGCGGACCGCGGCGGCGGCGCGGCATGATCCGGATCGAGCTGGTGCGCGCCTGGCCGCAACGGCACCAGTCGATGTCGATCGAACTGGCGGACGGCGCGACCGTCGCCGATGCGCTGGACGCGGGCGGCTGGCGGCTGGACGCGGAGTTCGTCGGGCTGGCGGTGTTCGGCCAGGCCGCCACGCCGGCGACCGTGCTGCACGCGGGCGACCGCATCGAACTGCTGCGCGGCCTGCGACTGGATCCGAAACAGGCGCGCCGGCTGCGGGCCGCGCGCGCCAAGGGCAAGCCCTGAAAGACCGGCCTCAGCGGCGGCCCTTCTTGCCCTTGTCCTTGTCCTTGGCCAGGTTGCCGAACTTGGCCATCGTCTTGGCCAGCTCCGAGTCTTCCTCGGGGAAGTATTCGCCTTCCCACTTCGACAGCGCTTCGTTCTCGAAGTACAGGGTCATGTTCTTGACTTCGGTCGGGCCGCTGCGGCCGGTACGGCGGCTGGCGACATAGTCCCAGCGGTCGTGGTGGAACGGATCGCGGATCGAGGGCGTGCCGAGCAGGGTCATCACCTGGCGCTTGTCCATGCCCTGCTGCAACTGGTCCACCGCGGCCTTGTCGAGCAGGTTGCCCTGGTAGATCGGCTGCCGGTACAGCACGCCGCAACCGCTGGCGAACATGACGATCAGGACGAGAGCAACGAGCTTGCTCAAAACGGGCTTGCGCATCGGCAGGAGAGGGCAGTGAACGGTGGCGCCGATGATACACTGAAGCCCTCGCGGCACAGTGCCTGCGGCCGCCCAGCCGGCTCGCGTTCATGTGCTGTTGCATGCATGGAGCGCCAATGGAATCGCAGGACCTGCGCAAGGCCGGACTGAAGGTGACCCATCCGCGGATGCGGATCCTGGAACTGCTGGAGCAGACCCGGCCGCGGCACATGACCGCGGAAGACATCTACAGGCAGCTGCTCGGCGACGGCGAGGAAATCGGCCTGGCCACGATCTACCGGGTGCTGACCCAGTTCGAATCCGCCGGGCTGGTGCTCAAGCACAACTTCGAGGGCGGCCATGCGGTCTACGAACTCGACCGCGGCGAGCACCACGACCACATGGTCGACGTCGACAGCGGCAAGGTGATCGAGTTCCACAGCGACGAGATCGAGGCCCTGCAGCAGAAGATCGCCGCCCAGCACGGCTACGTGATCGAGGACCACGCGCTGGTGCTGTACGTGCGCAAGAAGCGCTAGAGCCCGAGCAGCCGCTTCGCCGCGGCCTGCGCTTCCCTGGTCACCTGCGCGCCGCCCAGCATCCGGGCGATTTCGCCGATGCGGCCGGCCGCATCCAGCACTTCCACCGACGACTGGGTGATGCCGTCCCGCGCGGCCTTGCTGACCCGGTACTGCGCATGCCCCGCCGCGGCGACCTGCGGCTGGTGGGTCACGCACAGCACCTGGCGTGTATCGCCGAGCGCGCGCAGCTTGGCGCCGACCGCCGCGGCGACCGCGCCGCCGATGCCGGAATCGACCTCGTCGAACACCATCGTCGGCACCGCATCCAGGCCCAGCGTGGCCACTTCGATCGCCAGCGAGAGGCGTGAAAGCTCGCCGCCGGAAGCCACCTTGCGCAACGGCCGCGGCAACTGGCCGGCATTCGCCGAGACCAGGAAATCCGCGCGTTCGGCGCCATTGGCATCCGGCGCGTGCGGGTCGGCGGTCGCTTCCAGCGCCACCTCGATCCGGCCGCCCTCCATGCCGAGTTCGGCGATCAGGGTTTCGACCGCCTGCGCCAGCGCATCGCCGGCCCTGCGGCGCGATGCGCCGAGCCGCGTGGCCGCGGCGTCCCAGTCGGACAGGGCCGAGGCGATGTCGCGGTCGAGGCGTTGCAGGCGCTGATCCGCATCGGCCAGCGATTCCAGTTCCAGCGCCAGCGCATCGCGGTGCGCGGCCAGCCTGTCCGGCGCGACCCGGTGCTTGCGCGCCAGGTCCTGCACGCGCACCAGCCGCTGCTCGATCTCCTGCAGCGCCTCGGGGTCCAGGTCCAGGTCGCCGCGGATGCGTTCGAGCAGGCCGAGCGCCTCGTCCAGCTGGATCGCGGCCGAATCCAGCATCGCGTCCACTTCGTCCAGGCGCGGTTCGTTGCCGGCTTCGCGCTGCAGGCCGGCACGCAACCGCTGCAGTTGCGGCGCCAGCGCCTCGTCGCCGCCGAGGCGCTGCAGCGCCTGCTCGCAGGCGGCGATCAGCGAGGCCGCGTGCGCATGCCGGCGATGGCTGGCATCGAGTTCCGCAAGCGCCCCGGGCTCCAGCGTCTCCGCCTGCAGTTCGTCCAGCTGGTGCGCCAGCCAGGCCTTGCGCTCGGTCACGTCGCCGCGGGCGAGCAGGGCATCGCGTTCGTCGCGCAATCCGCGCCAGCGGAGCGCGGATTCGCGCGTGGCCGCAAGCAGCGCCGGGTGTTGCGCATAGGCGTCCAGCAATTGCGTCTGGGTGGCGCGCGACAGCAGCGCCTGTTGTTCGTGCTGGCCGTGGATTTCCACCAGCAGCGCGGCAAGCTCGGCCAGTTGACCGATGCTCGCCGCACGCCCGTTGATCCAGGCGCGCGAGCCGCCGTCCGCGCGCAGGGTGCGGCGCAGCTGGCAGTCATCGCCATCGTCGAGTTCGGCTTCGCGCAGCCAGTCGCGCGCCGCCGGGCAATCGGCCAGCGAAAAGCCGGCTTCCAGTTCCGCGCGCTCGGCGCCGTGGCGCACCGCGCCGGCATCCGCGCGCGCGCCGCAAAGGAAGCCCAGCGCATCCACCAGCAGCGACTTGCCGGCGCCGGTCTCGCCGGAAATCACGGTCAGGCCCGCGCCGAATTCCAGCTCGGCATGGGCAACCACGGCGAAATCGCGGATGGACAGGCGGCTCAGCATCGGCGCGCATTGTGCCTGTTCGATGGGCGGATTCGATAGCGCTTGCACGCGGGCGGAACGGCGCTTACAACATCGGCATGGCACGCCCCACGGCCTCCGGCATCGCCGACGATCCGCGCGCGCGGCAATTGCTGCGCACGCTGGTGTCGCGGCATATCCGCGACGGCGAGCCGGTGGGCTCGCAGACCCTGGCCCGGCATGCCGGGCTGGACGTCAGCCCGGCCACGATCCGCAACATCCTGTCCTCGATGGAGGATGCCGGCCTGCTGGCCGCGCCGCACAGTTCCGCCGGGCGGATTCCCACGGCGCAGGGTTACCGGCTGTTCGTGGACGCGCTGCTGCAGGTCAAACCCTTGCCGGAAGGCGATCTGAGCCGGCTGCGCAGCGAGCTGCCGGCCGGCGCGGGCACCCAGGCCCTGCTCGGTAGCACCAGCGAGCTGCTGTCGGCGATGACCCATTTCGTCGGCATGGTCAGCGTGCCCGGGCGCGAGAGCTTCGCCTTCCGCCAGATCGAGTTCGTGGCGCTGGATCCGCAGCGGGTGCTGGCGATCCTGGTGTTCGCCGATGGCGAGGTGCAGAACCGGATGGTGCAGGTGCGCCGCGCGTTCGACCCGGCCGAGCTGGAACAGGCCGCGAACTACCTCAACACCCATTTCGCCGGGCAGCCGCTGGCGCAGATCCGCGCCGCCCTGCTGCGCGACCTGCGCAATGCGCGCAGCGAGATGGACCGGCTGCTGGCCAGTTCGATCGAACTGGCCGAACAGGCGTTCGCGCCGAGCCGGGACGACATGCTGGTGGCCGGCCAGACCCGGCTGATGGGCCTGCAGGACATCAACGACCTGGAACGCCTGCGCGCCCTGTTCGAGGCCTTCGCCGAAAAGCGCGAACTGCTGCAATTGCTGGAACGCACCGCCAAGGCGCCGGGCATGCGGGTGTTCATCGGCGAGGAAACCGGGCTGGCGCCGCTGGAAGGGATGTCGCTGGTGACCGCGCCCTACGGCAGCGGCGGGCGCATGCTGGGGGTGCTGGGGGTGATCGGCCCCAGCCGGATGGCCTACGAGCGGGTGATCCCGGTGGTCGAGGCCACCGCGGCCGTGCTCGGCGCGGCGCTCGCCCCCGACGCTTGAATCCGTCGGGCCGCGGCCCCATAGCCTCGGTGGACGCGGCACCGGGCCGCGAATGACGACTCCCAAGACATGAGCAACGACCCGATGCAGGATGCACTCGACACCGCCGGCGATGCGCCGCAGATCGACGAACTCGAGGCGCTGCGCGCCGAACTCGAGCAACTCAAGGCGCAATCGCTGATCGAGCGCGCCGACCTCGAGAACCAGCGCAAGCGGCTGGCCCGCGAAATCGAGCAGGCCCGCAAGTTCGCCAACGAGCGCCTGCTCGGCGACCTGCTGCCGCTGTTCGACAGCATGGAAGCCGGCCTAGCCAACGCCGCGGCGGACGATCCGTTGCGCGCCGGCCTCGAACTCACCCTGCGCCAGCTGCATATCGTCGCCGGCAAGAACGGCCTGACCGAAGTCGCCCCGGCCGCCGGCGATGCCTTCAACCCGGAGCACCACCAGGCGATGGGCATGGTCGATGCCGAAGGCGTGGCCCCGGGCGCAGTCGCGCAGACCTTCCAGAAGGGCTACGTGCTCAACGAACGCCTGCTGCGGCCGGCGCTGGTGATGGTCGCCAGGCACGACTGAACGGCATCGACACGCGGCCCTTGAAGCCGCGCGCCAAAGCCCCACATCACGGTCATCGGCGCACGGCGCCCCCGACATTCAAAGATTCCAGAGGGAACACACATGGCTAAGATCATCGGCATCGACCTCGGCACCACCAACTCCTGCGTCGCCATCATGGAAGGCGGCAAGGCCAAGGTCATCGAAAACAGCGAGGGCGACCGCACC
The DNA here is from genome assembly GCF_006337105.1 of Thermomonas aquatica. Taxonomy (NCBI): domain Bacteria; kingdom Pseudomonadati; phylum Pseudomonadota; class Gammaproteobacteria; order Lysobacterales; family Lysobacteraceae; genus Thermomonas; species Thermomonas aquatica. The sequence continues at coordinate 217,782 of NZ_CP040871.1, read as the reverse complement.
ACCCCGTCCATCGTCGCCTGGACCAAGGACGGCGAAGTGCTGGTCGGCGCGTCCGCCAAGCGCCAGGCCGTCACCAACCCGAAGAACACCTTCTACGCGGTGAAGCGCCTGATCGGCCGAAAGTTCACCGACGCCGAAGTGCAGAAGGACCTGGGCCTGGTGCCGTACGCGATCACCCAGCACGACAACGGCGATGCCTGGGTCGCGCTGACCGACGGCAAGAAGCTGGCGCCGCAGGAAGTCTCGGCCAAGGTGCTGGAGAAGATGAAGAAGACCGCCGAGGCCTACCTAGGCGAGCCGGTCACCGAGGCGGTGATCACCGTGCCGGCCTACTTCAACGACAGCCAGCGCCAGGCGACCAAGGACGCCGGCCGCATCGCCGGCCTTGAGGTCAAGCGCATCATCAACGAGCCGACCGCGGCCGCGCTGGCCTATGGCCTGGACAAGGGCGACGCCAAGGACCGCAAGATCGCGGTGTACGACCTCGGCGGCGGCACCTTCGACGTGTCGATCATCGAGATCGCCAACATCGACGGCGAGAAGCAGTTCGAGGTGCTGGCCACCAACGGCGACACCTTCCTCGGCGGCGAGGACTTCGACAAGCGCGTCATCGACTACCTCGTCGACGAGTTCAACAAGGAGCAGGGCATCGACCTGCGCAAGGATCCGCTCGCCCTGCAGCGCCTGAAGGACGCGGCCGAGCGCGCCAAGATCGAGCTGTCCTCCAGCCAGCAGACCGAGGTTAACCTGCCGTACGTGACCGCCGATGCCAGCGGCCCGAAGCACCTCAACATCAAGCTGACCCGCGCCAAGCTGGAAGCCCTGGTCGACGACCTGGTCAAGAAGACCATCGAGCCCTGCCGCATCGCGCTGAACGACGCCGGCCTGCGCGCCAGCGACATCAGCGAGGTGATCCTGGTCGGCGGCCAGACCCGCATGCCGAAGGTGCAACAGGCGGTCACCGAGTTCTTCGGCAAGGAACCGAAGAAGGACGTGAACCCGGACGAGGCCGTGGCCGTGGGCGCCGCGATCCAGGGCGGCGTGCTGCAGGGCGACGTCAAGGACGTGCTGCTGCTCGACGTGACCCCGCTGTCGCTGGGCATCGAGACCATGGGCGGCGTGTTCACCAAGATCATCGAGAAGAACACCACCATCCCGACCAAGGCCAGCCAGACCTTCAGCACCGCCGAGGACAACCAGACCGCGGTCACCGTGCACGTGCTGCAAGGCGAGCGCGAGCAGGCCCGCTACAACAAGTCGCTGGCCAAGTTCGACCTGACCGGGATCGAGGCGGCGCCGCGCGGCATGCCGCAGGTGGAGGTGAGCTTCGACATCGACGCCAACGGCATCCTGCACGTCAACGCCAAGGACAAGAAGACCGGCAAGGAACAGAAGGTCGAGATCAAGGCCGGTTCCGGCCTGTCGGACGACGAGATCCAGCGCATGGTGCAGGACGCCGAGGCCAACCGCGAGGAAGACAAGCGCTTCCACGAGCTGGTCACCGCGCGCAACCATGCCGACGGCCTGATCCACGCCACCCGCAGCGCGATCAAGGACAACGGCGACAAGGTGCCGGGCGACGTGATCGGCCGCGCCGAAGGCGCCATCGCCGAGCTGGAATCCGCGATCAAGGGCGACGACAAGGGCCAGATCGAGGCCAAGGCCAAGGCGCTGGAAGAGGCCGGGCAGGCCTTGTTCGCGGCGGTGGCCGCGGCCGGCCAGCAGGCTGGCGGCGATGCCGGCGCAGGCCCGGCGGCGGGCGGCAACGACGACGTGGTCGATGCCGAGTTCACCGAGGTCAAGGACGACAACAACAAGGCCTGATCGCGGCAGCGAGGCAGGAAACGCGACGGGCAGGCCAGTGGTCTGCCCGTCGCCGTGAGGGAAGTTGAGTACGAATGAGCAAGCGCGACTACTACGAAGTGCTGGGCGTGGCCCGCAATGCCGGCGACGAGGAGCTGAAGAAGGCCTACCGGCGCGCGGCGATGAAGCACCACCCGGACCGCAACCCCGGCGACAAGGCCGCCGAGGCCGCGTTCAAGGAGTGCAAGGAAGCCTATGAAGTGCTGAGCGACGGCGGCAAGCGCCGCCTGTACGACCAGCACGGGCATGCCGCGTTCGAGCACGGCATGGGCGGCGGCAACGCCGGCCCAGGCTTCCACGACGTCGGCGACATCTTCGGCGACATCTTCGGCAACATCTTCGGTGGCGGCGGCGGGCGCCAGGCCCCGCGTCGCGGCGCCGACGTCGGCTACGTGATGGAACTGGACCTCGAGGAGGCCGTTGCCGGCATCGAGAAGCGCATCGAGATCCCGACCCTGGCCGAATGCGCGCCGTGCAAGGGCTCGGGCTCGGCCGACGGCAAGGTCGACACCTGCGCCACCTGCCACGGCCGCGGCCAGGTGCGCATGCAGCGCGGGCCGTTCGCGATGCAGGCGGCCTGTCCGCACTGCGGCGGCAGCGGCAAGACCATCGCCAACCCGTGCCAGCAATGCGACGGCGCCGGCCGGGTGGAGGAAGACAAGACCCTGTCGGTGAAGATCCCGGCCGGCGTCGACAATGGCGACCGCATCCGCCTGGCGGGCGAGGGCGAGGCCGGTCCGGCCGGCACCCCGGCGGGCGATCTCTATGTGGAAGTCCGCGTGCGCCCGCATGCGATCTTCCAGCGCGACGGCGACGACCTGCATTGCGAAGTGCCGATCCGGATCTCGCAGGCGGCGCTCGGCGATACCGTGCGCGTGCCCACCCTGGGCGGCGAAGTCGAGCTGCGCATCCCCGCCGAGACCCAGAGCGGCAAGGTGTTCCGCCTGCGCGACCGCGGGGTGAAGTCGGTGCGCAGCCGCGCCCCGGGCGACCTGTACTGCAAGGTCGCGGTGGAAACCCCGGTCAACCTGACCGCAGAACAGCGCACCCTGCTGGAACAGTTCGAAGCCAGCTTCAGCGGCGAGGACGCGCGCCGGCATTCGCCGAAGTCGGCCACCTTCCTCGATGGGGTCAAGGGCTTCTGGGACCGGATGGTGTCGTGAGCGCGGCCAGGGCGGAATGACTGCATACGATTGCAGTCATCCGCGCCCGCGTCGAAACATGACGCTGGTCAACGACTTGTGACGAAATGTGACGTAACGTGTAAGGTGCGGTCAGTCGTCTCCAGGCACCTCGATGTCCCTTGATCCCCCCGCCAATCCGTTCGGCCAAGGCCGGCAAGACCCGGCCCTGCTGCTCGACGCGCTGCAGAAGGTCGCGCTCGAAAAGCTGAAGCCCGCGCTCGATGCCGCGCTGGGGCGGGTGGACGACTATCTTTTCCAGCGCAGCGAATCCGGCCACGACGATTTCGGCCTGAACGCGTTGCGCGACCTGCGCCGCGCCCGCAGCCAGATCGGCCAGCGCTTCGAGCAGGGCTTGATCGCCGGCTTCCGCGCACTGATCGACCCGCGCGCGGGCATGGGCGGCGCCGACAGCGGCTTGCTGGCCCTGGTCAGCGAGGACGCCCTCGAGGAACAGCTGGCCAACGAACAGTTGGCCGCCAGCCTGACCCGGATGCACGCCCCGGAGTTGGAAGTGCTGGGCAAGCGCATCGCCCACCTGGCCGGGCGCGACTCGCTGGACGCGCTCGACAACCCGATGAACCCGGCCTTCATCGCCGCCCTGCTGCGGCGCGCGCTGGAAGGCGTCGATCTCGATGCCGGCGTGCGCATCGTGGTGTTCAAGTTCTTCGAGCGCGAGCTGGCCATCGCGCTGGGCAGCAGCTACGAGCGCGGCAACACCCTGCTGGTGTCGGCCGGCGTGCTCCCGCAGCTGCGCGCCACGGTCAGGGCGGAAGCGCCGAAACCCGCGGGCCCCGGCGAGCAGGCATTCGATTCCGCCACGCTGCCGGCGATGTCGCATCCGCCGTCGCCGGCGGAGCAGGCGGTGTTCGCCAACCTGCTGGGCCTGCTGCAGGGCTGGCGCACCAGCCAGGGGCCGGCGCTGAACGGCCATGCAGGCCAGGGCGCGGTCGGCCCGGCGCAGACCCTGAGCTCCAACGAGCTGATGTCGATCCTCTCGCTGATGCAGCGCGACGCGCAAAGCGGCTTCGAGCCCGCCAGGCGCAACCCGCAGCAATCGCTGGCCGAGCAACTGCGCCAGGAAGTGTTCGGCGGCGCGCGCAAGCTCGGGGTCCAGAGCGACAACCTGAGCCTGGACGGCCTCGACGAGGATGCGGTCGACCTGGTCGCGATGCTGTTCGACGTGCTGCTCGACGGCCCGCAATACGACGCCGACATCCGCCGCAAGATCGGCCGCATGCTGGTGCCCTACGTCAAGGTCGCGGTGCAGGATCGCCGCATGTTCCTGTTCAAGGAACACCCCGCGCGCAAGCTGCTCAATACCGTCGCCGAAGCCTGCGAAGGCAACCACGGCGAAGCGCCGCAGGAACGCGAACTGCTGGGGCGCGTCGATGGCACCATCGATCGCCTGGTCACCGAGTTCAACGAAGACGTGGCGATCTTCGAGACGCTGGAGCAGGAACTGCGTTCCTACATGGCGCAGCACCGCAAGCGCTTCGAACTGGCGGAAAAGCGCGCGACCGAAGCCCAGCGCGGCCGCGAGCGGCTCGAGCACGCGCGCAGCGCCACCAACGCCCTGCTGGCCCAGCATCGCGGCGAACGCGTGCTGCCGGCGGTGATGACCGAATTCCTGTCCGGCTACACCTCGCACCACCTGATCCAGGTGATGCTGCGCGATGGCCATGGCTCGCCGCGCTACGACGACGCGATGCTGGCGGTCGATGAGCTGATGCAGGCCTTCGACCATGCCGAATTGCGCACCCCGGTCGAGGAACTGCCGGCGCTGCATCGGCCGCGGTTCGAGGCGATCCTGGCCAGTTCCGGCTGCCTCGGCGATGGCGCGGAAGCCGCCATCGATTGCCTGCAGGACGCCCTGGTGCGGCTGGCCAGCGGCGAACGCGCCGCCGACAACACCACCCACATGCCCGAGCCGCAACAGGCGCCGGAACCGGTCGTCCTGCACGAGCCGGAGCCGGTGCTGGAAGTGGTTGCCGGCACCGATACCCTGGATTTCGATGGCGCGGTGCTCGAGCGCATGCGCAAGCTGCAGGTCGGCGGCTGGATCCAGCTCGCCACCTCGGCCGATCGCATCGAACCGGCCAAGGTGTCGTGGATCAGCCCGATCTCCGGCCGCCTGTTGCTGGTCAACCGCCGCGGCATCCGCGTGCTGGTCGCCTCCGCCGAGGAACTCGCGGCGATGGCCAAGCTCGGCAAGGTCTCGCTGCGCGAAGGCGAAAGCCCGTTCGAGGACGCGCTGCACCAGGTCGCCGGCCGCCTGCAGAACGCGGCGAACCAGGGCTGAGCCAAACGCTCGGCGGCACCGCTCCGTCGTCCCGAACCCGCCGGTTACACTGCGCCGGCGGCGGTGTGCTGCATGGAGAAGGGAGCGATTGGATGCGAACGATTCTGGGCCTTGTGGCCGCCGTGGCGGCAGGCGTCGGGCTTGCGATGCCGGTCGCGCAAGCGGGCGAGCGCGAACTGTCGCTCAAGGTGGAACGCGAAATCGTCGCCTACACCGTCAATGCGGACGGCAGCTACACCGAAGCGCGCGAACAGACCATTCGGGTCCTGAAGGACTCCGCGCTGGACTCGGCGAAAAGCGCGTCGGTCAGTTACAGCACCAGCATCCAGAAAGCCCGAGATGTCGTGGCCTACACATTGAAGGCCGATGGCCGCCGCATCCCGGTGCCTGCCGGCAATTTCCAGGTCAACAGCAGCGCCGGGCAGAACGGGGACTCGCCGTTCTATTCGGACCAGACCACGTTGACGGCGGTGTTCCCCGATCTCGCGGTAGGCGATGCCACCGTCTTCTCGTATCGCCTCGAGGCCAGCAAGCCGATGTTCGATGGCCAGTTCTCGGTGATCGAGAACTTCAGCCCCACCACGTACTACGGCGACGTGCGGATCAGCATCGATGCGCCGGAATCGATGGCTGCGCAACACGAAGCCTGGCAATTGCACGAAACCGGCGATCGCGTGCGCGACGGCCGCCGCCGCATCGAATGGCAGTGGAGCAACCGCAAGCCTGCGGATCCGGAAAGCCTGCGCGATGGCGTGTTCAAGTACGAGCGCTATCCCGGTTACGCCTATTCCACGTTCGCAAGCTATGCGGCCATCGCCCAGGCGTATGGCGAACGCGCCGAAGCGAAGGCCGCCGTCACGCCGCGCATCCGCAAGCTGGCCGACGACACCGCGGGCGATGCGAAAGAGCCGCGCGAAGCCGCCAAGCGCCTGTACGAATGGGTGTCGCGCAACATCAGCTACGCCGGCAACTGCATCGGCCTGGGCGCGGTGGTGCCGCGCGACCTCGACGTGGTGCTGGACAACCGCATGGGCGATTGCAAGGACCACGCGACCCTGCTGCAGGCCTTGCTGGCCGCGCGCGGGATCGCAAGCACGCAGGCGCTGATCAATGCGGGCGGCAGTTACTCCATGCCGAAGGTGCCGGTGGCATCGGTGGTCAACCACGTCATCAACTACGTCCCGGGCCTCGACCTGTACCTGGATTCCACCGCGGCCACGGTACCGTTCGCCAGCCTGCCCGACGGACTGTACGAAAAGCCGGTACTGCTGGTGTCCGGCCATCATGACGATGCGAAAACCCCGGCGCGGCAGATGGGCAACGACTGGCAGAAGCTGCAGACGCGCCTGTCCATCCTGCCCGATGGCTCGGTCAAGGGCAGCCAGCGGCTGGAATTGAGCGGTCGCCTGGCGGTGGCCGCGCGCGAACAGTTCCGCAACATGCCGGCGGACGATGCCGACAAGCTGGTCAAGCGCTATTTCCGCGGCAGCGGCTACAAGGCCAACGGCAAGCTGCGCTTCGACGACCCGAAACCGATGCTGGAAAAGTTCTGGATCGAAGCCGATTTCGAAGTCGAACGCGCGCTTCCGCTATCCGGCGGCTTGCCCGTGCAGCCGTGGTTCGTCAGCTACGCGCCGGTATCCGGCACGGTGGCGCGCAACCTGGGCGACGAGGAAACGCCTGCGGGCGAAAGCGGTTGCGGCGGCATCCTGACCGAGGAAACCTTCAGCTTCGAGTTCCCGTCCAGCATGCGCATTGCGGCAGTGCCGATGGATGCATCCGTGCAGGAGGGCAACGTGCGCTATGCCGCCACCTTCCGGCAGCAAGGCAACCGCATCGAAGTGAATCGCAGCTTGGACGACCGCACGCCCGGCCCGGTCTGCACGGCGGAATACAACGCGGCGTACGCGAAGACCATGCGCGGCATCTTCCCCGGCCTGCGCCAGCAGATCGTCTACTTGGGCGATGCCGGCAAGGGCGCATCGCCATGAGCGTCCGCTTGCTGATCCATGGCGCCAACGGCCGCATGGGCCAGGCGTTGCAGCGCCTGTGCGACGACCAATCCGGTTGCAGCGTGGTGGCTGCCGTCTCGCGCAAGGTCGGGCCGCGGGTAATCGACGGCATCCCGCAATTCGCCGCCTCCGAACTCGCCGGCGTCCCCGAATTCGACGTCGCCATCGATTTCAGCCTGCCCGAAGGCTTCGATGCGATCCTCGGCCTGTGCGTTTCGCGCGGCAAGCCGCTGGTCTCGGGTACTACCGGGCTGTCGCAGGCGCAACTCGCCGCGCTGGAAGCCGCGTCCGCGAAGATCGCGCTGGTCTGGGCCAGCAATTTCAGCCTCGGCGTGGCGGTATTGCACGATTTGGTCGAACGCGCCGCACGCGCGTTGCCGGGCTGGGATTGCGACATCGTCGAAGCGCACCACACGCGCAAGCTCGACGCGCCCTCCGGCACCGCGTTGACCCTCGGTGCCGCCGCCGGCGAGGGCGGGGCCACCCCGCATTACGCCTCGATCCGCGCCGGCGACATCGTCGGCGAGCACCTGGTGCAGTTCGCCACCGCCGGCGAGCGCATCGAACTGGTCCACCGAGCGACCAACCGCGACATCTTCGCCCGGGGCGCGCTGCATGTCGCAGGCACGATCCGTGGCCGCGCGCCGGGCCGCTATCGGGTCGCCGACCTGCTCTGAGGCTGGCGTCGCGGGCCGCGACCCCGTACAATTCCCGCTCGCCTAAACACCCCAGCTCCGGACCGGCCCCCGCCGCTTCGGCGCTTTTTTGCAACCTGTCTTTTGTGCAACTTTCCGCAGGGCGACGCACTTGAACATACCCGCCATCCTCGCGCTTGAAGACGGCACCGTCTTCGAGGGCATTTCCGTGGGCGCAGCCGGTCTTTCCGTGGGCGAAGTGGTGTTCAACACCGCCATGACCGGCTACCAGGAAATCCTCACCGACCCGTCGTACGCACGGCAGCTGGTCACGCTGACCTATCCGCACATCGGCAACACCGGCTGCACCGACCAGGACGACGAGGCCAGCCAGACCTGGGCCGCCGGCCTGATCGTGCGCGACGTGCCGCGCCGGCCCAGCAGCTGGCGCAGCCAGGTCGCGCTGCCGGAGTGGCTGCAGCAGCGCGGCATCGTCGCCATCGCCGACATCGATACCCGCAAGCTGACCCGCATCCTGCGCGACAACGGTGCGCAGAACGGCGCGCTGCTCGCCGGTTCCGCGCCGAACGACGTGCTCGACGCCGACAAGGCGATCGAAGCCGCGCGCAAGTTCCCCGGCCTGAAGGGCATGGACCTGGCCAAGGTGGTCAGCACCGCGTCTGCCTACCAGTGGCAGGAAGGCCAGCTCGACCTCGACCGCAACGCATTCGTCCGCGCCGAACCGAAGTTCAAGGTCGTCGCCTACGACTTCGGCGCCAAGGCCAACATCCTGCGCATGCTGGCCGAGCGCGGCTGCGACGTGCACGTGGTGCCGGCGCAGACGCCGGCCGCCGATGTGCTGGCGATGCAGCCGGACGGCGTGTTCCTGTCCAACGGCCCCGGCGATCCGGCGCCCTGCGATTACGCGATCGCCGCGATCCGCGAATTCGTCAAGGCGAAGATCCCGACCTACGGCATCTGCCTCGGCCACCAGCTGCTCGGCCTCGCGGTCGGCGCGCAGACCATGAAGATGCCGCACGGCCACCATGGCGCGAATCATCCGGTCATCGACATCGATTCCGGCCGCGTCATGATCACCTCGCAGAACCACGGCTTCTGCATCGACGAGGCCACGCTGCCCGCGAATGCACGCGTGACCCACCGTTCGCTGTTCGACGGCAGCAACCAGGGCATCGAGCTGACCGATGCGCCGGCCTTCAGCTTCCAGGGGCATCCGGAAGCCTCGCCGGGACCGCACGACGTGGCGCCCTTGTTCGACAAATTCATTGCCCTGATGTTGAACAAGCAAGAAGAGGCCCGCTGACATGCCAAAGCGCACCGACCTCAAGACCATCCTGATCATCGGCGCCGGCCCGATCGTGATCGGCCAGGCCTGCGAATTCGACTACTCCGGCGCACAGGCCTGCAAGGCCCTGCGCGACGAGGGCTATCGCGTGGTGCTGGTCAACAGCAACCCGGCCACGATCATGACCGACCCGGAGATGGCCGACGCCGTCTACATCGAGCCGATCAACTGGCAGACGGTCGAGAAGATCATCGCCAAGGAGCGCCCCGACGCGCTGCTGCCGACCATGGGCGGGCAGACCGCGCTGAACTGCGCGCTGGACCTGGCCGACCACGGCGTGCTGGAGAAGTACAACGTCGAGCTGATCGGCGCCAAGCGCGAAGCGATCCGCATGGCCGAGGACCGCGAGCTGTTCCGCGTGGCGATGAAGGAGATCGGCCTGGAATGCCCGAAGGCCGAAGTCGCGCACACGCTGGAGGAAGCGCTCGACATCCAGACCCGCGTCGGCTACCCGACCATCATCCGCCCCAGCTTCACCCTCGGCGGCAGCGGCGGCGGCATCGCCTACAACCGCGAAGAGCTGATCGAGATCGTCAACCGCGGCCTGGAACTGTCGCCGACCACCGAAGTGCTGGTCGAGGAATCGGTGCTGGGCTGGAAGGAATTCGAGATGGAAGTGGTTCGCGACACCGCGGACAACTGCATCATCGTCTGCAGCATCGAGAACTTCGACGCGATGGGCGTGCACACCGGCGACAGCATCACCGTCGCCCCGGCGCAGACCCTGACCGACAAGGAATACCAGCGCCTGCGCAACGCCAGCATCGCGGTGCTGCGCAAGATCGGCGTGGACACCGGCGGCAGCAACGTGCAGTTCGGCATCAATGCCAAGAACGGGCGCGTGGTCGTCATCGAAATGAACCCGCGCGTGTCGCGTTCGTCCGCGCTGGCCTCGAAGGCGACCGGTTTCCCGATCGCCAAGGTCGCCGCGAAACTCGCCGTGGGTTACACGCTGGACGAGCTGAAGAACGAGATCACCGGCGGCAAGACCCCGGCCTCGTTCGAGCCGGCCATCGACTACGTGGTCACCAAGATCCCGCGCTTCGCCTTCGAGAAGTTCCCGGCCGCCGACGCGCGCCTGACCACCCAGATGAAGTCGGTGGGCGAGGTGATGGCGATCGGCCGCAGCTTCCAGGAATCGCTGCAGAAGGCGCTGCGCGGGCTGGAAACCGGCAAGTCCGGACTCGATCCGACCGGCCTCAACCTGACCGATGAAGGCGATCTCGCCACCCTGCGCCGCGAATTGAAGGAGCCGGGCCCGGAACGCATGTTCCACCTCGGCGATGCGTTCCGCGCCGGCATGTCGGTGGAAGAGGTGCATGCGCTGTCGTTCGTCGATCCGTGGTTCCTCGACCAGCTGGAAGAGCTGATCGATGCCGAAGTGGACCTGGTCCATCGCGGCCTGGATGGCCTCGATGCCAGGCGCCTGCGCGCGCTGAAGCGCAAGGGCTTCTCCGACGCGCGCATCGCCCAGCTGGCCGGCACCAACGAAACCGCGGTGCGCGCGCTGCGCAAGGCGTTCAACGTGCGCCCGGTGTACAAGCGCGTGGACAGCTGCGCCGCCGAATTCGCGACGACCACCGCCTACCTGTATTCGACCTACGAGGACGAATGCGAGGCGCAGCCGTCCGACCGCCAGAAGATCATGGTGCTCGGCGGCGGCCCGAACCGCATCGGCCAGGGCATCGAGTTCGACTACTGCTGCGTGCATGCCGCGCTCGCCCTGCGCGAGGACGGCTATGAAACCATCATGGTCAACTGCAACCCGGAAACCGTCAGCACCGACTACGACACCTCCGACCGCCTGTACTTCGAGCCGCTGACGCTGGAAGACGTGCTGGAGATCGTGGAGCTGGAGAAGCCGCGCGGGGTGATCGTGCAGTACGGCGGGCAGACCCCGCTCAAGCTGGCGAAGGCGCTGGAAGCCAACGGCGTGCCGATCATCGGCACCTCGCCGGATTCCATCGACCTGGCCGAAGACCGCGAGCGCTTCCAGCAACTGGTCAACGACCTCGGCCTGCTGCAGCCGCCGAACCGCACCGCGCGCAGCGCTGAGGAAGCGCTGTCGCTGGCCCGCGAGATCGGCTATCCGCTGGTGGTGCGCCCGAGCTACGTGCTCGGCGGCCGCGCGATGGAAGTGGTGCATGCCGACGCCGACCTCGAGCGCTACATGCGCGAGGCGGTGAAGGTGAGCAACGATTCGCCGGTACTGCTGGACCGCTTCCTCGACAACGCGGTGGAAGTGGACATCGACGTGATCGCCGACAGCCAGGGCAACGTGCTGGTCGGCGGGGTGATGCAGCACATCGAGGAAGCCGGGGTGCATTCCGGCGATTCGTCCTGCTCGCTGCCGCCGTATTCGCTGTCGGCATCGACCCAGGCGCGCCTGCGCGAGCAGGTCGTGCAGCTGGCGAAGGCGCTGAACGTGGTCGGCCTGATGAACACCCAGTTCGCGGTGCAGACCAATGCCGCGGGCGAGGACACCATCTACCTGCTGGAAGTGAACCCGCGCGCCTCGCGCACGGTGCCGTTCGTGTCCAAGGCGATCGGCCAGCCGCTGGCCAAGATCGCCGCGCGCTGCATGGCCGGCAAGACCCTGGCGGAGCAGGGCGCGACCAGGGAAATCGTGCCGGATTACTACTCGGTGAAGGAAGCGGTGTTCCCGTTCGCCAAGTTCCAGGGCGTGGATCCGATCCTCGGCCCGGAGATGCGTTCCACCGGCGAGGTGATGGGCGTGGGCCGCAGCTTCGAGGCCGCGTTCGCGCGCGCCGAGGAAGCGGCCAACATCAAGGCGCCGCAGCCGGGCAAGGCCTTCATCTCGGTGCGCGACCCGGACAAGGCGCGCGTGCTGCCGGTGGCGAAGTACATGCTGGAGCGCGGCTTCAGCATCGTCGCCACCAGCGGCACCGCGGATTACCTGAGCGCCCATGGCGTGGCCTGCGAGCGCGTCAACAAGGTGATCGAGGGCCGCCCGCATATCGTCGACCTGATCAAGAACGGCGAGATCTGCTACATCGTCAACACCACCGAGGGCCGCGCGGCGATCGCCGACTCCTTCTCGATCCGGCGCGAGGCCCTGCAGCAGCGCGTCACCTATTCGACCACCGTGTCCGGCGCGAACGCCCTGCTGCATTCGCTGGACCACCGCGGCGCGGGCGACGTGCTCTCGCTGCAGGAACTGCACAAGGAACTTGCATGAGCCGTGCCCCCATCACCGCCAAGGGCGCCGCCCGCCTGCGCGCGGAACTCGAGGAACTGAAGTCGGTCAAGCGGCCGGCGGTGATCAACGCGATCGCGGAGGCGCGCGCGCATGGCGACCTCAAGGAAAACGCCGAATACCACGCCGCGCGCGAGCAGCAGGGCTTCATCGAGGGCCGCATCAAGCACCTCGAGGGCGAGCTGTCGCATGCGCAGGTGATCGACATCGCCACGCTGACCGCGGGCGACAAGATCGTGTTCGGCGCCACCGTGCAGCTGGCCGATGCCGATACCGACGAAGAGAAGACCTACCAGATCGTCGGCGACCTCGAAGCCGACATCAAGCAGGGCCTGATCGCGATTTCGTCGCCGGTGGCGCGCGCGCTGATCGGCAAGCACGAGGGCGACAGCATCAGCATCGACGCCCCGGCCGGCACCCGCGAATACGAGATCATTTCGGTCAAGTACATCGGCTGATCCATGCCGCGGCTGACGCTGTTGCTGCCCGCCACGCAGAAGTTCGCCGGCATTCCGTTGCCGGCGGCCTTGGCGAAGGCGCTGGGCAGGGCGGATCGCGCCGCACATGGTGCTGGCGAGCAGGCGCAACTGTCGCGCTACTTCCGGCCGATCCCGAACCGCTGGAGCGACGCCGCGCTGACGCGTGTCGCGGATACCGATGAAGGCGATGCGCGCCTGAGCGCATGGCTGCGTGCGGATCCGGCCTACATCCGCCCCGACATCAATGGCGCGCGCCTGCTCGGCATCGGCGCGGCGCTCGGCATCGAGCAGGCGGATGTCGACGCCTTCCTGCCGGCCTTGCGCCCGCTGTTCGGCGACGTCGGTGTCACCCTCGATGCGCCGACGCCCTCGCGCTGGTACCTGCGCCTGCCGTGCGAGGCGAGGTTGCCGTCGTTCACCACGCCCGACGATGCGCTGGGCGACGACGTGTTCGAACATATCCCGGATGGACCCGAAGCCCGACGCTGGCGCGTGTTGTCCAGCGAGGCGCAGGTGCTGCTGCACAACCATCCGCGCAATGCCGAACGCATCGCGGCCGGCAAGCCACCGGTCAATTCGCTGTGGTTCTGGGGCGGCGGCGTGTTGCCCGACAGCATCGCGGGCGATTGCCCGACCTTGTATTCGGACGATGTCCTGCTGCACGGCATCGCCCGCATCGGCAGGCTCGAGGCCATGCCGCTTGCCGCCTGCACGAATCCCGGGATCGACGCCGCACTGATTGACCTGCGCGATGCGCGCGATCCACGCGCAGTCGTCGAGCGCTGGTTGTCGCCGGCGGCGCAATCGCTTGCACGACGCGAGATCGTGTTCGATTTTTCCGATGGACAGGTGTTCACCCTGCGCGCGAACCAGCGCTGGCGGTTCTGGCGCAAGCCGTTGGCATTGCCGTCGTGAATGCGGCACCACGAATCCGTCGGCGCGAGATGGTCGATGCAGGGGAATGGCCTGCGGACTACCCGCCACTGCTGCGCCGCCTGCATGCCGCGCGCGGCGCCAGCAATCCGGCGCAGGCGATGCCGCGACTGGCCGACCTGCCGACACCGGACGCGATGCCCGGCATTGATGCAGGCGTCGCGCTGCTGGAGCAGGCGATCGCGGCGCAACGCAGGATCGTGGTCGTCGCCGATTTCGACTGCGACGGCGCCACCGCCTGCGCCGTCGGCGTGCGCGGGCTGCGCATGCTCGGCGCAACCGAGGTCGCCTACGCGGTGCCGAACCGCACCGTGCACGGTTACGGGCTGACCCCGGGACTGGTGGAGGAACTCGCGGCGCTGCAGCCGGACTTGCTGGTCACGGTGGACCACGGCATCGCCTGCCATGCCGGCATCGCGGCGGCGAAGGCGCGCGGCTGGCAGGTGCTGGTCACCGACCACCACCTGCCGGGCGAGACCTTGCCCGAGGCCGATGCCATCGTGAATCCAAACCTGCCGGATCACGCATTCGGCAGCCGCGCGCTGGCCGGGGTTGGCGTGATGTTCTACCTGTTGCTGGCCCTGCGCAGGCAGTTGCGCGATGCCGGCGCGTTCGCCGGTGGCGAGCCTGATCTGACCCGCCTGCTGGACCTGGTCGCGGTCGGCACCGTCGCCGACCTGGTGCCGCTGGACGCGTGCAACCGCGCCCTGGTCGGCGCCGGGCTGCGCCGATTGCGCGCGGGGCAGGGCAGCGCGGGATTGCGCGCGCTGATCAATGTGGCCGGCCGCCGCGAAGCGACGCTGACCACCGGCGACATCGGTTTCGCCGTCGGCCCGCGGATCAATGCGGCGGGACGCCTGGAAGACATGGCGTTGGGCATCGAATGCCTGCTCGAGGACGATCCCGTTCGCGCCCGCGAATTGGCGGGCACGCTGGATGCGATCAATCGCGAACGCCGCGGCTTGCAGCAACAGACCACCGACGAAGCCGAGGCCGCGCTGGCGCGCTTGCTGCCCGCGCTCGACTCGGCACCGCCGGTACTGGTCCTGCACGACGAGGCCTGGCACGCGGGCGTGATCGGGCTGGTCGCATCAAAGCTGGCACAAGGCGCGCATCGCCCGGCCTTCGTGTTCGCCCCCGCTCAGCCCGGCAGCGACGAACTGCGCGGTTCCGCGCGCTCGATCCCCGGCCTGCATGTGCGCGACCTGCTGGCGGCGGTGGATGCCGCCCATCCCGGCTTGATCCAGCGCTTCGGCGGGCATGCGATGGCCGCCGGGCTGACGCTGGAGCGACGCCACCTGCCGGCATTCGAGGCCGCGCTGCGCGCCGCGGCCGAGGCGGTGCTCGATCCCGCCCTGCTGCAGGCGGAGCTGTTGAGCGATGGCGAACTCGACGCGCACGAGTTCGCCATCGACACCGCCATCGCCCTGCGCGACGGCGGCCATTGGGGACAGGCATACCCGGAACCGTTGTTCGACGGCGAATTCGCGGTGCTGGGCTGGCGCATCGTCGGCGAGCGGCATCTGAAACTGGAACTCGGCATCGGCAGCAAGCGCCTGAACGCCATCCACTTCGGCGGCTGGGACGGCGATGCGCCGCCGGCGCGGGTGCGCATCGCCTATCGCCTGGCACCAGACGATTACCGCGGCGGCGATGCTATCCAGCTGCTGGTCGTGCATCGGGAAGCGGCAACGGCTTCGATTCCCGCTTGAGCCCGAACAGCGGGCGCAGCCAGCCGATGCGGCGGATGACTTCATAACCGAGCAGGCACAGGGCGAAGGTCGCCGCGATCAGCAAGGGGCCTTCCAACGCGGGCGCGATGTGCAGTGGCTTCAGGTTGTGGGCGAGCACCACGATCACGGTCTGGTGGAGGATGTAGAAGGGGAACACCGCCGCGGTGAGGTAGCGCAGCAGCGGACTGTCCTTCGGGTTCCATGCCCGCGCGTAACCGAGGATGGCGGCGATCGCAGCCCATTCCATCACGCCCCACAGCGTGCGCAGCGCCATCAGCGGACCATCCGGAATCGCGTCGACATCGTCGAATTGCAGGTAGCCGGCGATCATCAGTACGTAACTGGCGAGTGCGGCTGTCAACATCCAGTGGCGGGATCGACGCAACTGCTCCCACGGGCCATCCGCCTTCGCCAACAGGTAACCCAGCGCGAACATCAGCCCGTATTGCAGGTGGTTGTAGTAGTCGCCCTCGAGGTCGTGCGTTGAAGGGAAATGCGGATACACCAGCACCCGCGCTGCCACCAGCCACAGCATCGGCCAAAGCAGGACACCGCGGCGGCTGCAGGCAGCGCGCACGAAGGCCGCCACCCGGTTGCGCCACGCTTGCGGCAGCAGGCGGGTGCAGCCCCATAGCGCGAGGGTGTAGACCCACAGGTAGGCGACGAACCACAGGTGGTTCCAGGCCGGGCCGTCGACGCAGTCGTGCGCTGCCATGCAGTAGATGTCGCCGCCTTGCAGGTATTGCCCCATGAAGCCGAGGTAGCCCGCGTGGTAGCCGCCCGGGACCTTCTCGACCAGCTCCAGGTAGGCCTGCGGCGGCACCACCACATACATGCCGAACAACAGCGGCAGCAGCAGCCGCCACGAGCGCTGGCGCAGGAAGCCGGTGGGCAGCTTCGCCTTCAGGAACGCGGTCGCGACGCCCGATACCAGGAACAGCAGCGACAGTCGCCAGGGTGCGCTGAGCATCATCAACGGTTCCAGCGCGGGTACCAATTGCGGGCTTTTGACGTGCCAGTCCCAGCTCACGTAGTACATGCCGACGTGGTAGGGGACGAGCAGGGCGAAGGCGAGGATGCGGACCCAGTCGAGGTCGAAGCGGCGCTGCATGGCACGAGGTCCGTTCGGGAAGAAGGGTCAGGATTCGATCCGGCAGGACACGCCGCCAGCCTGAAGTGACCGTTTGACGCGGCTTGGGGACGAGGCGCGGACGGCGGGGACGAGTCGGGATGGCGGCCGCGAGTGCCGCCCATACAATGCGCGGATGGATTCCGACGCCCCGACCTTCTACCAGCGTTACCAGCCGTGGCGGCGCAGTTTCGAAATCGGGTTCTGGGTGCTCAGCTACCTGGCCAGCGCCATCGCCAACAGCCTGACCGCCAACATGGACGTGCGTCGGCTGGACCTCGGTTTCGCCGTCTGGCAACCGCCGGTGTGGGAAGCCAGCAGCGCGCTGGCGGCATTGGCCCTGGTGCCGGCCGTGGTCTGGTTCACCCGTCGCTGGCCGGTGCACCTGGACAACTGGCGGCGGATGCTGCCGATCCATGTGCTGGCCAGCATCGCCTGGTCGGCCCTGCACGTGGCCGGGATGGTGGCGATCCGCAAGGCGGTCTACGCCAGCCAGGGCCAGCATTACGACTTCGGCCCGTGGTGGCGGGAATTCGGCTACGAGTACCTGAAGGACGTGCGCTCCTATGCCGGCGTGGTGCTCACGGTCGAGGGCTATCGCTTCGTGATGCGCCGCCTGCAGGGCGAAGCCAGCCTGCTCTCGATCCCGGACGAAGGGCCGCCGGTGGAGCCGCTGGAGCGCCCGGAGCGCTTCCTGGTGCGCAAGCTCGGCCGCGAATTCCTGGTCGCCGCCAACGACATCGAATGGCTGCAGGCCTCGGGCAACTACGTGAACCTGCGCGTGCGCGGCCACGACTATCCGCTGCGCAGCACCATCGCCGGCATCGAGGCCAAGCTCGACCCCGAACGTTTCGTGCGCATCCAGCGCAGCTACATCGCGAACCTCGACCACGTGGCCTCGATCGAACCGCTGGACACCGGCGATGCCCGTGTGCACATGAAGGACGGCAGCCGCCTGCCGTGCAGCCGGACGTATCGCGGCGGGTTGCGGCAGCGTTCGGGCTAGGCTTGCGGCGGGCGTGCAACCCCGTTCACGCTGGTCGCGCGTTGGCTGGATCGCCGGGCTGACGCTGCGGCTGAGCACCGGCTGGGCCACGCCGCGGCAGCAGGACCAGACCGTGACCCTGCGCCTGTCCGGCAAGGACGAGTCCGTGCTGGTGGGCGAGTTCGAGGTCAAATGAGCCGCGGGCCGGCCGGGGCGGCGTGGCCGCCTCAGTCGGCCAGCTTGGTCAGCGCCGCACCGTAGTGCGCCGCCACGTGTTCGGTCTTGTCGCTCCTGATTTCGTACTGCGGCTTGTCCGGCGTGGCCCGGTGGCGGTGGCCCTTGTAGTCGAAATCGGCGGTATGCACCTTGACGATGCGGCCGCTGACGCGTCCGGCTTCCGAATTCCAGCCCACGTGGTCGCCCACCTCGAACGCTTGCATGGATGCCTCCAATCAGGGGGGGGCGGGAAGGATCGCAGCTTGTTCGTGAGCGCGATGCCGGCAAACTGTTAAAATCCGCGACCATTTTGCGGTACCGAGCCGAGCCATACATGATCGAACTGAACCCGATCCGCCAGCGCATCGCCGACCTCGTTGGTCGGCTGGATGCGCTGAGGGGGTTTCTTTGACTACGACGCCAAGCGCGAACGCCTGGAAGAAGTAGAACGCGAACTGGAAAACCCGGACGTCTGGAACGATTCCGAACGCGCGCAGGCGCTGGGCCGCGAACGTTCGATGCTGGACAAGACCGTCAACGGCATCCGCGACCTGAAGGACGGCCTGGCCGGCGCGGGCGAACTGCTCGAACTGGCCGAGATGGAGGACGACGAGGACACCGCGCTGGCGGTGGTCGCCGACGTCGACCGTTTCGAGAAGGGCGTGGAGCAGCTGGAATTCCAGCGCATGTTCTCCGGCAAGATGGATTCGGCGAACGCCTTCGTCGACATCCAGGCCGGCGCCGGCGGCACCGAGGCCCAGGACTGGGCGGAAATGCTGCTGCGCATGTACCTGCGCTGGGCCGAAGCGCGCGGCTGGAAGACCGAGCTGATGGAAGTCAGCGGCGGCGACGTGGCCGGCATCAAGTCGGCCACCTTCCGGGTCGAGGGCGATTACGCCTACGGCTGGCTGAAGACCGAGATCGGCGTGCACCGGCTGGTGCGCAAGTCGCCGTTCGACTCCGACAACCGCCGCCACACCAGCTTCACCAGCGTGTTCGTGTCGCCGGAAGTGGACGACGACATCGACATCGAGATCAACCCGGCGGACCTGCGCACCGACGTGTACCGTTCTTCCGGCGCCGGCGGCCAGCACGTCAACAAGACCGAGTCGGCGGTGCGCATCACCCACATCCCGACCAATACCGTGGTCGCCTGCCAGACCGGGCGCAGCCAGCACCAGAACCGCGACACCGCGATGAAGATGCTGGCGGCCAAGCTGTACGAACTCGAGATCCAGAAGCGCAACGCCGAAAAGGACGCGCTGGAAGCGACCAAGTCCGACATCGGCTGGGGCAGCCAGATCCGCAACTACGTGCTGGACCAGTCCCGCATCAAGGACCTGCGCACCGGCATCGAGCGCAGCGACACGCAGAAGGTGCTGGACGGCGACCTCGACGAATTCGTGGAAGCCAGCCTGAAGTCGGGGCTGGAGGCCGGGTCGAAACGGATCGATGCGGCCTGACCGCATCGTCCCCCGAATCGCCCATCCGACGCAGACGAACACTTCCATGACCGACGAAACGCAGACCCAGCCCACCGACGAGAACCACCTGATCGCCGAGCGCCGCGCCAAGCTCGCCGCGCTGCGCGGGCAGGGCATCGCCTTCCCCAACGATTTCCGCCGCGGCGACTTCGCCAACGACCTGCAGGGCGACTACGCCGATGCGGAAAAGTGGACGGGCGAGGCGCTGGAGGCCAGCGGCCGCCGCGTGGCCATCGCCGGCCGCCTGCTGGCCAAGCGGGTGATGGGCAAGGCCGCGTTCGCCACCGTGCAGGACATGAGCGGGCGCATCCAGCTGTTCCTGCAAAGCACGGCGCTGGGCGGGACCTACGACGCGTTCAAGGGCTGGGACATCGGCGACATCGTCGCCGCCGAAGGCTCGCTGATGCGCACCAAGACCGGCGAGCTGTCGGTCAAGGTGGAATCGCTGCGCCTGCTGGTGAAGTCGCTGCGCCCGCTGCCGGACAAGTTCCACGGCCTGGCCGACGTCGAGCAGCGCTACCGCCAGCGCTACGTCGACCTGATCGTGACCCCGGACGCGCGCGAGGTGTTCATCGCCCGTTCGCGGATCGTCGCCGGCATCCGCCGCTGGCTGGATGCGCGCCGTTTCCTGGAAGTGGAGACGCCGATGATGCATTACATCGCCGGCGGCGCCGCCGCGCGTCCGTTCACCACCCACCACAACGCGCTGGACCTGGACCTGTTCCTGCGCGTGGCGCCGGAGCTGTACCTCAAGCGCCTGACCGTGGGCGGGCTGGAGCGCGTCTACGAGATCAACCGCAACTTCCGCAACGAAGGCGTGAGCACCCGCCACAACCCCGAGTTCACCATGCTCGAGCTGTACGAGGCCTATGCCTCGTACATCGAGGTGATGGACCTGACCGAGGGCATGATCCGCGACGTCGCCGTGGAGGCGATGGGCAAGACCGTGTTCGAATGGGACGGCCACAGCATCGACCTCGCGCCCGCGTTCCGTCGCTGGAAGCTGGAAGAAGCGGTGCGCGAACTCAACCCGGAGATTTCCGTCGCCGACTGCCGCGACCGCGCGGCGCTGGCCGCGCATTGCGCGCGCCTCGGCGTGCACGTGAAGCCGGGCTACGGCTGGGGCAAGCTGCTGCTGGAGATCTTCGAGAAGACCGTCGAAGGCGGCCTGGTCCAGCCGACCTTCATCACCCACTATCCGGTGGAAGTCAGCCCGCTCGCGCGCGAGTCCGACAGCGAGCCCGGCATCACCGACCGCTTCGAACTGTTCATCGGCGGCAAGGAACTGGCGAACGGGTTCTCCGAATTGAACGATCCGGAAGACCAGGCCGCGCGTTTCCGCGCCCAGGTCGAGGCGAAGGAGGGCGGCGACGACGAAGCCATGCACTACGACGCCGACTACATCCGCGCACTCGAGGTCGGCCTGCCGCCGACCGGCGGACTCGGCGTCGGCATCGACCGGCTGGTGATGTTGTTGACCGGTTCGTCCTCGATCCGCGACGTGCTGCTGTTCCCCTACATGCGTCCGGAGCATGCGGCCGGCTGAACCGCCGGCGATGGCCTGATCGCGGCCTTGCCCGCGTAGTGTCCGATGCGTCCGTGTGACGCAACGCGTCACCCGCGATCGCGCCCCTTGCCAAGCGCCTGCTTTGCGGGGACGATGCAGGCGTCGAGCGATCCCGTATTCATCGGCAAGGGGGCACTGCATGGACATCGTGATCGTCGATGATCAAGCCTCGGCGCGCACGATGTTGCGCCACATCGTGCAGGACATCGGCCCGCAACTCGCGGTGCACGATTTCAGCGAGCCGGATGCGGCGCTCGAGTGGTGCAACGCGCACCTGCCCGATCTCCTTCTGCTCGACTACCGCATGCCGGGCATGGACGGACTGGAACTGGCGAAGGCGTTCCGCAAGCCGTTGCGCAACCGCGACGTGCCGATCGTGCTGGTGACCGTGGTCGGCGACGAGCAGGTGCGGCAGGCCGCGCTGGACGCCGGCGTGATCGATTTCCTGGTCAAGCCGATCCGCCCGCGCGAGCTGCGCGCGCGCTGCCGCAACCTGCTGCAGCTGCGCCAGCAATCGGAATCGGTGAAGCAACGGGCGTTGTCGCTGGAACAGCGGTTGCTGGCCAGCATGCACGAAGTCGAGGAACGCGAGCGCGAGACGCTGTCGCGCCTGGCGCGCGCGATCGAGCTGCGCGACACCGGCACCAGCGCCTACCTGGAACGCATGGCGCACGTCGCCGGGCTGGTCGCCGAGGGACTGGGCTTGCCCGAGGAGCAGGCGCGCACCATCGAACTGGCGGCGCCCCTGCACGACATCGGCAAGATCGCGATCCCCGATTCGCTGTTGATGAAGCCCGGCCCGCTCGACGACGGCGAACGCAAGCGCATGCAGCGGCATCCCGGGATCGGCTACGAGCTGCTGCAGGACAGCCACAACCGCTTCATCCAGATCGGCGCGACCATCGCGCGCCACCACCACGAGCGTTACGACGGCACCGGCTATCCGGACGGGCTGGCGGGCGAGGACATCCCGATCGAGGCGCGGGTGGTGACCGTGGCCGACGTCTTCGATGCGCTGATTTCGCCGCGCCCGTACAAGCGGGCCTGGAGCATCCAGGAAGCGCTCGATTTCATCCAGGAACAGAGCGGCAAGATGCTGGATCCGCAGTGCGTGCGCGCCCTGATGGACAACCTGCCTAGGCTGCACGAGATCTGCGAACGCTACTCACAGGTCGTGCCGCAGCCGGAGACGCACTGAACGATGCGCGCGGGCCTGCGCTGGATGCAGTCGCGCCTGCGCGGCCGCGCGGACAGCGAGCACGCCCAGGTGTTCGTGCGCATCGCGATCACCACCTTGTTCGCGACCTACCTGGGCTGGGAGGTCAGCGGCGGCGGCGGCAGTCCCGCGCTGTTCGCGACCTGGTGGATCCTGGTCGGCGAATGGGTGCTCTCGATCGGCCTGCTGGTCGCGATCCTGTGGTCGCCGATGCCGTCCAATCCGCGCCGCTGGATCGGCATGCTGGCCGATTACACCGCCATGGGCGCCGTCATGTACCTGCAGGGCGAGACCGCCTCGCCGCTGTACGCGGTCTACCTGTGGGTGACGATCGGCAACGGCATGCGCTACGGCACCCGTTACCTGTTCGCCGCCACCGCGCTCGCCAGCCTGTCGTTCCTGCTGATGATGCGGATCACCCCGTACTGGCAGGACAACCCCTACCTGTCGTGGGGCCTGTTGATCGGCCTGATCGCGGTGCCGCTGTATTTCGCCTCGCTGCTGAAGGCGCTGACCACGGCGATCGACGAGGCGCGTCGCGCCAACCTGGCCAAGAGCCGCTTCCTGGCGAACATGAGCCACGAGTTCCGCACCCCGCTCAACGGACTGTCCGGGATGTCGGAGCTGCTGGCGAGCACCCGCCTTGATTCCGAACAGCGCGGCTACCTGGAAACGATCCAGGCGGCGGCGCGCTCGCTGCTTTCGCTGGTCGAGGACGTGCTGGACATCTCGGCGATCGAAGCCGGCAAGCTCAAGCTCAAGCTCGAGGAATTCGAGCTGGCCGCCCTGCTGGACGAGATCGAACTGATCCTGCGGCCGGATGCGCGCGCGCGCCAGCTGGATTACGTCGTCGCCGTCGCCGCCGAGGTGTCCCCGCGCCTGCGCGGCGATCCTGGCCACCTGCGCCAGGTCCTGCTGAACCTGCTGAGCAACGCGATCAAGTTCACCCCTTCCGGCGAAGTGCGGCTGCAGGTGGCGCTCGCGGACGCCTCGGGCGCGAGCCGGCAACGCCTGCGCTTCACGGTGTCGGATACCGGCATCGGGATCCCGGCATCGGCCCGCGCCAAGCTGTTCGAGGCCTTCGAACAGGCCGACAACAGCCTGTCGCGCAAGCATGCCGGCACCGGACTGGGCACCACCATCGCCAAGGGCCTGACCGAGGCGATGGGCGGCTCGATCGGCTTCGAGAGCAGCGAGAACATCGGCAGCCGGTTCTGGGTCGAACTGCCGTTCGAGCTCCCGGCCGACATCGCGCAGGCGCCGGCCACGGCGAAACCGGCGCCGGCGCTGCGGCAGCCGGGCCAGGCGGAGCAGGGCGCCAACATCATCGCCTTCGCCGATCCGTTCCTGCGCCATCGCGCGCGGATCAAGCCGCTGCACGTGCTGATCGCGGACGACCACGCGGCCAACCGCATGGTCCTGCAGGGCGTGCTGCAGAAGGCCGGGCACCGCATCCTGATGGTCGACGACGGCGAGGCCGCGCTCGATGCCCTCGCGGTCGACGCATTCGACCTGGCCATCGTCGACCTGCACATGCCTTCGCTCAGCGGGATCGACCTGCTGCACCACTTGCGGGTGATGGAAGCGGGCGGACGCGAGCGCACCCCCGTGGTGGTCCTGAGCGCGGATGCCACCCCGGAATCGGTGCAGGCATGCACCAACGCGGGCGCGCGCGCGTTCATCGCCAAGCCGTTCGCGGTCTCCAGGCTGCTCGATGCGATCGCCGAGATCGCCACCGGCGGCACCATCGGCAAGCTCGAGGAGTCGCGCAGCCCGGCCGGCCTCGGCGCCGCGGGCGTGCTGGATCCGAGCGTGCTCGACGAACTGTCCGCGCTCGGGATGGGGCATGCCTTCGAGGCCGACTTCGTTGGCCAGTGCGTGGCCGATGCGAGGGTGGCGCTGGCGCGGATGCGCCGGGCCGGCGAAGGCGAGGATTGGGACGAAGTGCGCGAGCAGGCGCATGCGCTCAAGGGCATCGCCGGCAACCTCGGCCTGGTCCAGGTCGCCGCGCAAGCCGGCGAAGTGATGAAGACCAACGGATTCGAGCTGGCGCGCCACTGGCGGCAGCACGTGGCCATGCTGGTCGAACGCCTGCGCGGCGGCGAACAGGCGCTGGCTGCGCGCGGGACGTGGCAGCCCGCGCGCGGCGAAGACGCATCCTGAGCCGGATTCAGGCGAGCGCGGCTGCGCGCGATCCGTGCCGCTTGTACTGGGCCCGGACCAGACGCTCCATCGTGCGCAGGGATTTCTCGCCGAGCTGCAGGGCGGTGTCCACCCAGACCTCGGTGATCGCCATCATCTCCTCCAGGGTGACCGGCTGCGACATCGCGCGGACCCGGTGCATGGCGGTACGCGCATGCGGGATGCGGCGGTTCGCGCGGATCACTTCCTCGACGGCCTGCACGCCCTGGCCACGCGGCACCAGCACGTCGACCAGGCCCATCTTGTGGAGCTCGTCGCTGCCGTGGATCTCGCCGGACAGCATCAGTCGCTCGGCCTGGTGCGGCGGGATGCGCTTGCACAGGAACGAATAGGCGCCCATGCCGGGGAACAGGTCGAACAGCACTTCCGGCAGGCCCATGCCGACGCCTTCCTCGGCGACGATGGTATGGCAGCTGAGCGCCGCCTCGAAACCGCCGCCGAGCGCGTCGCCCTGGACCAGGGCGATGCTGTGCGCACCCGCATCGAGCCCGGTATGGAAGGCATGCACGCCGCGCACGCACTGCCGCGCATAGGTGAGCAGCGCATGCCGGTCCTGGCGGCGGATGGCATCGCAGAAATACTCCAGGTCGCCGCCCAGGTTGAAGGCGTCGCAATCGGAAGCCAGCACCACGTGCTGCAGGCCGCCGTCGTCATGGCCGCGCGCGCGGCGCATGCGGTCGGCGAGCGACCACTGGTACTGGATGATCTCGTTCACCAACGCCGGCTTGAAGCATGCGCGCCCGGGCTGGTGCGCCAGGTCGGCATGCATGTAGCACCAATGCACGCTCGCGTCCGCGCTCTCGGCGGCGCGCAGGTTGGAATAACGCGAAACAGGGGTCAGCTTTTCCAGGGTGGCCATGGTCGCTCCGGGCGTGGGAAGCCAGCCCGGGCCTGGCCGGCGGGGTCAGGGGATATCGTGCGTAGGCCCGTGCGGCCTCTATGCGCCTAAAAACCGCAAAGCGCAAGCAGCAGAAGCACGCGGGCCCAGGTAATGCCCGGGCCCGCCGCTGGACCGCCTGCAAGGCCGCTCAGCCCGGCGTGGGCGAACGCAATTCCTTGCGCAGGATCTTGCCGACGTTGCTCTTCGGCAGCTCGTCGCGGAACTCGACGAACTTGGGCTGCTTGTAGCCGGTCAGCTGATCGCGGCAGAACGCCTTGATCGCGTCGGCGGTGAGCGCCGGGTCCTTCTTCACCACGAACACCTTCACCGCCTCGCCGGACTTGTCGTCGGGCACGCCGATCGCGGCCACTTCGAGCACGCCCGGCATCATCGCGATCACGTCCTCGACTTCGTTCGGATACACGTTGAAGCCGGACACCAGGATCATGTCCTTCTTGCGGTCGACGATGTAGAAATAGCCCTGTTCGTCCATCCGCGCGACGTCGCCGGTATGCAGCCAGCCGTCGGCGTCGATCACCTTGGCGGTCTCTTCCGGCCGTTGCCAGTAGCCCTTCATCACCTGCGGCCCCTTCACGCACAACTCGCCGATCTCGCCGGTGGGCAGCATGTTGCCGTCGTCGTCCTTGATGCAGACGTCGGTGGAAGGCACCGGCAGGCCGATCGAGCCGTTGTATTCGCGCAGGTCGAGCGGGTTGATGCAGACCGCGGGCGAGGTCTCGGTCAGGCCGTAGGCTTCGGCCAGGGTCACGCCGGTGACCTGCTTCCACTTGTCGGCCACCGCGCGCTGCACGGCCATACCGCCGCCCAGGGTGAGGTGCAGTCTGGAAAAGTCGATGTCGGCGAAACCGGGCGTGTTGAGCAGGCCGTTGAACAGCGTGTTGACGCCAGTGATCGCGGTGAACGGGATCGACTTCAACTCCTTGACGAAGCCCGGCATGTCGCGCGGGTTGGTGATCAGGTGGTTGTGCGCGCCGAACTTCATGAAGGTCAGGCAGTTCGCGGTCAGCGCGAAGATGTGGTACAGCGGCAGCGCGGTGACGATCAGCTCGTCGCCCAGGCGGATGTTGGTGCCCACCCAGGACGCGGCCTGCTGCATGTTGGCGACCAGGTTGCGATGGGTCAGCATCGCGCCCTTGGAGACCCCGGTGGTGCCGCCGGTGTACTGCAGGAAGGCGAGGTCTTCCGCCGCGTTCCTCACCACGGGCAACTGGTGCATGCGCCCCAGGGTCAGGGTGTCGCGGAAGCGCACGGCGCCGGGGATGTCGTAGTCCGGCACCATCTTCTTCACGTGCTTGAGCACGAAGTTGACGATCAGGGACTTGGGGAAGCCGAGCATGTCGCCCAGGCCGGTGGTGACCGCGCGCACGCCGGGCACCTGCGCCAGCACTTCCTGCGCGACCGGGCCGAAGTTGTCGAGCACGACCAGCACGGTGGCGCCGGAATCGATCAGCTGGTGCTTGAGCTCGCGCGCGGTGTACATCGGGTTGGTGTTGACCACGGTCAGGCCGGCACGCAGCACGCCGAACACCGCCACCGGGTACTGCAGGCAGTTCGGCATCATGATCGCGACGCGGTCGCCCTTCTTCAGCTTCAGCTCGCCGAGCAGGTAGCCGGCGAAGTCGCGGCTGAGGCGATCCAGGTCGGCATAGCTGATGGTCTTGCCCATGTTGGTGAACGCGGGCTTGTCGCGGTACTTGAGCAGGGCTGCGTCGAAGACGTCGGTGATCGCGGCGAACTCGTCCATGTCGATCTGCGCGGGCACGCCGGCGGGATAGTGGGCCAGCCAAGGACGTTGTTCGGACATGCGCGATTCCCCTGCGAGTGAGCCGGCGCGCGGATGCGGCGGCGTATGGATTGCACCCGATTTGAGCATAGGCTCCAATGACTGACAAGGCGATTTCACGCCGCCGGAACAATGCCGCAATGCAGCAATTCCACCGCCTCCAGCGATCCGCGAAGCGCATCACATTGCTGCTCCTGCTGGCCCTCGCGGCATGCGGCAAGGCGTCGCCGGAGCAGGCGGTGCGCAAGCAGGTCGAGGCGATGCAGGCGGCGATCGACGCGCGCGATGCGGGCGACATCGAGGGCCTGCTCGCCGACGATTTCATCGGCAACGACGGCATGGACCGCCGCGCGGCGAAGCAACTGGCCGCGGCGGTGTTCCTGCGCCACCGCGACATCGGCGCCAAGCTCGGCCCGGTCGGCGTCGAACTGCGCGGGCAGGGCGAAGCCGTCGCGCGCTTCAGCGTGCTCGCCACCGGCGGTTCCGGCGGGCTGTTGCCCGACACGGGACAGGTCTACCGGGTCGAGACCGGCTGGCGCCTGGTCGACGGCGAATGGAAGCTGCTCAGCGCCAGCTGGACGCCGAACCTCTAGCGCGAAAAGCGAAAAGGCGGCCACAGCCGCCTTTCGCCCGCATTGCCGCGACGCTCAGGCCGCCTTGTGCGCGGCCAGTTGCCGCAGCACGTACTGCAGCAGGCCGCCATGCCGGAAGTACTCGACTTCCTTCGGCGTCAGCAGCAGCACCTTGGCCTCGAACGCGCGGGTCGTGCCGTCGGCGCGGGTGGCGGTGACGGTGACGGACTTCGACGCGCCGTCGCGCAGGCCGGCGATGTCGAAGGTCTCCGACCCATCGAGGCCCAACGACGCCGCGTTCTGGCCATCCAGGAACTGCAATGGCAGCACGCCCATGCCGACCAGGTTGCTGCGGTGGATGCGCTCGAAACTCTCGGCGATCACCGCCTTCACCCCCAGCAGGTTGGTGCCCTTGGCCGCCCAGTCGCGGCTGGAGCCGGTGCCGTATTCCTTGCCGGCGACCACCACCAGCGGCACGCCGTCGGCCTTGTAGCGCATCGCCGCGTCGTAGATCGCCAGCTTTTCCGGCGGCGTCGCGCCGAAGTACAGCGTGTTGCCGCCTTCCTCGCCGCCGAACATCAGGTTCTTGATGCGGATGTTGGCGAAGGTGCCGCGCACCATCACGTCGTCGTTGCCGCGGCGCGAGCCGTAACTGTTGAAGTCGGCCGGCTGCACACCGCGTTCCTGCAGGTAGCGGCCCGCCGGCGAATCCTTCTTGATGTTGCCGGCCGGGCTGATGTGGTCGGTGGTGATCGAATCGCCGAACAGGCCCAGCACGCGCGCGCCATGGATGTCGTCGATGGAGCCGACCTGCATGGTCATGCCGTCGAAGTAGGGCGGGTTCTTGATGTAGGTCGAGGCCGCGTCCCACGCATAGGACTCGCCTTCCGGCGATTCGATCCGGTTCCAGCGCGAATCGCCCTTGAACACGTCGGCGTAGTTCTGCGCGAACAGTTCCGGGCCGACGGTGGCGGCGATGGTGTCGCCGATCTCCTTGTTGCTCGGCCAGATGTCGCGCAGGTAGACCGGGTTGCCGGCGGCATCGTGGCCGAGTGGATCGCGGGTGAGGTCGATGTCGACGGTGCCGGCGATCGCATAGGCCACCACCAGCGGCGGCGAGGCCAGGTAGTTCGCCTTCACTTCCGGATGCACGCGGCCCTCGAAATTGCGGTTGCCGGACAGCACCGAGGCGACCACGAGTTCGTTCTCGGCGATGCCCTTCGAAACCTCATCCGGCAACGGGCCGGAATTGCCGATGCAGGTGGTGCAGCCATAGCCGACCACGTAGAAGCCGAGCTGCTCGAGGTCGTCGAGCACGCCGGCCTTCTTCAGGTAGTCGGTGACCACCAGCGAGCCCGGGCCGAGCGAGGTCTTCACCCACGGCGCCGCCTTCAGCCCCTTCGCGACCGCGTTGCGCGCCAGCAGGCCCGCACCCAGCATCACCGCCGGATTGCTGGTGTTGGTGCAGGAGGTGATCGCCGCGATCACCACCGAACCATCGCCGAGTTCGGCCTCCTGGTCGCGGATGCGGATCTTCGATTTCGGTTTCGCCGCCAGGTGTTCGGCCTGCGGCTGCGCGCCGCCTTCGGCCTTGAGCTCCTCGACCGCACAGCCGGTGCGCGGCTTGCGGTGCGCGACCAGCGGGCCCAGGTTCTCGGCGAAATTGACCTGCACGTCCTGCAGCAGCACGCGGTCCTGCGGGCGTTTGGGGCCGGCCAGTGACGGCTTCACCTCGCCCAGGTCGAGTGCCAGCGTGGCGGAGTAGGTGGCGTGCGGCGAATCGGCGTCATGCCACAGCCCCTGCGCCTTCGCGTAGGCCTCGACCAGCGCGATCTGGTGTTCGCTGCGGCCGGACAGGCGCAGGTAGTTCAGGGCTTCGGCATCGATCGGGAAGATGCCGCAGGTCGCGCCGTATTCCGGCGCCATGTTGGCGATGGTGGCGCGGTCGGCCAGCGGCAGGTGCGGCAGGCCTTCGCCGAAGAACTCCACGAACTTGCCGACCACGCCATGCTTGCGCAGCATCTGGGTCACCGTCAGCACCAAGTCGGTCGCGGTCGCGCCTTCCGGCAACTTGCCGGTCAGCCTGAAGCCCACGACCTGCGGGATCAGCATCGACGACGGCTGGCCCAGCATCGCGGCTTCGGCCTCGATCCCACCCACGCCCCAACCCAGCACGCCGATGCCGTTGATCATGGTGGTGTGCGAATCGGTGCCGAACACGGTGTCCGGGAACGCCCACCGTTCGCCATCCACGTCGCGTTCCATCACTACGCGGGCGAGGTTCTCCAGGTTCACCTGGTGGACGATGCCGGTGTTCGGCGGCACCACCTTGAAGTTGCCGAATGCCTTCTGGCCCCAGCGCAGGAAGCTGTAGCGCTCCGCATTGCGCTCGAATTCGATCTTGCCGTTGAGGTCCAGCGCATCCGGGCGGCCGAACACGTCGACCTGCACGGAATGGTCGATCACCAACTCGGACGGGATCAGCGGATTGATCTGGCTGGCGCTGCCGCCGAGCCGGGTGACCGCGTCGCGCATCGCGGCCAGGTCGACCACGCAGGGCACGCCGGTGAAGTCCTGCAGGACCACGCGGGCCGGCATGAAGGCGATCTCGGTGTCGGGTTCGGCCTTGGCGTCCCAGGTCGCCACCGCCTCGATGTGTTCCGGCCCCACCGTCATCCCGCCGTCTTCGTGGCGCAACAGGTTCTCCAGCAGGATCTTCATGGAGTAGGGCAGGCGGGCCAGCTCGAAGCGCTCGCCGAGCTTGGCGAGGCTGGAATACGTGTAGGACTTGCCGTTGACGTCGAGCTGGGCGCGGGTGGCGAAGGAGTCGGCCATGTCGGGGTTCCGTGGCTGCTGCGTTGGGGCCAGTGTACGTGCCCGTGGATGACCGCGCCGTTGCGCCATGGCAACGCTGCGGGACGCCACGGACGGGTATGCAAGTGCCCGCATGCCCCGGAAAGTACGTATAATCGATGCATACTTTTTCGTCCGTGGAGATTCCGCATGGAAGCCACCGTCGCCGAACGCGGCCAGATCACCCTGCCCAAGGCCGTGCGCGATGCGCTGGGCCTGACCAAGGGCAGCGTGCTGAAGGTCGAGCTGGAAGGCAGCCGCATCGTGCTGAGCAAGCACGTGGACGATGCGATCTCGCGCGTGCGCGGCAAATTCGCGCTGGACGCGACGGCAGGCAAGGACTGAGCCGGTGATCGCCGTCGATGCCCCCGTCCTGGTCGAACTGCTGACCGACGGCCCGCGCGCGGATGCCGCCGAAGCCTGCCTGCGCCAGGCGCTGGGCAGCGGCCGGGTGGTGGTCTGCGATGCCGCTTTGGCTGCCGTCTGCGCCTCCCTGCGCAACGGCGCGGAAGCCCTCGGTGCGCTGGAAGACATGGGCGTGCACTACAACGCCATCGAATCCAAGTCCGCCCTGCGCGCCGGCGAAATGCAGCGCCGGCAACGCCAGCGTGGCGGCGAAGCACGCCCACTGGCCGATTTCCTGGTCGGCGCGCACGCGATGCTGCAATGCGACGCGCTGATCACCTACGACACCGCCTTCCACCGCGATTTCTTCAAGGGCCTGAAACTGATCGTGCCCAAGGCCTGACCCCGATTCCTGACCAAGATCCACGTTTCCCCGGAGAGTCCCCCATGCTGCAGACCTACCGCCAACACGTTGCCGAACGCGCCGCCCTCGGCATCCCGCCGCTGCCGCTGACCGCGCAGCAGACCGCCGAGGTCATCGAACTGCTGAAGAACCCGCCGGCGGGCGAAGAGCAGTTCCTGCTCGACCTGATCAGCAACCGCGTGCCGGCCGGCGTGGACGATGCGGCGAAGGTCAAGGCGTCGTACCTGGCCGCCATCGCCCATGGCACGGAGAAGAACGCGCTGATTTCGCGCGCGCGCGCCACCGAGCTGCTGGGCACCATGCTGGGCGGCTACAACATCCATCCGCTGATCGAGCTGCTGGACGATGCCGAGGTCGGCACCGTCGCCGCCAACGCGCTCAAGCACACCCTGCTGATGTTCGACGCCTTCCACGACGTGCAGGAGAAGGCCGAGGCCGGCAACGCCAATGCCAAGGCCGTGCTGCAGAGCTGGGCCGATGCCGAATGGTTCACCAGCAAGCCGGAAGTGCCGGAATCGCTGACCGTCACCGTGTTCAAGGTGACCGGCGAAACCAATACCGACGACCTGTCGCCGGCCCCCGATGCCACCACCCGCCCGGACATCCCGCTGCACGCGCTGGCGATGCTGAAGAACGCGCGCGACGGCATCGTGCCGGAGGAAGACGGCAAGCGCGGCCCGGTCAAGTTCATCGAATCGCTGAAGGACAAGGGCCACCTGGTCGCCTATGTCGGCGACGTGGTCGGCACCGGTTCGTCGCGCAAGTCGGCCACCAACAGCGTGCTGTGGTTCACCGGCGAGGACATCCCGTTCATCCCGAACAAGCGCTTCGGCGGCGTCTGCCTGGGCTCGAAGATCGCGCCGATCTTCTACAACACGATGGAAGACGCCGGCGCATTGCCGATCGAACTCGACGTGTCGCAGATGGACATGGGCGACGTGGTCGAACTGCGCCCGTACGAAGGCAAGGCGCTGAAGAACGGCGAGGTGATCGCCGAGTTCGCGTTGAAGTCCGACGTGCTGCTGGACGAAGTCCGCGCCGGCGGCCGCATCCCGCTGATCGTCGGTCGCGGCCTGACCGCCAAGGCGCGCGAAGCGCTGGGCCTGCCGGCCTCGACCCTGTTCCGCCTGCCGCAGAACCCGGCCGATACCGGCAAGGGCTACTCGCTGGCGCAGAAGATGGTCGGCCGCGCCTGCGGCCTGCCGGAAGGCCAGGGCGTGCGCCCGGGCACCTATTGCGAGCCGAAGATGACCTCGGTGGGCTCGCAGGACACCACCGGCCCGATGACCCGCGACGAGCTGAAGGACCTGGCCTGCCTCGGTTTCTCCGCCGACCTGGTCATGCAGTCGTTCTGCCACACCGCCGCCTATCCGAAGCCGGTGGACGTGAAGACCCACCACACGCTGCCGGAATTCATCAGCAACCGTGGCGGCATCGCGCTGCGCCCGGGCGATGGCGTGATCCACAGCTGGCTCAACCGCATGCTGCTGCCCGACACCGTCGGTACCGGCGGCGATTCGCACACGCGTTTCCCGGTGGGCATCTCGTTCCCGGCAGGTTCCGGCCTGGTCGCGTTCGCCGCGGCCACCGGCGTGATGCCGCTGGACATGCCGGAATCGGTGCTGGTGCGCTTCAGCGGCACCCTGCAGCCCGGCGTCACCCTGCGCGACCTGGTCAACGCAATCCCGCTGGCCGCGATCAAGTCCGGCCTGCTGACGGTGGCCAAGCAGGGCAAGAAGAACATCTTCTCCGGCCGCATCCTCGAGATCGAAGGCCTGCCGCAGCTCAAGGTGGAGCAGGCGTTCGAACTGTCCGACGCCTCGGCCGAACGCTCCGCCGCCGGCTGCACGGTGAAACTCGACAAGGCGCCGATCATCGAATACCTCAACAGCAACATCACGTTGCTGAAGTGGATGATCGCCGAGGGTTATGCCGACGCACGTTCGCTAACCCGCCGCATCAAGGCGATGGAAGCCTGGCTGGCCAACCCGCAGCTGCTGGAAGGCGATGCCGATGCCGAATACGCCGCGGTCATCGACATCAACCTGGACGAGATCGTCGAACCCATCGTCGCCTGCCCGAACGATCCGGACGACGTGAAGACCCTGTCCGACGTGGCCGGCGCGGCGATCGATGAAGTGTTCATCGGTTCGTGCATGACCAACATCGGCCACTTCCGCGCCGCCGCCAAGCTGCTGGAAGGCAAGCGCGACATCCCGACCCGTTTGTGGGTCGCGCCGCCGACCAAGATGGACGCCAGCGAGCTGACCAAGGAAGGCCATTACGGCACCTTCGGCACCGCCGGCGCGCGCATGGAAATGCCGGGCTGCTCGCTGTGCATGGGCAACCAGGCGCAGGCGCGCGAGGGCGCGACGGTGTTCTCCACCAGCACCCGCAACTTCCCGAACCGCCTGGGCCGCAACACCAATGTGTACCTAGGTTCGGCGGAGCTGGCAGCGATCTGCTCGCGCCTGGGCCGCATCCCGACCCGCGCCGAGTACATGGCGGATATCGGCGTGATCAACGAGCAGGGCGCGGAGATCTACCGCTACATGAACTTCGACCAGATCGCGGATTACAAGGACGTGGCGGACAGCGTTGCGGCCTGATCGAATCACAGTTTGAATGCAAAACGCCCGGCAATGCCGGGCGTTTTTCTTGGATCATCGCGGAGCGTCCGGCGGCGTAGCCATGCCCGCGAATGTCCTCCGGCAGCGAAAGAGCCGCTGCCTCCCCCTTGATTTCGCGAGCATGGCTACGCCACCAGACACTCTCCAGTCGCAACCGCCAGATGAGGGAACAGCCGAGCTTGGTTCACGCGTTGCCGCGGCGTTCGGGCAGGGCCTTTGGCAGGCAGCCTCTTGCAGCGAAATAAAGGGGGAGGCAGCAGCTTCACCGCTGCCGGAGGACATTCGCTGCAAGAGGCTGCCTGCCGGAGGCCCTGCAAGCGAGTAGCCTGCTCCCTCAGCCCAACAACGAATCTATCGCCGCCGCCATCTCGCGCCGACGGAACACGAAGTCCCACAGGCTGCCGCCGGACTGCCGCCACAGCACCGCCGAGCGCAGCGCGGCCAGCAACAGGGCGCGGATCTCCGCCACCACACCGGCCTGGCCGAGGTAATGCGGATTGCCTTGCACCATCACCCGCGGGCGCAAGGTGCTGACCGTATCCGCGTACAGGCTGCCCAGCCCGGCGACCACGTCCGGATGCGCGCTGCCGAGGCGTTCGGCCGGCGCCGTAAGTCCCTGGATGCCGGTGCCCACCTGGGCGGCGACAGCGGCCTCGCTGCTGAAACGGCGTTCCAGCTGCAGCACCGACAAGCCGAGCTTGCCCAAGGCTTCGTCCTTGTCGCTGCTGGCAAGGTAATTGCGCAGCAGCCGCAGGCCGTTGCGCAACGCGGCGATATCGCCGTAGACCGCCTGGGTATCCGCGGCATCGATGCGGAACACGCTGTCCAGCGCCACCTGCACCGGCGCCGCTTCCGACTGCCCGGTGTCGGCGATCCGGCGCACCTGCGCCAGCGCCTGCAGCATCCCGCCCAGGGCGAGCACGCGGTCTTCGATGCCACTCATGCGGCGTTGTTCCTCGGATTGGCTTGACCTGCGGCAGGCGCATCGGTCGAAAGGATGATGGCCCCGCCCAGGCACACGTCGCCGTCGTACAGCACCAGCGATTGCCCCGGCGTGACCGCGCGTTGCGGCCGCGCGAACGCCACCTGCAGGCTGCCGTCGTCGAGCACCTCGACCTCGCAGGCCTCGTCCGGTTGCCGGTAGCGGGTCTGCGCGGTGCATTCGAAACGCGCGGAAGGCGGTTGCCCGGCGATCCAGTGCGCGGGTTCGCTGCGCAAGCGGGTCGACTGCAGCCACGGACTGTCGTGGCCCTGGTCGACGTACAGGACGTTGCGCTCGATGTCCTTGCCAACCACGAACCACGGCGCCTGCGGCCGGCCGCGCACGCCGCCGATGTTCAGGCCTTCGCGCTGGCCCAGGGTGAAATAGAACACGCCCGGATGCTCGCCGATGCGCTCGCCGTCGGGCGTGCGGATCTCGCCGGTTTTCGCCGGCAGGTAGCGCGCCAGGAACTCGCGGAAATCGCGCTCGCCGATGAAGCAGATGCCGGTGGAATCCTTCTTCTCCGCGGTCGCGAGACCGTGTTCGGCGGCGATCCTGCGCACTTCGTCCTTGTGCAGCTCGCCCAGCGGGAAGCGGGTGGCGGCCAGTTGCGCCTGGCCGAGCTGATGCAGGAAGTAGCTCTGGTCCTTGCCGCGGTCCTTCGCCCGCAGCAGCCGGTACCGGCCGTCCACGCGGTCGACGCGGGCGTAGTGGCCGGTGGCGATCGCCTCGGCGCCCAGCGCGCGCGCGGCATCCAGGAAGTGCTTGAACTTGATCTCGCGGTTGCACAGCACGTCCGGGTTCGGCGTGCGGCCGGCGGCGTACTCCGAGAGGAAATGCCGGAACACGCCGTCCCAGTATTCGCTCGAAAAATCGCGGAAGCGGATCGGCAGGCCCAGCCTGCCGCAGACCGCCACGGCATCGCGGCGGTCGTCCTCGGCGCGGCAGTCGCCGGAACCGTCGTCCGTCCAGTTCTGCATGAACACGCCGGTGACGTCGAATCCGGCATCGCGCAGGAGCAGGGCGGCGACGGAGGAATCCACGCCGCCCGATACGCCGACGACGATGCCCTGTTTCACGAATGCCGCCCCGCTCATCCCAGCTGCTGCACCAGCGACAACGGGTGCCGGCTGCCGCCGAGGAAATCGGCGACGGTGCGCCAGACCAATGGGCTGCGATGGCGCGTGGCCTCGGCCTGCAGCTCCTGCGGGGTCAGCCACAGGGTGCGGACGATGCCTTCGTCCAGGCTCGCGCCGGGGATCTCGTCCACTGGCTCGGCGGCGAAGGCGAAGCGCATGTAATGGCGGCCGGTCTCTTCCGCCTTCCACTGGTAGGCGCCGACCACGTGGGTGATGCGCACGTTCCAGCCGGTTTCCTCGCGGGTCTCGCGCACCGCGGCTTCCAGCAGGCTCTCGTCGGGTTCCAGGTGGCCGGCCGGCTGGTTGATCACCAGCCGCCCGTTGGCGCGCTCCTCCACGCACAGCAGGCGGCCGTCGCGCACCACCACGGTGGCCACGGTCACGTCCGGCTGCCAGAAGCGGCCTTCACGGTAGCTCATCGCGCTTGGATTTCCGGGGACATGCCCGCATTGTCCCTGTTGCCACCGACGCCGTCCACGCACGCAGCCTTCGTATAATTCGCCCATGCCGCAGAAGCCCGACAACCCGCACCACGAGCACGGCGTCGTCGTCGCCCCCAGCCGTCCGCAGACCGCGCGCCCGCCGCTGTATTCGGTGCTGCTGCTGAACGACGACTACACGCCGATGGATTTCGTGATCGACGTGCTGATGCGCTTCTTCCCGCTGAACCTGGAAAACGCCACCCAGATCATGCTGCACGTGCATACCCGCGGCCGCGGCGTGTGCGGGGTGTTCACCCGCGAGATCGCCGAGTCCAAGGTGGCGCAGGTGAACGAATATTCAAGGCTGAACCAGCACCCACTGTTGTGCACGATGGAGAAAGCGTAGAAGGTCTTGTGTAGGGGTGGTTTCCACCCCACATCCTGAGCAGTCACCAGGAGGGTTCCGCCCCCATGTTCAGCAAGGATCTCGAGCACAGCATCGGCCAGTGCTACAAGCGCGCCCGCGAGGCGCGCCACGAGTTCATGACGGTCGAGCACCTGCTGCTCGCGCTGCTCGACAACCCGTCCGCCGAAGCCGTGCTCAAGGCGGTCGGCGCGGATTTCCCGCGCCTGCGCGGCGAGCTGGAAGACGCCATCGAAGTCTCGGTCAACAAGCTGGCCGAGGACGACGGCCGCGACACCCAGCCCACGCTGGGCTTCCAGCGCGTGCTGCAGCGCGCGGTCTACCACGTGCAGTCCTCCGGCAAGAAGGAAGTCACCGGCGCCAACGTGCTGGTGGCGATCTTCGGCGAGAAGGATTCGCACGCCGCGTATTTCCTCAACCAGCAGGACGTGCACCGGCTGGACGTGGTCAATTACATCTCGCACGGCATCGCCCGCCATGGCGAGGGCGAGGGCGAATCCGCGCAGCCGCAGGACGGCGAGGCCAAGCCGGAAGGCGGCGAGGGCGAGCACAAGGGCGACGCGCTGGCCGAATTCGCCAGCAACCTCAACGAACTGGCGCTGGCCGGCAAGATCGACCCGCTGGTCGGCCGCACCGAGGAAGTGGAGCGCACCATCCAGGTGCTGTGCCGCCGCCGCAAGAACAACCCGCTGTACGTGGGCGAGGCCGGCGTCGGCAAGACCGCGCTGGCGGAAGGCCTGGCCAAGCGGATCGTCGAGGGCGACGTGCCCGAGGTGCTGTCCGAGGCGACGATCTACGCGCTCGACCTGGGCGCGCTGGTCGCCGGCACCAAGTACCGCGGCGATTTCGAGAAGCGGCTGAAGGCGGTGCTGGCGGCGCTGAAGAAGCTGCCGCACGCGATCCTGTTCATCGACGAGATCCACACCATCATCGGCGCCGGCTCGGCATCGGGCGGCACCATGGACGCGTCCAACCTGATCAAGCCGGTGCTCGCCAATGGCGAGCTGCGCTGCATCGGTTCCACCACCTTCCAGGAATACCGCGGCATCTTCGAGAAGGACCGCGCGCTGGCGCGGCGCTTCCAGAAGATCGACATCGTCGAACCGACGGTGGGCGAGGCGATCGAGATCCTGCAGGGGCTGAAGCCGAAATACGAGGCGCACCACGGCGTCAGCTACGCCGACGAGGCGATCAAGGCCGCGGTCGACCTGTCGGTCAAGCACATCGGCGACCGCCTGCTGCCGGACAAGGCGATCGACGTGATCGACGAGGCCGGCGCGCGCCAGCGCCTGCTGCCGCTGGAGACCCGCAAGAGCCTGATCGACGTCGAGGAAATCGAGACCATCGTCGCCAAGATGGCGCGGATCCCGGCCAAGCAGGTGTCGTCCTCCGACAAGGACGTGCTGCAGCACCTGGACCGCAACCTGAAGATGGTGATCTTCGGCCAGGACGAGGCGATCACCAGCCTGACCTCCGCGATCAAGCTGGCGCGCAGCGGCCTGGGCAATCCCGACAAGCCGATCGGCAACTTCCTGTTCGCCGGCCCCACCGGCGTCGGCAAGACCGAGGTGACCAGGCAGCTGGCGATGCAGCTGGGCATCGAGCTGGTGCGCTTCGACATGTCCGAATACATGGAACCGCATTCGGTCAGCCGCCTGATCGGCGCGCCGCCGGGCTACGTCGGCTTCGACCAGGGCGGCCTGCTCACCGAGAAGATCGTGAAGACGCCGCACTGCGTGCTGCTGCTCGACGAAATCGAGAAGGCGCATCCGGACATCTTCAACATCCTGCTGCAGGTCATGGACCGCGGCGTGCTGACCGACACCAACGGCCGCGAGGCGAACTTCCGCAACGTGATCCTGGTGATGACCACCAATGCCGGCGCCACCCAGGCCGCGCGGCGCACCATCGGCTTCACCAAGCAGGACCACAGCACCGATTCGATGGAAGCGATCCGCCGCGGTTTCACCCCGGAATTCCGCAACCGGTTGGACGCGGTGGTGCAGTTCCAGGCGCTGGGCTTCGACCACATCCTGCGGGTGGTGGACAAGTTCCTGATCGAGCTGGAGATGCAGTTGCACGAGAAGCAGGTGGCGCTGTCGGCGACGCCGGGCGCGCGCGACTGGCTGGCCCAGCACGGCTTCGACCCGCTGATGGGCGCACGCCCGATGGGCCGGCTGATCCAGGACAAGGTCAAGCGCCCGCTGGCCGACGAGTTGCTGTTCGGCAAGCTGGTCAACGGCGGCCGCGTCGCCCTCGACGTGGTCGATGGCGAACTGGCGCTGGACGTGCAGGCGGAACCGGAGAAGCTGTTGCCGGCGGTGGTCGAATAACGACCGCCCGCTCATGTTCGGGAGCAACGAAAAAGGCGGCCGATGGCCGCCTTTTTCCTGATGCCGCCAACCGCTTACTTCATGCGGTAGGTGATGCGGCCCTTGGTCAGGTCGTAGGGAGTCATCTCGACCTTGACCTTGTCGCCGGTCAGGATCCGGATGTAGTTCTTGCGCATGCGCCCGGAGATGTGGGCGATGATCTCGTGGCCGTTCTCCAGCTTGACCCGGAACATGGTGTTCGGGAGCGTTTCGGAGATCGTGCCTTCGAATTCGATGACGTCGTCTTTTGCCACTGTGGCTGGTATTCCTGGTCTGGAGCGTGAAACCGGGCCGCGACCGCGACCCGAAGCGCGGCATTCTGACACGTGCAGCCGGGGCTTGCAAAAATCCCGTTAATCCGCCAAAGGCATCAGTATTGCGCCGGCCTGCAGCTCGCCGAAGCGCGCCGACCAATTGCCGGGTTCGGCCGGGGCATCGCGCAGGCCGGCCAGCGCCAGCAGGTAGTCGTCGCGGCGCCAGGTCTCGACGCCCAGGCTGCGGGTATGCGGGTTCGGCACCTGCGCATCGATGATCGGCCAGCCCCAGGCCTGCAGTCGCCGGGCAAGCGCGGCGAGGGCCAGGCTGGATGCGCCGGAGCGCGCCGAAAACATGCTTTCGCCGCAGAACATGCGGCCGACCGCAAGGCCGTACAGGCCGCCGACGAGCTCGTCGCCATCGAAGACCTCGATGCTGTGCGCGTGGCCGAGCCGGTGCAGCCTCGCATAGGCCGCAATCATCGCCCCGGTGATCCAGGTGCCGCCCGACTGCCCGGGCCGCGGGCGATGCGCGCATGCCTCGATCACCGCATCGAACGCGGTATCCGCGCGCACGCGCAGGTTCGATTTGCGCAGGCTGCGCCTCGATCGCGACGACAGGCGGACGCCATCGCTGCGGAACACCGCGCGCCGCGACGGACTCCACCACAGGATCGGCTCGCCTTCCGAAAACCACGGGAAGATGCCCTGCGCATACGCATTGAGCAGGCGCTGCGGCGACAGGTCGCCACCGAAGGCGAGCAGGCCGTCCGGCTCGGCGAGCGCCGCCTCGACGGGCGGGAAGGGCGACCCCGGGTCGTGTTGCAGCTGGGCGATGCGCAGGTTCACGCCGCGCCCGCCCTGAACGGCGAATGCGCCTGCAAGTGCCGCTGCTGCCGGCGGACCGCCGCGCGCTCCTCCGCGCACCAGTCGCCGATGGCGCGGGCGAAGCGCGGGTCGGCGATCAGGTGCCGGCTGCGCACGATGCTGGGCAGGAAGCCGCGCGCGATCTTGTGCCGGCCCTGCGCGCCGGGCTCGAAACGGGCGAGGCCTTCGCGCAGGCAGTAGTCGATGCCCTGGTAATAGCAGGTCTCGAAATGCAGGCCGGGGTGCAGTTCGGCGGCGCCCCAGTAGCGGCCATACAGGGTGTCGCCGCCGCGCAGGCACAAGGCACCGGCGATCGGCAGGCCATCGCGCTCTGCCAGCACGATGATCAGTTGCCGCGGCATCGCGTGCGCCAGGTGGCGGACGAAACCGAGGGTCAGGGCCGGCGAATTGCCGTATTCGGAAAACGTCTGCAGGTAGAAGCCGTGCATCGCCGCGAGATCGGCATCGCTCGCCTCGTCGCCATGCACGAGGCGGAAGGAAATTCCGGCATCGCCCACCTTGCGCCGTTCCTGGCGGATGTTCTTGCGGTGCTTGTGGTCCATCGCGCCGAGGAAATCGTCGAAAGCCTTCCAGCCTGCTTCGTTGCGCCAGTGGTACTGGATGTCCTCGCGCAGCAGCCATCCATCGTCGAATGAAGACGCGTCGGCCCCGTCGTGGAAATTCACGTGCGCCGACGACAGGCCGGACTGGCGCGCGAATCCGCCGATGGCGTCGCGCAGTGCATGCTTCCCGCCATCGTCGCGCGCCAGCAGGCGCGGCCCGGTCACCGGCGAGTAGGGCACCGCGCCCAGCCATTTCGGGAAGTAGTCCAGCCCGTGCTGCATGTAGGCATGCGCCCAGGCGTGGTCGAACACGAATTCGCCGTGCGAGTTGGTCTTGAGGTAGCCGGGCGCAGCCGCCACGAGCGCAGCGCCATCCCACAGACCGATGTGGCAGGGCGCCCAGCCCCAGTCCTCGCGCAGGCAGCCGGTGGTCTCGAGGCCGCACAGGAAGGCGTG
Organism: Thermomonas aquatica; assembly: GCF_006337105.1. Taxonomy (NCBI): domain Bacteria; kingdom Pseudomonadati; phylum Pseudomonadota; class Gammaproteobacteria; order Lysobacterales; family Lysobacteraceae; genus Thermomonas; species Thermomonas aquatica. The sequence continues at coordinate 176,275 of NZ_CP040871.1, read as the reverse complement.
CGACACGAAGGGGTTGCGCCCGTCGTGCAGCGCGTCCCAGTCGGCCGCAGAGATTTCGGACAGCGCGCGGTGGATGCGGGCGATGGCCGCCATCGATCAGGCGGGGAGGGAGTAGGAGACTTTCACGCCGTCGATGCCGACCAGCTTGCGGCGGACGAGCTCGTTGACGATCCGGTCCAGCGCCGGTGCGTCCAGCTTGTTGCCGAACCAGGCGGAAATCATCGTGCGCAGCGTGCGCTCGCGTTGCGGCCGGCTCTTGGGCATGCCCTTGAGCTTGGCGACGACGGCATCGACTTGGTCGTCCTTCGATGCTTCGGCGAGCCCCTTGAGGATCGGGATGCCATCCAGCGACGCCGAGCGGTTGGAAAGGATGCCCTTCGACTTGAGATGCGCGATCAGCGGGTCGAAGCCGGTGTCGCGCGAGATGATGTGGAAGAACGCTTTCGGCTCGGTCGCCGCAATGCGGCCGATGTAGTACGCGATGTGGAAATCGAGGGCATTGGAACCGTTGCCGGAGATCCGCACGTACTCGGCGCGTTCGCCGAGCGCCTGCATCGCTTCGGCCAGTTCGATCGGCACCTTGGCCTGGTTGGCGCCGACGAAGACCTTGACCCTGAAGTGCTCTTCGGCCAGCGAGGCCAGGTTCTTCGGCTGGACGTTCTCGTAGTCGATCAGGACGTAATTGATCTTCATCGCCGTCCAGCCGGATCCGCTCAGTGCCCTTCGTCCAGGAATTTCTCCGCATCCAGCGCGGCCATGCAACCGAAGCCGGCCGAGGTGATCGCCTGCCGGTAGACCTGGTCGGCCACGTCGCCGGCGGCGAACACGCCCGGCACCGAGGTCTGGGTGGCATTCCCGTCGAGCCCGGTGCGGATGGTCAGGTAGCCGTTCTTCATCGCCAATTGGCCGTCGAACAGCGAGGTGTTCGGGCTGTGACCGATCGCCACGAAGAAACCGTGCACCGGGATCTCGCGGGTGCTGCCGTCCAACACCGACTTCAGGCGCATGCCGGTGACGCCGGCATCGTTGCCCAGCACTTCGTCCACGGTGTGGTGCCAGACCAGTTCGATCTTGCCGCTGGCGGCCTTCGCCATCAGCTTGTCCTGCATGATCTTCTCCGCGCGCAGAGTGTCGCGGCGATGCACCAGGTAGACCTTGCGGGCGATGTTGGACAGGTACAGCGCTTCCTCGACCGCGGTATTGCCGCCGCCGATCACCGCCACGTCCTGGTCCTTGTAGAAGAAGCCGTCGCAGGTGGCGCAGGCGGACACGCCGCGGCCCTTGAACGCCTCTTCCGAGGGGATGCCCAGGTACTTGGCGGTGGCGCCGGTGGCGATGATCAGCGCATCGCAGGTGTAGTCGCCGGCATCGCCCTTGAGCCGGAACGGGCGCTGCGACAGGTCGGCGGTGTGGATGTGGTCGAACACGGTTTCGGTGTCGAAGCGCTCGGCATGCGCCTGCATGCGCGCCATCAGGTCCGGGCCCATCAGGCCGTGGGCATCGCCCGGCCAGTTGTCCACCTCGGTGGTGGTCATCAGCTGGCCGCCCATGGCCATGCCGGTGACCACGACGGGCTTGAGGTTGGCGCGCGCGGCGTACACGGCCGCGGTCCAGCCGGCGGGGCCGGAACCGAGGATCAACAAACGGGTGTGCTTGGTCGGGGTCATGGAGGCGTCGATGTGGGCGATATGCCGCGGAAGTCCCATAGCTTGGCGACGGGGCCGGCCCAACACAAGGCGCGATGCTTGCAACAGTGTCGCCCGGGCGTATGCCTGCCGGTGCTGTGCCGCATGTCACAAATGTCGTAATATCAAACCACTAGGGGAATTTCCTGAGGTCTGATCGCAGGTGGCACGTACGGCTCCTGAAGTGGGCAAGGCTGGCCGCAAGGCCGGATCCAAGAACGCGGCCAGCAAACCCGCGATGAGCCCGCGCCGCCAGCGCCTGTGGCGCGACCTCGCATTGATCGCGGTCGCGCCGCTGCTGTTGTTCCTGTTGGCCAGCCTGGTGACCTATTCGCCGGTCGATCCCGGTTTCTCGAATTCCGGCAGCATCACCGCGCCGATCCACAACGCCTGTGGCCGCGTCGGCGCGTGGATCGCCGACGTGCTGCTGGTGCTGACCGGCTACGTCGCTTTCATACTGCCGTTGGTGCTTGGTGCAATCGCCTGGATCGCGCTGTTCGGCATGGACAGCGACGGCGATGGGGATGCCGACCTCGGTCCGGCATTGCGACTGGTCGGAATCGTCGGCTTCCTGGTGTCATCGTCCGGATTGTTGGCCCTGCGCATCGAAAGCTCCAACGACCTGCCCCAAGGCAGTGGTGGCGTGTTCGGCCATCTGATCGGCGACTCGCTGCAGACGCTGTTCGGCGCGCTCGGTGCCAACCTGTTCCTGCTCAGCCTGTTCCTGATCTCGGTGACTTTGGCGACCGGGTTGTCGTGGCTGGCGGTGATGGACCGGATCGGCGGCTGGGTGCTGGCCCTGCCTGGCCTGCTCGGCCGCGGCGCGCGCAAGGGCGCGCAGCAGGCCAGCGAATGGCAGGAAACGCGTGCGCTGCGCGAGGAGCGGGTGGAGGCGCGCAAGGTCGATACCGAGCTGCGGGCCAAGCGCGCGCCGGTGAAGATCGAACCGCCGGCCGCGCCGGTGGTGGAGAAGAGCGACCGCGCCAAGCGCGAGACCCAGATCCCGCTGTTCCACGGCGGCGACGGTTCCGGCATCCCGCCGCTCGCCCTGCTCGACGATCCCAAGCCGCAGCCCAAGGGCTACGACGAGCAGACCCTGGAAACCCTGTCGCGGCAGATCGAATTCAAGCTCAAGGACTTCCGCATCGATGCCGAGGTGGTCGGCGCCTATCCGGGCCCGGTGATCACCCGCTTCGAGGTGCAGCCGGCGCCGGGCGTGAAGGTCAGCCAGATCAGTTCGCTGGACAAGGACATCGCGCGCGGGCTGAGCGTGAAGTCGGTGCGCGTGGTCGACGTGATCCCGGGCAAGTCGGTGATCGGCCTGGAAACCCCGAACAGCCATCGCGAGATGATCTATCTCAGCGAGCTGCTGCGCTCCAAGGAATACGACAAATCCAGCAGCCCGTTGACCCTGGCGCTGGGCAAGGACATCGCCGGCCGGCCGACAGTGGCCGACCTCGCCCGCATGCCGCACCTGCTGGTCGCCGGCACCACCGGCTCGGGCAAGTCGGTGGCGGTCAACGCGATGGTGCTGTCGCTGCTGTACAAGGCCTCCGCGAAGGATCTGCGGATGCTGATGATCGACCCGAAGATGCTGGAACTGTCCGTCTACCAGGGCATCCCGCACCTGCTGGCGCCCGTCGTCACCGACATGAAGGAGGCCGCCAACGGCCTGCGCTGGTGCGTGGCGGAAATGGAGCGCCGCTACAAGCTGATGAGCGCGGTCGGCGTGCGCAACCTGGCCGGCTTCAACAAGAAGGTGAAGGACGCCATCGACGCCGGCCAGCCGCTGATGGATCCGCTGTTCAAGCCGAACCCGGAACTGGACGAAGCGCCGCGCCAGCTGGAAACCCTGCCGTTCATCGTCATCTTCATCGACGAATTCGCCGACATGATGATGATCGTCGGAAAGAAGGTGGAAGAGCTGATCGCGCGTCTCGCGCAGAAGGCGCGCGCGGCCGGCATCCACCTGATCCTCGCCACCCAGCGTCCGTCGGTGGACGTGATCACCGGCCTGATCAAGGCGAATATCCCGACCCGCATCGCGTTCCAGGTGTCGAGCAAGATCGACAGCCGCACCATCCTCGACCAGAGCGGCGCGGAAACCCTGCTGGGCCACGGCGACATGCTGTACCTGCCGCCCGGCACCGCGATGCCGGAACGCGTGCACGGCGCCTTCGTCAGCGACGAGGAAGTGCACCGCGTGGTCGAGCACTTGAAGCAGAGCGGGGGAGGGCCGGATTACATCGAGGGCGTGCTGGAAGAGGCGCAAACGATGTACGACGGCAGCACGGTCGGCGCCACCGGCCTGCCGGAAACCGCCTCCAGCGGCGACGATCCGGAAGCCGATCCGCTGTACGACCAGGCCGTGCAGATCGTCACCGAAACCCGCCGCGCCTCGATCTCGGGCGTGCAGCGCCGCTTGAAGATCGGCTACAACCGCGCCGCGCGGATGATCGAGGCGATGGAAGCCGCCGGCATCGTCAGCACGCCGGAACACAATGGCGACCGCACCGTGCTCGCGCCGCCGCCGCCGCGTCCCTGATCTCCCGTTCAGGCCTGCGCGGCCATCGTGCATTCGCATTCAGCTTTCCTCGCACACACTGCATCGCAACGCTGCAGGAGAACGCCCATGAAATTCGCCACCACCGTCCTGTCCTCCGCGCTGTTGCTGGCTGCCAATGCCGCCAATGCCGGCGCGCGCGACCAGCTCAATGCCTTCACCAAGGGCCTGAAGGGCCTGGACGGGCAGTTCAGCCAGCAGGTGTTCGATGTGCGCGGCAAGCAGAAGGAAAGCTCGACCGGTCGCGTCGCCGTATCCGCGCCGCGCCTGTTCCGCTGGGAATACGTGAAGCCGTATCCGCAGCTGATCGTGGCCGACGGCAAGAATGTCTGGGTGCACGATCCCGACCTGCAGCAGGTCAGCAAGCGCCCGCAGGGCGCGGAAGAAGCCAACAGCCCGTTGGCGATCCTGCTGGACCCCGCCAAGCTCGACCGCGATTTCACGGTCAAGGAGGCGGGCGTGAGCGCAGGCGTCGAATGGCTGCAGCTCACCCCGAAGCAGGCCGAGGCGCCGTTCAAGACCGCCAGGCTCGGCTTCAGCAAGGCCGGGCTCGCGCAGATGGAATACGTCGATGCACTGGGCCAGCGCACCAGGATTTCCTTCAGCGCGTGGAAGCGCAACCCGAGCTTCGCCAAGGGCACCTTCGTCTACGTGCCGGCCAAGGGCGTGGACGTGATCGGCGGCTGATCGCAGGGCCTGCGAAAGGCGGGCGGGTAGAATCGCAGGATGCCCGCCCCACGCAAGCAGACTCCGAATCCCCACCTGCTGGACGCAGGCAGCGAAGCGCTGCGTCCGCTCGCCGAGCGCATGCGTCCGCGCACGCTTGAGGACATGGTCGGCCAACGCCGCCTGCTGGCGCCGGGTTCCGCGTTGCGCCGCGCGGTCGAAGGCGGGCATGTCCATTCGATGATCCTGTGGGGCCCGCCGGGCTGCGGCAAGACCACGCTGGCCTTGCTGCTGGCGCGCTATGCCGATGCCGAGTTCGTGGCGATCTCCGCAGTGCTGTCCGGCCTGCCGCAGGTGCGCGAGGTCCTGGCCGAAGCGCAGGCGCGCTTCGAAGCCGGCCGGCGCACCGTGCTGTTCGTCGACGAGGTGCACCGCTTCAACAAGGCGCAACAGGACGCGTTCCTGCCGCACATCGAACGCGGCACGATCCTGTTCGTCGGCGCCACCACCGAGAACCCGTCGTTCGAATTGAACTCCGCGTTGCTGTCGCGTTGCCGCGTGCACGTGCTGGAAGCGGTGTCGGCCGAGGACATCGTGGTCGCGCTGCGGCACGCGCTGGACGACAGCGAGCGCGGCCTCGGCGCACGCGGCCTGACCGTCGCCGACGCCGCCCTGCGCGAGATCGCCGGCGCCGCCGATGGCGACGTGCGACGCGCGCTGACCCTGCTCGAAATCGCCGCAGAAATCGCCGAAGGCGAGGGCGGCGAGATCAGCGAGCAAACCCTGCACCAGGTACTGGCCGACCGGACCCGTCGCTTCGACAAAGGCGGCGACCAGTTCTACGACCAGATCAGCGCCCTGCACAAATGCGTGCGCAGCTCCAACCCGGATGCCGCGTTGTACTGGCTGGCACGCATGCTGGACGGCGGCGCCGATCCCGCCTACCTCGCGCGGCGCCTGACCCGGATGGCGGTGGAAGACATCGGCCTGGCCGATCCGCGCGCCTTGCAGATGGCGATCGAATCGTGGGACGCGTACGACCGCCTGGGCTCGCCCGAAGGCGAACTCGCGCTGGCGCAGCTCACCCTCTACCTGGCCAGCACCGCGAAATCCAACGCAGCCTATCGTGCCTACAACACCGCGCGCGCCGATGTCGAAGCGCATGGCACGCAGGACGTGCCGCTGCACATCCGCAATGCGCCGACGAAGCTGATGAAGTCGCTCGGCTACGGCAAGGACTACCAGTACGACCACGATGCCGACGGCGGCATCGCGCTGGACCAGACCGGCTTCCCCGACGCGATGGGCGAACGCATCTACTACGAGCCGGTGCCGCGCGGGATGGAACTGAAGCTCAAGGAAAAACTCGACGCGCTGCGCGCCGCACGCGAGCAGGCACGCAAGGGGCGCGGCTGATGCGTGCGTTGCTGGCGGGCTTGCCGAGGACGGTCTGGCTGCTCGGCTTCATCAGCCTGATCAACGATGCCGCCAGCGACATGATCTATCCGCTGGTGCCGCTGTACCTGGCCTCGGTGCTGATGGCCGGGCCGAAGGCGCTGGGCCTGATCGAAGGCGTGGCCGAGGCCGTCGGCAGCCTGATGAAACTGGCCGCTGGCGTGCTGGCCGACCGCATGCGCCGGATCAAGCCGTTCGTGGTATTCGGCTATGGCCTTGCCGGCATCGCGCGTCCGTTGATCGGCATCGCCACCAGCTGGGTCGGCGTGCTTGCGTTCCGCTTCGTCGATCGCATCGGCAAGGGCCTGCGCTCGGCACCGCGCGATGCACTGTTGGCCGGCAGCGTTGCGCCGGAACAGCGTGGACTGGCTTACGGCCTGCATCGCGGGATGGACAATGCCGGCGCGGTGGTCGGCCCGCTGGTGGCGGCGGCGTTGCTGGCCGCGGGGTTCTCGTTGCGGCAGGTATTCCTGTTCGCCTTCGTCCCGGCTGTCGCGGTCCTGCTGCTGTCGTTGCGCCTCCGCGAGCCGGAACCTGCGCCGGTGGAAGCGCGACAGGCCTTCGACTGGAAGTTCTCGGCACTGCCGGCGCGTTATCGCCGCTACCTGTTCGCGCTCGGGCTGTTCACGCTGGGCAATGCGTCGAACATGTTCCTGTTGTTGCGCGCGCAGGAACTCGGACTCGGCGCCGCGCAGATCACCTTGCTGTGGGCGGTGTTCTCGGCTGTTGCCGCATTGTGTTCCGCGCCGCTGTCCGCATGGTCGGACCGCATCGGCCGCACGCGGTTGATCGTGGCGGGCTGGGCGGGCCAGGCCGCGATGTATGCCGTGCTCGGCTGGCTCGGCTTCGATGCCAATTGGCTGTGGCTGATCTTCGCCGGCTACGGCTTCGTCACCGCGATGATCGAAGGCAGCGAACGCGCCTTGGTCGCGGACATGGTGCCTGCGGCAAGGGCGGGCACTGCATTCGGCTGGTACTACCTGGTCACCGGCTTGCTGCTGTTGCCGGCCTCGGTGGTGTTCGGCAGCCTGTGGCAGGACGTATCGCCCGCGGCCGCGTTCGGACTCAGCGCGGCCTGCGCGATCGGTGCGATCCTGTTGCTGGCGACGAACCGCAAGGAGGCCGCGGCGTGACCCTCTGGTGGCAGCAACTGGTGCTGGTGATGCTCGGCGGCGCGCTCGGCGCGGGCGCGCGCTATTGGCTCGGCGGCGCGTTGCTGCGGCAGTTCGGCAGCGGCATCCCGTACGGCACGCTGGCGGCCAACCTGATCGGGTCGTTCGCGGTCGGCTTCCTCGCGATCTGGCTGGAAGGCCGCGGCCCGCAGGCGCTGTACTGGCGCGCGTTCCTGATCGTCGGCGTGCTAGGCGCGCTCACCACGTACTCGGCGCTGATGCTGGAATGCCTGCTGATGGCGCGCTCGCAACGCAGCGAACTGCTGTTGGGCTATCTCGGCGGCACCCTCGCCGCGGGCCTGGTGCTGGTCTGGGCCGGCGCGAAATTCGCGGCGATGCTGCGCCCCGCGTACTGATCCGCCAATGTTGGCAAGGTCGCGGGCGCGGGCGCATGCTCCGCCTGCGGCGATCCGGCCGCGGGGGAGGGAATGACGATGCGAATCCTGATAGCGGGCATCATCGGCGGCGTGGTGATGTTCATCTGGGGCGCGGTGGCGCACATGATGTTGCCGATCGGCGAGATGGGCATGAAGGTGCCGACCGAACAGGCCAGCGCGATCTCGGCATTGGGGCCGACGACGCAGGGCGCGGGCGTGTACATGTACCCGAGCATGCCTGCCGAGGACTGGCAGGACGACGCCAAGATGAAGGCGTTCGCGGAATCGGCGAAGGGCCAGCCGTACGCCTTCGTGATCTACCAGCCAGGCGGCAACCCGGTGAATGCATCGATGGGCCCTGCGCTCGGCAAGCAGTTCGCCTCCGACACCGCCGGTGCGCTGGTCCTGGCCTGGGTGCTGTCGCTGGTGGCGGGCGGTTTCGGCCGGCGCGTGCTGGTCGGTGCGGCGGCGGGCCTGTTCGCCTGGCTCGCGGTCAGCGTGCCGTACTGGAACTGGTACATGTTCCCCGGCGATTTCACTGTCGGCGCCTTGCTGGAACAACTGATCGGCTGGACCGTGGCGGCCGCCGCGAGTGCCTGGTGGCTGGGACGCGGCGAGCGTCGCTGACATTCAGCATCCGGGCGGGGTAACCCGCCCGGATGATTTGCCGGGGCACTGCAATGGTGCCCATGGCGCGCAGCGCGACGTCGCTCACGTGGGGCAGTTGTCAGTCGCATGCCCCTCGCGCATCCAATGAAAACGAAATCAGCACGGCCCATCGCCTGCGCTCGCAGGGCATGATGGCTTGCGGCGCACGCCACGGGGATCCGGGGCAGGGAGACCGCCTGGATCACCCGATCATCGCGGATCGCCACATGCGATTCGCCAACCGGCCGACGCGAGGGGGTTCGCGCCGACCGGTCCAACCGCAGGAGTGGCGCCGTGGGTCTGGGGACATTGGATATCGCAATCGTGCTGGCTTACCTCGCCGGCATCTTCATCCTGGCGCAGTGGGTCTCGCGCGAGAAAGCCGGGCACCAGAAGGACGCGAAGGATTACTTCCTCGCCGGCAAGGCGCTGCCGTGGTGGGCGATCGGCGCATCCTTGATCGCGGCGAACATCTCGGCCGAACAGATCATCGGCATGTCCGGTTCCGGCTATGCCATCGGCCTGGCGATCGCGTCTTACGAATGGATGGCGGCGGCGACGCTGCTGATTGTCGGCAAGTGGCTCCTGCCGGTGTTCCTGCGCAACGGCATCTACACCATGCCGCAGTTCCTGGAGCAGCGTTACGGCAGCCGCATTCGCACGCTGATGGCGGTGTTCTGGCTGGGCCTGTACGTGTTCGTCAACGTCACCTCGATCCTGTGGCTGGGCGCCATCGCGGTGTCGCAGGTCACCGGCATGGACCAGATGCTGGCGGTGGTGCTGATCGGCGTGTTCGCGCTGCTGTACCAGCTCTACGGCGGGCTGAAGGCGGTCGCGCTGACCGACATCGTGCAGGTCACGCTGCTGGTGCTGGGCGGATTGCTGGTGGCGGGCCTGACCCTGAACCAGCTGGGCGAGGGCGCCGGCATCGCGGCGGGCTTCCATCGTTTGTGGCAAGCGGAGCCCGGCCACTTCGAGATGATCCTCGACAAGGACAACCCGTTCTACAAGGACCTGCCGGGCTTGAGCGTGCTGATCGGCGGCATGTGGATCATGAACATCAGCTACTGGGGCTTCAACCAGTACATCATCCAGCGCGCACTCGCCGCCAAGGACATCGGCGAGGCGCAGAAGGGCGTGCTGTTCGCGGCCTTCCTGAAGCTGCTGATGCCGGTCATCGTGGTGTTGCCCGGCATCGCCGCGGTGATGCTGGCGCCGAACCTGGACAAGCCGGACCAGGCCTATCCGACGATGATGCGCTTTCTCCCCAGCGGCATCCTCGGCCTGGTGTTCGCGGCACTGGTCGCGGCGATCGTGGCCTCGCTGGCATCGAAGGTGAATTCCATCGCCACCATCTTCACCCTCGACTTCTACGCGAAGATGCGACCGCAGGCCGACCAGCAGCGGCTGGTGCGGGTCGGGCGCATCGCCGCGGTGGTCGCGGTGGCGGTCGGCATCCTCGCCGCCAAGCCGCTGCTCGGCAGCTTCGACCAGGCCTTCCAGTACATCCAGGAATACACCGGCTTCTTCACCCCGGGCATCGTGGTGATCTTCGTGCTGGGCCTGTTCTGGAAACGCGCCAACGAAGCCGGCGCGCTCGCGGCCGCGATCGGTTCGTTCGCGCTGTCGATCGCGTTGAAGCTGGCGTGGCCGGAGCTGCCGTTCATCGACCGCGTCGGCCTGGTGTTCCTGCTCGCACTGGCGCTGGCGGTGGCCGTGTCGTTGCTGACCCGGCATGCGCCCGAGAAGGACATCATCGAGACACGCGACGTCGATTACCGCACGCGATCCGTCTTCAACATCGGCGCGCTGGCCGTCATCGCCATCCTGACGGCTTTGTACACGGTGTTCTGGTAGGCGCTACGGCATTGGCATCAGGACAAGGGCGGGCCGAGAGGGCGCCGCCCAGTGCCGTTGCTGCCGTCATTTGGGAGAGTTTGGTCGATTTTCAATTTCGCATATCTAGCATCGCCCGACATTCGACCAAGCGTTGCCATCGCGCCGGAATAGTTGGCCGGCGATGCAGCGCTCGTTGCCGCGTAGCTCCGATGGCGGAACGTATGTAGGGGCTGCAACGGGTTCCCGGATCACGACTTGCTCGGTAGTGACCGGGCAACGTTCGTTTTCCTCATTGGCGAGCATCTGCTCTGTGGCGATCAGTTGTCGCTTGGTAATGAAAGCTGCCGCGATGGTCGCGACCCATAGGGCAGCCAGAATCAACGCTGTCGCTTGCCATCCTTCTCGTTGCACGGGCAATCTCCTGAGTTTCAGAATTCTAAGCCCGGCCCCGGAATAGCTCTCTCGCAGGCAAAATTTCAAACGATCGCCACATTTTCAATTGGTCGTTTGATTCCGCCTGCCGGTACTTGGCCAACCGTGCTTCTGCCGCTTGGCGAAACAGCAACCCGCGCAGGCGCTCCGGGCTGATCCGGTCTTTATCCGGCGACACCAGGTCGCGGCCGGCCATGCGCCAGCCAGCCCACGGCCCGTAGAGCGGCGTTCTGTTTTCGACCACGCGCTCATAGTGGCCGGCGGGGGACTCTTGCTTGCAGTACATGCAGGCGGTCATGCGGCGAAGGCCTCGATGTTGCTGGGGCTAGGCTTCGTACGCGAGAACCGCCATTTCAGCCAGTAAAGAATTAACACCGCTGCAGAACAGGCCACTCCAATAGTTCGCATAATGTCTATTATGTTAATATTTGGATTAGCCTCCCGGGCGCCGCCCTAGTAGCCATTGCACACGGCCCTCACCGCCGCATCGATCCTGCTCAGGTCGTCGAAAGTACGCTTGAAGCCGAGCCGCTCCAGTTGCCGTACGCGTTTGGCCTTGGCCAGTGAACATGGGCTTGGCCGGGGTGTGCGGCGGCGGCCGGAGCCATCGCGCACTCGAAGGTGCTTTCTCGTTGCTGGCGGCTTCGTCGTCCTGGTGGAAACCGCGATAGGCGGCGGCGACACCGGATCCGGCACGTATTCGATGCTGCGGTCCATCCGCTGGTTCGTTGCGCAAGCGGCCGACTGGTAGCTCACCTGGCCGGCACGGCCGACGCAGCGGTACAGGCTGGCAGCGGATGCCAGTCCCGGGAACAGGCAGATCATCAGCAGGATCGCGAATTTCATCGGGCTTCCATCGGCATGGGTCAACCCGACTATCGATGGCAGCGGACGCGACTTCTGTCGGGAAACCCCGCGCCCGCGGCTCGGGAACGCCCGCATGCATCCGCGGCCGTGCACCGGCGCGCAGTCCTGCGCTAGTCGTCCTCGGCGTAGCGCCAGAACAGCGGGCGGCCCAGCATCTCCCCGCCTTCGATGCCGATCTCCGTGCCCGCATCGATCGCGAGCGCCAGCGCGCCGTCCTGGAACGACCAGCTCATGGCTTCGGCAGCGGACGCATCGCTGGGCAGCGCGGTGACACGCCGCGCGCGCGCTGGCAGCAGGCCTTCGCCGGATCGCTTGCCGCGCGCTTCCTTCAGCGTCCACAGCGTGTGGAAAGCCGCTGCACGCTGCGCTTCCGGCATGCGCTGCAGGCGTTCGGCCTCTTCCGGCGAGAACGCGAAACGCGCCAGCGCATCGAGATCGCGTTGGCGGCGCGGGACTTCGACATCGATGCCGACCGGCATCGTCGCCAGCGCGACGGCCAGCCAGCCGCCGCTATGGCTCAAACTCAGCGAAAGCGGCGACGGCGCGCCGTCGACCAGCAAGCACGGGCGTCCGTCGTCGTGGCGCTGCAGCGCGATGCGCGTCATCTCCGCCTGCAGCCAGTCGGCTGCGATCCTGCGCGCCAGCCAATGTCCGGCAAGGAAACTGCGCCGGCGCGCCGGGGCGGACATGGCCTGCAGGCGCGAGGCCTCGTCGTCGGTCAGCCACCACTGGCCCGCGGCCTCCGCTTCGGCGGCGATGATGTCCAACTGCACGAGACGCATGCGTCCGACGGATGGCGTGCTCATGCTGCTATGCATCGGCTCCATTTGCCTTGGCTGTGCTTCGCGAGCATCGTGCCATCTGCCCCACGCCGCGAAAAGAAAAAGCCCGGCGCAAGCCGGGCTTTCGATTGCAGCATCTCGATTTCGCGGGTTTGGGTGGCGTCCCCACGGGGATTCGAACCCCGGTCGCTACCGTGAAAGGGTAATGTCCTAGGCCTCTAGACGATGGGGACAAAACCGCAAAATTTTCAGGAGATGGATCTGAAGAGTGGTGGAGCCAGGCGGGATCGAACCGCCGACCTCCTGCATGCCATGCAGGCGCTCTCCCAGCTGAGCTATGGCCCCACGGGCTGGAAAGACGCGCATTCTGCGGGACGTTTTCCGAAGCGTCAAGCGGCTGTTTCGATTTGCTTGCCGATTTCCGTTCGCGGCGCCGGCCGCAAGGTCGCCACGCCATGCCCCTGCTCGGCCAGGTACTGCAGCCATTTGCCGAGGAAGGTGTTCATCCGCAGGCGATGGTCGAGGATCCGCTCCGGCGGCGGGAACATGCCGATCACGTCCTGCCAGCGCCGGCCGGCATAGCAATGCGTGGCTTCCACCTGGCGCGCATCGCGGTACAGGCGCAGGTTCGCGGAGGGATCGTGCAGGCCGGTCTGCGGATCGACCAGCCCGTAGGTCATCCGCAACTCGACGGTATAGGCATGGCGTTCGACCGCTTCCAGCCGCAGGTCCAGCCCGTCGCCGATGCTCGACACATACGCGCCGCAGGCCAGGTCCGCCGGCTCGAACAGGCGCTGCAGGCGCGAATGATTCTCGGCATACAGGCCCATCAGCCAGCTGAAACGGCTCAGCTTCGGCAACGGAACGCGACGGGCAAGCACGCGGCTCATGGCATCGATCCTACACGTGCGATCCGCGCCGCGGCAGGATTGACGCAACGCGGGAACAGGCCTAGCGTGGGGATTCCCGCAGCCCGCTCAATACATCTCGCGATTGATGCCGAGATGCTCGAGGACGCGGCTGGAAATCTCCTCGATCGACGCATGCGTAGTGCTGAGCATCTCGATGCCTTCGCGGCGCAGCATCGCCTCCGCCTGGGCCACCTCCCGCTTGCAGGTGTCCAGCTGCGCATAGCGCGAATTCGCCCGGCGTTCCTGGCGGATCTGGTGCAGGCGGATCGGGTCGATGGTCAGCCCGAACAGCTTGTTGCGGTGCTGCCGCAACTTCGCCGGCAATCGCTCTTCCTCGAGGTCGTCCGGGGTCAGCGGATAGTTCGCCGCGCGGATGCCGTGGTGCAGGGCCAGGTACACGCAGGTCGGCGTCTTGCCCGCACGGGAGACGCCGACCAGGATCAGGTCGGCCTCGTCGTAGTTCATGCTGATGCCGTCGTCGTGGGTCAACGCGTAGTTCATCGCGTTGATGCGGCGGTGGTAGGTGTCGAAATCGACGATGCCGTGCGCCTGCCCCACCCGCTGCTGGCGGGCCTCGCCCAGCTCGCGCTCCAGCGGCTCGATGAACGGCGCGAACACGTCCAGCATCAGCGCCCCGCTCTCCGCCACAAGGGCGGTCAGCGACCCGTCCACGCACGAGGTGACCACGATCGGGCGCGTCCGCGCGGCCTCGCCCGCCGCTCGGATGCGGTTCGCGGCATCGCGGGCCCGGTCCGGGGTGTCCACGAACGGCAGGCGGTCGGTCTGGAAGCGGCTGCCGGAAAACTGGGTCAGCAGGCTGTGGCCGATGGTTTCGGCGGTGATGCCGGTACCGTCGGAGACGTAGAACACGGGGCGGACGGCATCCATATGCAATCGTAGTCATCGCTCTAGGCGGGCGATGTAAAATAACGGACTTCCAGCGCCCATGCGCCGCCCTGCCCCACGGAGCCCGCCTTGACCAGCAATGTCCTCTGGCTGCACGACCTGCGCCTGTCCGACCTCGCCCAGGTGGGCGGCAAGAACTCCTCGCTGGGCGAGATGATCGGCGAATTGTCCGGTCTGGGCGTCTCGGTGCCCGGCGGCTTCGCCACCACCGCCGACGCGTTCAAGGCCTTCATCGCCCACAACGACTTGCACCAGCGCATCTACGACAAGCTGGCGACCATCGACGTCGAGGACGTGCCCGCCCTGACCCGCGCCGGCGCCGAGATCCGCGGCTGGGTGATCGACGCCCCGTTGCAGCCGGAACTCGACGCCGACATCCGCACCGCCTACGCGAAACTGTGCGCTGATGCCGGTGCACCGGACATCGCCGTGGCCGTGCGCTCCTCCGCCACCGCCGAAGACCTGCCGGATGCGTCCTTCGCCGGCCAGCAGGAAACCTTCCTCAACGTGACCGGCGCCGACGACGTGGTGCACAAGGTCAAGGAAGTCTTTGCGTCGCTCTACAACGATCGCGCCATCGCCTACCGCGTGCACCACGGCTTCGCCCACGAGGACGTGTTCCTGTCCGCCGGCGTGCAGTTGATGGTGCGCTCCGACGTCGGCGCCTCCGGCGTGCTGTTCACCCTCGACACCGAATCCGGTTTCCGCGACGTGGTCTTCGTCACCGCCAGCTACGGCCTGGGCGAGATGGTCGTGCAGGGCGCGGTCAACCCGGACGAGTTCTACGTCTACAAGCCCACGCTCAAGGCCGGCAAGCCGGCGATCCTGCGCCGCTCGCTGGGCAGCAAGCAGCTGCGGATGGTGTATTCGAAGGTGCCCGGCGAACGCGTCAAGACCGAAGACACGCCGGCCGAACTGCGTTCGAAGTTCTCGATCAGCGATGCCGACGTGCAGGAACTCGCCAAGCAGTCGCTGGTGATCGAGCAGCACTACGGCCGGCCGATGGACATCGAATGGGGCAAGGACGGCAACACCGGCAAGCTCTACATCCTGCAGGCGCGCCCGGAGACGGTGAAGTCGCGCGCGCATGCGACGCAGATCGAGCGCTACACGCTGCAGCAGCGCGGCGAGGTGCTGGCCGAAGGCCGCGCCATCGGCAGCAAGATCGGCAGCGGCACCGCGCGGGTGGTGCGTTCGCTGGCCGACATGGAGCGCGTGCAGCCCGGCGACGTGCTGGTCGCCGACATGACCGATCCCGACTGGGAGCCGGTGATGAAGCGCAGCGCCGCCATCGTCACCAACCGCGGCGGCCGCACCTGCCACGCGGCGATCATCGCGCGTGAACTCGGCGTACCCGCCGTGGTCGGCACCGGCAACGCGCTGGACACCATCAAGGACGGCGACCCGGTCACCGTCAGCTGCGCCGAAGGCGATACCGGCTTCATCTACGCCGGCGCCCTGCCCTTCGAGCGCACCACCACCGACCTCGGCAACATGCCGCCGGCGCCGCTGAAGATCATGATGAACGTGGCGAATCCCGACCGCGCCTTCGACTTCGGCATGCTGCCGAACGCCGGCATCGGCCTGGCGCGGCTGGAGATGATCATCGCCAGCCATATCGGCGTGCATCCGAAGGCATTGCTGGAATACGCGAAGCAGGACGCGGCGACCAAGGCGAAGATCGACGCGCGCACCGCCGGTTACGCCGGCCCGGTCGAGTTCTACGTGGATCGTCTGGCCGAAGGCATCGCCACCATTACCGCCTCGGTGGCGCCGAACCCGGTGATCGTGCGCCTGTCCGACTTCAAGTCGAACGAATACGCCAACCTGATTGGCGGCAGCAAGTACGAGCCGCACGAGGAGAACCCGATGATCGGGTTCCGCGGCGCATCGCGTTACATCGACCCGAGCTTCCGCGACGCGTTCGCGCTGGAGTGCAAGGCGGTCAAGCGCGTGCGCGAGGACATGGGCCTCACCAATCTGTGGGTGATGATCCCGTTCGTGCGCACGCTGGACGAAGGCCGCAAGGTGCTGGACGTCCTGCGCGAGAACGGCCTGGTCCAGGGCGAGAACGGCCTGAAGGTCATCATGATGTGCGAGGTGCCGTCCAACGCGCTGCTCGCCGATGAATTCCTGGAGCTGTTCGACGGCTTCAGCATCGGTTCCAACGACATGACCCAGCTCACCCTGGGCCTGGACCGCGACAGCGCGATCGTCGCCGGCCTGTTCGACGAACGCGACCCGGCGGTCAAGAAGATGCTGTCGATGGCGATCGCCGCGGCCAAGGCGAAGGGCAAGTACGTCGGCATCTGCGGCCAGGGTCCGAGCGACCACCCGGATCTCGCGCTGTGGCTGATGGAACAGGGGATCGAGTCGGTGTCGCTGAACCCCGACACGGTGGTCGACACCTGGCTGCAGCTGGCCAAGGCCAAGCAGGCCTGATCGCATTCGCGGCTGGCGGCGCTTGCGCCGCCTCGCGGCTCCGGTAGGCTCGGCGGCATGCCGCACCGGAACATGCCATGGCGTATTTCCTGAGCCCGCTGCACTCGCCGCTGGCGCTGCTGCTGTTCGTCGTGCACCTGCTGGTGATCGCACGCGCGATCACCCGGCCCAATCGCGCGCCTGCCTCGCGGGTGGCCTGGGTGGCGGTGATCACCTTCCTGCCACTGCTCGGGGTGATCGCCTATCTGTTGCTGGGCGAAACCAGCATCGGCCGCACGCGGATCAAGCGTCTGCGCGAGACCGAGGCACGCATGCCCCTGCCAGTCGATGGCGGCGTGGCGGCGGATGTGTTCGCGCCCCGGGCCAAGCCCGTGTTCGACCTGGCCCAGTCGATCAACGGGTTCAAACCCGTCGCCGGCAACCGCATCGTCCTGCTCGGCGATCCAGCGGCACCCCCTGATGCACCGAAACTCGATTCGAATGCCGCCATCGATGCCCTGGTCGCCGATATCGAACAGGCCCGCGCGAGCGTCCACATCGGCTTCTACATCTGGCTGGACGACCGCAACGGCGCCCGCGTGGCCGATGCCGTCTGCGCGGCCGCGCAGCGCGGCGTGCAGTGCCGGGTGATGGTGGATGCCCTGGGTTCGCGCGCCTTCGCGCATGGCCCGCGCTGGAAGCAACTGCGCGATGCCGGCGTGCGCGTCCACGCCATGCTCGACGACGTGCCGCGCCTGGGTCATCTGGCGGTAGGCCGGGTCGACCTGCGCAACCATCGCAAAATCGCGGTGATCGACAACCGCATCGCCTACTGCGGCAGCCAGAACTGCGCGGATCCCGAATTCCGGGTGAAACCGAAGTTCGCACCGTGGATCGACCTGCTGCTGCGCTGCGAGGGCCCGGTGGTGCGGCAGGCGCAATACCTGTTCCTCAGCGCCTGGATCAGCGAAACCGGCGAGGCGCTGGAAGCGATGGTGACCGCATCGCCAGCGCCGGAGCAGTTCGAGGATGGCGTGATCGCGCAAATGTTCGGCACCGGCCCGACCGCCCGCCACAACGCGATGTCGGACATGTTTGTCGCGGCGATGTACGCGGCGCGCGAGGAACTGCTGGTCACCACGCCCTACTTCGTGCCCGACGAAGCCCTGCTGCGGGCCCTTTGCGCCGCCCCCCGGCGCGGGGTGAAGACCACCATCGTGTTCCCCGCGCGCAACGATTCGATGCTGGTCGGCAATAGTTGCCGCAGCACCTGGCCGGACCTGCTGAGCAGCGGAGTCAGCGTGCTCGAATATCCGTTGGGGATCCTGCACACCAAGTCGATGACCATCGATGGCGGGATCGCCCTGGTCGGCTCGGCCAACATGGACCGCCGCAGCCTGGAACTGAATTACGAGAACAACCTGCTGGTCGCCGACCATGCCGTCGTGCAGGCCATCCGCACGCGGCAGCTGGGCTACATGTCGGTCTCCCAGCCGGTCGATCTCGACACCGTGCGGGCGTGGCCCTACCGCCAGCGCCTGCTGCAGAACGCGATCGGGATGATGGCGCCGCTGCTGTAGCCAGGCCCTAGCCGCAGATGCGGTTGCGGCCGGCGCGCTTGGCTTCGTACATCAGGGCATCGGCGCGGCTGACCAGCCGCTCGTAATGGGCAAGCCCGGTGCGCTCCGCCACCCCGCCGCTGATCGACATCTTCCAGCCCGGGGCGAAGCCGCTGCAGTCCAGCCGCTCCACCGCCCAGCGCAGCCGTTCGCAACGCCGGCGCGCCTCTTCCAGCGCGAGCCCTTCGAACAGCACCGCGAATTCCTCGCCGCCCCAGCGCGCCAGCTTGCCCAGCGCGCCCAGTTCCTCGCGCATCACCCGCGCGACTTCGGTCAGGGCGCGGTCGCCGGCGGCGTGCGAATAGCCGTCGTTGATCCGCTTGAACTGGTCGATGTCGATCAGCGCGAAGCTCAACGGACGCCCGGATCGAGCCGCCTGGTCGAAGGCGCGCGCCAGTGCCTCGTCCATGCTGCGACGGTTGCCGAGCCCGGTCAGCGCATCCTCGCGCGCCTGCCGCTCGAACGCATCGGCCTGCTCCTTCAGCCGTGCGACCAGGATGGATTTCTCATGGTCGGATTCGCGCAGCTTGTCGGTCTGCTCGCGCAGGTCGCTGGTGCGCTGCTCCACCACGCTCTCGAGGTGCGCGGCGCGGCTGCGCAGGTGGCCCAGCCGCCAGCGATACAGGCCGGCAACCAGCAAGCCGGCGCAGGCGGCCAGCAACGCCAGGAACCAGGTCCGCTGCCACAGCCGCGGTTCGATCTCGATGTCGAGCGTGGTGACGTCGCGGCTCCAGCCCTGCCCCAGCCCCGGCGCCGAGGCATTCACTTCGAACCGGTATTTCCCCGGGCCGAGGTTGGTGTACTGGGCGACGCGCTGGTTGCCGCGTTCGATCCAGCCGCGGTCCACCCCCTCCAGGCGGTAGCGGTAGCGGACGAAACGCGGGGTCAGGAAATTGAGGCTGGCATAGTGGAATTCGAGCTTGCGGGTTCCGGCCGGCAGCTTGAGCGTGGCCTGCAGCGGCACGCTGGCATCGTTCACCAGCGCCTGTTCGATCACCACCGGCGGCAGCTGGCGCTTGTAGGCATGCAGGGAACGCGGCTGCACCACGGCCGCACCGCCGGCGGTCGCGACCCAGATCCGCCCGCTGCTGTCGCGCAGCGCCGCCGGGCCGGATGCGCCGTTGCACTGGTTGCTGGCCAGCCCGTCCGCTTCGCCGAAGCGATCGAGTTCGAGCGTGGCCTTCTTGCCGTCGAGCACCGCTTCCGCCTCGCTGCGGGCAATCCGCATCACGCCGCGATTGGAGGTCAGCCACAGGCTGCCGATGCCGTCGTCCACCACCGCGAACAGGGTATCGATCGGCAGCCCCTGCGCCAGCCCCAGCGCCTTCAGCCGGCCGTTGCGGTAACGCAGCAGGCCGCGGTCGGTGGCGAACCACAGCGTGCCGTCGTTGTCTTCGTGGAAATCGAACACGTCCTGCGCGCCGTTCATGCCACGCATGTCCACCACCTGCACGCGGCCGTCGGCGATGTGCGCCGCGCCGTTGGCGGTGCCGACCCACAGGCTGCCGTCGCGCGCCAGGTGCAGCGAGATGATGAATTCGCGCGGCAAGCCCTCCGCAACGCCGAAACGCTCGAACTTGCCGTCGCGCATCCGCACCAGCCCGCGGGTGGTGCCGATCCACACCGTGCCGTCGTCCTGCTGCGCCAACGCACGCACCTGGTTGCTGCCGGGCATTCCATGCGCGTTGTCGTAATGCGCGACCACCCTGCCGGCGCGCAGGCGCAGCAGGCCGGCGGTATAGCTGCCGACCAGCAGGCTGCCATCGCGATCCTCGAGCAGGCTGAGCACGGAATCGCTCGGCAAGCCGTCGGCGGCGGTGTAACTGGCTTCGAGCTTGCCGCCGCGCCAGCGGTTGAGGCCGCGGCTGGTGCCGATCCACATCGAGCCGTCGCGCGATTCCGCCAATGCGCGCACGTAGTCGTCGCTCAAGCCCTGGTCGCCGTTCCAGGTGCTGAACGGCGCATCGCTCAAGCGCAGCAAGCCGGCATTGGTGCCCGCCCACACGCTGCCTTCGCGGTCGATCAGCAACGCGGCGACGCGGTTGTTCGGCAGCCCGCGCAGGCTGGTGAATTTCTCGACGCCGGATTGCGTCAGCCGCAGCAGGCCGTTGTTGACGGTGCCGACCCAGAGGTTGCCGGCGGCGTCCTTCGCAAGGCTGGGCACGCCGTCGACCGGGAGCAAGCGCGATACCTGGACGAAACGCTCGCCCTCGCGACGGTAGACGCCGCGCTCGGTGCCGACGAACACGGTGCCGGCGGCATCCTGGATCGCGCGGAACACCGGCGCGTCGGGCAAGCCGGATGCCTTCGCATACACCACCGGGCGGCCGCCGGCGAAATGCACCAGGCCGCCCGCGGTCGCGGCCCACATGCTGTCGTCGCGATCCAGCATCAGGCCGTAGGTGACGCCACTCGGCAGGCCGCTGCCGGCATTGAAGTGGACGACCTTGTCGCCGTCGACCAGGTCGATGCCGGAGTCCTCGGTCGCCACCCACAACCGGCCCTTGCGGTCGAGCATGGCATCCATGATTTCTTCCTGGGCCAGGCCGTCCTTGACCATCCAGGTGCGCCAGAACTCGCCGCGCTTCACGGTCACCCCGCCGCGCGACGTGCCGATCACCACCGCGCCATCGGCGGAGGCGCGCACCGAGCGCACCCCGTTGTCCTTCAGCGCCGGCGTATTGCCGCGGTCGAAGGCATGGAATTCCAGGCCGTTGTAGCGGACCAGCCCTTCCCAGGTGCCGAACCACAGGTAACCGTCCGGGGTCTGCGCGATGGCATTGACCTGGTTGTGCGGCAACCCCTGGCGGGTGGTCCAGGTCTCGCGGAAATACGCGGACAAGGGCTTGTCCTGGGCGCCGGCCGGCGGAGGCAGCAAGCCGACGCACAGCAGCAACACGGCCATCGCCATGGCGCGCGCCAGATTCCCCACAGATGCCCCCCGCATCCGCTCCATCCGCCCTGTCCTCAGTCCGCCGGCAAGCCGGCGAGCGGTCCCATGAACTTGCGATAGTGGCGCAATTCCGCGATCGAATCGCGCACGTCGCTCAAGGCGGTGTGCGCCGACTCCTTGCTCACCCCGGCCAATACCCCAGGCGACCAGCGCCGCGCCAGTTCCTTGATCGTGCTCACGTCCAGGTTGCGGTAATGGAAATGCGCTTCCAGCGCCGGCATCAGGCGGTGCATGAAGCGCCGGTCCTGGCAGATCGAATTGCCGCACATCGGCGAGGCATTGGCCGGCACCCACTGCCGCAGGAAGTCCAGGGTGCGCGCTTCCGCCTCGGCCAGCGCCACGCCCTCCTCCAGCACCCGCCGCCACAGCCCGGACTTGCCGTGCTGGTTGCGGTTCCAGTCGTCCATCGCTTCCAGCGTGGACAAGGGGTGGGCGATGGCGAATTCCGGGCCTTCCGCGAGCAGGTTGAGCTGGCCATCGGTCACCACCGTGGCGATCTCGAGGATGCCGTCGCGGCCGGTGTCGAGCCCGGTCATTTCCAGGTCGATCCAGATCAGGCGCTCGTTGGGCTGTTCCACGGGCTAGGACTCGCGTGCATGCTGGGGTGCGGGCATCATACCGGCTCGCCCGCGAGGCCCTGCATGCTCCAGAACGCCACTTCGGCCATCGGCCACTACGCCATCCTGACCGCGATGCTGGCGCCCGCGCTGCTGATGGCCGCCACCGCGTCGCTGCTGGTTTCCGCCAATGCCCGCCTGGCCCGCGTGGTGGACCGCCTGCGCGCATTGATCGTGGCCTGGGAGCAGGATGCGCCCGACCGCGTCGAGCGCGACGACCAGATCCGCCGCCACCGCGAACGCGCGCACCTCGTGCTGCGCGCCTGCCGCCTGCTGTACGGCGGGCTGGCGAGCTTCGTCTGCACCAGCCTGGCGCTGGCGATGGACGCCTTCCTCGGGTTCAGGCTGGGCGCGATCCCCACCGTCACCGCGGTGGTCGGCGTGCTGTTCCTGCTCGCGGCCAGCTTCGCCATGTGGCGCGAGGTCAGCCTGTCGGTGCGCAGTTTCGACCTGGAACTCGACCAGGAACTGACCCGCCGCCGCGGCTAGCGCGCCGGCCTGGCGCGCTTGGCGCGGAAATACTGGGTCAGCATCGTGCCGGCCTCGCCGGCAAGCACGCCGCCCGCCACCTCAACGCGATGGTTGTGGCGCGGGTCCGCGAGCAGGTCGAACACGCTGCCGGCGGCGCCGGTCTTGGGGTCGCCCGCCCCGTACACCACGCGTGCGAGCCGCGCATGCACCATCGCCATCGCGCACATCGCGCAGGGTTCGAGCGTCACGTACAGCGTGCAACCCACCAGGCGATGGTTGCCGATGGCCGCGCCTGCCCGCCGCATCGCCACGATCTCGGCATGCGCGGACGGATCGGATTCGGCGATGTTGCGGTTCCAGCCCTCGCCGACGAGCTTGCCTTCGGCATCGACCACCAGCGCGCCGACCGGGATTTCGTCGTCCTCGTCGCGCGCGCGTTCGGCCAGCGCCAAGGCGTGGCGCATCCAGCGTTCGTCGTCAGCCGCGACGTCGGTCATTCCCACTCTATTGTAAACAAGACATTTTTATCTTTTATATTCAATGGCTTATTTTCCTGCTAATTGGTAATACCATGAAAAATACCATGCTCAGAAAAGGCTTAACAATATTTTGAAAAATTGCCTACTGAGCGCTGCCGCACAGCTCCATAGGCCGCTTTCCTGGCTTTGCTTCCAGATGTATGCTCTTCTGCTCCTGCAGCTAATGGATCACCGCAAACAGGTTACTCGCCTGGGGATTCCCTTTCGACCCGAGCATCCGTATGAGACTCATGCTCGATTATTATTATTATAGAAGCCCCCATGAATAAATCGCTCATCATTTTCGGCATCGTCAACATAACCTCGGACAGTTTCTCCGATGGAGGCCGGTATCTGGCGCCAGACGCAGCCATTGCGCAGGCGCGTAAGCTGATGGCCGAGGGGGCAGATGTGATCGACCTCGGTCCGGCATCCAGCAATCCCGACGCCGCGCCTGTTTCGTCCGACACAGAAATCGCGCGTATCGCGCCGGTGCTGGACGCGCTCAAGGCAGATGGCATTCCCGTCTCGCTCGACAGTTATCAACCCGCGACGCAAGCCTATGCCTTGTCGCGTGGTGTGGCCTATCTCAATGATATTCGCGGTTTTCCAGACGCTGCGTTCTATCCGCAATTGGCGAAATCATCTGCCAAACTCGTCGTTATGCATTCGGTGCAAGACGGGCAGGCAGATCGGCGCGAGGCACCCGCTGGCGACATCATGGATCACATTGCGGCGTTCTTTGACGCGCGCATCGCGGCGCTGACGGGTGCCGGTATCAAACGCAACCGCCTTGTCCTTGATCCCGGCATGGGGTTTTTTCTGGGGGCTGCTCCCGAAACCTCGCTCTCGGTGCTGGCGCGGTTCGATGAATTGCGGCTGCGCTTCGATTTGCCGGTGCTTCTGTCTGTTTCGCGCAAATCCTTTCTGCGCGCGCTCACAGGCCGTGGTCCGGGGGATGTCGGGGCCGCGACACTCGCTGCAGAGCTTGCCGCCGCCGCAGGTGGAGCTGACTTCATCCGCACACACGAGCCGCGCCCCTTGCGCGACGGGCTGGCGGTATTGGCGGCGCTGAAAGAAACCGCAAGAATTCGTTAACTGCACATTCGGGATATTTCTCTATATTCGCGGTTCAGCAGGCATGTCCCCTTTGAGGGCGACCCGACGACAGGATAATCGACCTTATGGTGCGCAAATATTTCGGCACAGACGGTATTCGTGGCAAAGCCAACGAAGGCGCGATGACGGCGGAAACCGCCTTGCGCGTCGGCATGGCGGCTGGCCGTGTCTTTCGTCGCGGTGACCACCGCCATCGTGTCGTGATCGGCAAGGATACGCGCCTGTCGGGCTATATGCTTGAACCCGCGCTCACAGCCGGTTTCACCTCGATGGGCATGGACGTATTCCTTTTTGGCCCGCTGCCGACAACGTATAGGAAGAATAAACGCCCTTTTCACCCAAGTCCAACAGCTTTGGACCGCAGTTGACTCTTTCGACACCCCTGCGATGCAACCCAATCCGGCTGACGGGGAGCCAGCAACGCTGAAAATTTACCCTCCTCTTTCCCACTAGCGGCTCCTTTTCCGACAACCAGCACGGCGGATCCCTGCCGCGGCGCTGTGAACGCAGCATTTTGATTGGTATCGTTGGCCTTCAGGCTCGTCAGTCAAACAGACCCAGGAGCAGCTCAGCCGGTGGCGCCCGGCTTTCGGGTAACGCCCTGGTCCCGCTGGTTTCGGCTTTGTGCTTCAGGTGATCAAGGATCTGCTTGATCACTATAGGGTCTTCAATGCAGGCGATGACTTTCATGGCGCCGCCGCAGCCGCTGCAGGTCTCGATGTCGATATTGAAAACACGCTTGAGCCGTTGCGCCCATGTCATCGACGCTCGCCGTTGTGCTGGTGTTGCCGGTTCATCAGCCACCCTGACCTTGTTGCCCCTGCCCCGTTTTGCCGGCGTGACCAACGCCCGGTGCCGACTGTTGGGTGCGAACACCCCGTGGAAGCGGGTTAGGTTGACTCTGGGCTTCGGTACCAGGGCGGCCAGCCTTGCAATGAAATCCAATGGTTCGAAAATGACGTGCGTGGTGCCGTCCCGGTACGGCGTCTTGAGCTGGTAGCGCACGTTGCCGCCTCGTGTTAACGACAGCCGCTTCTCGGATACCGCCGGGCGGCTGATGTACCGGCACAGCCGTTCGAGCTTCTTGCGTTCATCGGCCCTGGCCGCCACGCCGGCGTGCAGGCTGGACCCGGCTACCTTGCCAATCCCGTCACCGAACGGATCACCACTGGTCGGCAGAGTTTGCAAAGTGAACACCTTTCGCCCCGCCTGTGAACCGACAGCGATACGGTAAGTGATCGAGTGCCCCAGCAGGGGTGTCATCGGGTCGTCATCCACCGCATCCGAGGCCAGATAGCTGTTTTCGACATCCCGTTCCAGCAGGCCTTGCCGTTCCAGATAGCGACCCACCCGGTGGGCGATGGTGTGCGTCAGCTGGGTGAGCTCTGGGCTGGTCGGCGCCTTGACCCAGCGGAAACGCGCTGAGCCGTGGGATTGCTCGACATACACACCGTCGAGAAACAGCATGTGGAAGTGAACATTCAGATTGAGCGCCGATCCAAAACGCTGGATCAGGGTGACCGCGCCCGTCTTGGCCACTTGGTGGGTATGGCCCGCTTTCTTGACCAGGTGCGTGGCAATGACGCGGTAAACGATGCCCAGCACCCACCCCATGATCTCGGGCCGGCTGGCAAACAGGAAACGCAGCTGAAACGGGAAGCTCAACACCCACTGACGCATGGGTTGTTCAGGCAGTACTTCATCAACCAGCAAGGCGGCACTTTCGGCCATCCGCCGCGCCCCACAGCTCGGGCAGAAACCGCGACGCTTACAGCTGAAAGCGACCAGGTGCTCGGCGTGGCAAGACTCGCAGCGAACCCGTAGAAAGCCATGCTCCAGCCGCCCGCATTGGAGAAATTCTTCAAATTCCCGTTGCACATAGCCCGGCAATTCCTTTCCCTGCTCTGCCATAAGCGCAGCGAATGCCGGGTAATACTCGTCAACGATCTGATAGAGAAGGGTTTGCTCGGGTCGGTGGCTCTGGTAACGACCAGTATCCCGATCCCGGCTGGCCGTCCTGGCCGCCACATGAGGCATGTTCCGCGTCCTTGCAATACTGTGTTTACATACAGTCTATCGCTTAGCGGAAAGTTCTTTTACCCTCAGCCGAAATGCCTGCCGTTGCTAGACATTGCCAGCCAGTGCCCGTCACTCCCACTCGATGGTCGCGGGCGGCTTGCCGGAAATGTCGTAGACCACCCGCGACACGCCGCGCAGCTCGTTGATGATGCGGTTGGATACGGTGCCGAGGAAGTCGTACGGCAGGTGCGCCCAGTGCGCGGTCATGAAGTCGATGGTCTCCACCGCGCGCAGCGCGATCACCCATTCGTAGGCGCGCGCGTCGCCGACCACCCCCACCGACTTCACCGGCAGGAACACCGCGAACGCCTGGCTGGTCTTGTCGTACAGGTCGGCCTTGCGCAGCTCGTCGATGTAGATCGCATCGGCCTTCGCCAGCAGTTCCGCGTATTCGCGCTTCACCTCGCCGAGGATGCGCACGCCCAGCCCCGGGCCCGGGAACGGATGGCGATAGACCATCTCGCGCGGCAGGCCGAGCTCGACGCCAAGCCGGCGCACTTCGTCCTTGAACAGTTCGCGCAACGGCTCGACCAGCCCCAGCTTCATGTCTTCTGGCAGGCCGCCGACGTTGTGGTGGCTCTTGATCACGTGCGCCTTGCCGGTCTTGCTGCCGGCCGACTCGATCACGTCGGGATAGATGGTGCCCTGCGCCAGCCACTTGGCATTGCCGAGCTTGTTCGACTCCTCGTCGAAGATCTCGATGAACAGGTTGCCGATGATCTTGCGCTTGGCTTCGGGATCGCTGACGCCCTTGAGCTTGTCGAAGTAGCGATCCGCGGCATTCACGCGCACCACTTTCACGCCCATATGCTCGGCGAACATCGCCATCACCTGGTCGCCTTCGTTGAAGCGCAGCAGGCCGGTATCGACGAACACGCAGGTCAGCTGGTCGCCGATGGCCTTGTGCAGCAGCGCCGCGACGACCGACGAATCCACGCCGCCGCTCAAACCCAGGATCACTTCATCGGAACCGACCTGCTCGCGCACGCGGGCGATCTGGTCCTCGATGATGTTGGCCGCGGTCCACAGCGTCTGGCAGCCGCAGACCTCCACCACGAAACGGCGCAGCAGCTCCTGGCCCTGCTTGGTATGGGTGACTTCCGGGTGGAACTGCACGCCGTACCAGCGCTTGTCCTCGTTGGACATTGCCGCAACCGGGATGCGATCGGTGACGGCGGTGATGACGAAGCCCGGCGGCGCCTTGGCCACGTGGTCGCCATGACTCATCCACACGTCGATGCGCGGCGCGCCGCCGTGGTCGCTCAGGCCGTTGAACAATGCATCGGGCTTCACGATCTCGACTTCGGCGTGGCCGAATTCGCGCTGGTCGGCGGCTTCCGTCGCACCGCCGAGTTGCGCGGCCAGCGTCTGCATGCCGTAGCAGATGCCGAGCAACGGCAATCCGCTGTCGAACACCTGCTGCGGCGCGGCCGGCGCGCCGGCTTCGGTGGTCGATTCCGGCCCGCCCGACAGGATGATGCCCTTGGCGCCGAACGCCGCGATCTCCGCCGGATCGTGATCCCAGGCCCAGATTTCGCAATACACGCCGATCTCGCGGATGCGGCGGGCGATCAGCTGGGTGTACTGCGCGCCGAAGTCCAGGATCAGGATCTTGTCGGAATGGATATTGGTGTTCGGCTGCTGGGTCATGTGTTTTCTTCAACTGGAAACGAAGAAGGGAAACTCGCGTCTCCCTTCCGTGTGAACATCAACCGGCGCGGTAATTCGGCGGTTCCTTGGTGATCTGCACGTCGTGCACATGGCTCTCGCGCTGGCCGGCACCGGTCACCTTCACGAACGACGGCTTCTTGCGCATGTCCTCGATGGTGGCGCAGCCGACATAGCCCATCGTCGCGCGCAAACCACCGGCGAGTTGATGGACCACGCCGCTCAGCGGGCCGCGGTACGGCACGCGGCCTTCGATGCCTTCCGGCACCAGCTTGTCGGCGTCGCTGGCGTCCTGGAAGTAGCGGTCCTTGCTGCCCTTCTCCATCGCGCCGAGCGAGCCCATGCCGCGGTAGCTCTTGTAGCTGCGGCCCTGGAACAGTTCGGTTTCGCCCGGGCTTTCCTCGGTGCCGGCGAACAGGCCGCCGATCATCACGCTGGAGGCACCGGCGACGATCGCCTTGCCGATGTCGCCCGAGTAGCGGATGCCGCCATCGGCGATCAGCGGGATGCGGTCCTGCAGCGCCTCGGCGACCATCGCCACCGCGGTCACCTGCGGCACGCCAACGCCGGCGACGATGCGGGTGGTGCAGATCGAACCGGGACCGACGCCGACCTTGACCGCGTCCGCGCCGGCATCCAACAGCGCCAGCGCGGCATCGCCGGTGACGATGTTGCCGCCGACCACCTGCAACTTCGGGAAGCGCTGCTTGGTCCACGCCACGCGGTCGATCACGCCCTGCGAATGGCCGTGCGCGGTATCGACGATGACCACGTCCACGCCCGCCGCCACCAGCGCCTCGATGCGCTGCTCGGTATCGCCGCCGACGCCGACCGCGGCGCCCACCAGCAGGCGGCTGCCGGCATCGTAGGCGGCGTTCGGGTTGTCCGACTTCTTCTGGAAATCCTTGACCGTGATCAGGCCGCGCAACGCGAATTCGTCGTTGACCACCAGCACCTTCTCGATGCGGTGGCGGTGCAGCAGGCCCAGCACTTCGTCGTCGCTGGCGCCTTCCTTCACCGTGACCAGCTTCTCGCGCTTGGTCATGATGTGGCGGACCGGATCGTCCAGCTTCTTCTCGAAGCGCATGTCGCGGCCGGTGACGATGCCGACCAGCTGGCCGCCGTCGACCACCGGCACGCCGGAGATGTTGCGCGCGCGGGTGAGCTTGAGCACCTCGCCGATGGTGGTGTCGGGGCCGACGGTGAACGGCTCGCGGATCACCCCGGCCTCGAAATTCTTGACCCGGGCGACCTGCGCGGCCTGCGCCTCGGCCGACATGTTCTTGTGGATGATCGAGATGCCGCCGAGCTGGGCCATGGCGATGGCCAGGCGCGCTTCGGACACCGTGTCCATCGCCGCGGAGACGATCGGCAGGCGGATGTGCAGGTCGCGGGTCAGCCGCGTGGCGAGGCTGACGTCCTTGGGCAGGACCGTGGAATGCGCGGGGACGAGGGAAACATCGTCGTACGTCAGTGCTTCAGCCTGGATGCGGAGCATCGGCAGTCCCGGGAGAGTTGGGGAAGCGCGTCATTATAGCCGCCTGGCGCGCCCGGAGTCTGCCCTTGCCGCGAACTCAGCGTTCCGCGGCCGCCGCGTCGGCCAGTTCGGCCGCTTCCAGGGTGTTCTGCATCAGCGTGGCCACGGTCATCGGCCCCACCCCGCCCGGCACAGGCGTGATCCAGCTGGCGCGGTCGGCGGCGGCTTCGAACTGGACGTCGCCGGTCAGGCGGCCATCGTCCAGACGGTTGATGCCGACATCGATCACCACCGCGCCCGGCTTCACCCATTCGCCGGGGATCAGGCCCGGGCGGCCGACCGCAACGACGAGGATGTCCGCCTCGCCCACGTGCCGCTTGAGCACGTCCTGCGGGGTGAACTTGTGGCAGCTGGTCACCGTGCAGCCGGCGATCAGCAGTTCCAGCGCCATCGGCCGGCCGACATGGTTGCTGACGCCGACGATGGTCGCGCTGGCGCCGCGCACCGGGCGATCGGTGTAGGCCAGCAGCGTGGTGATCCCGCGCGGCGTGCACGGGCGCAGGCCGAACTGGCGCAGCGCCAGGTGGCCGACGTTCTGCGGGTGGAAGCCGTCCACGTCCTTGTCGGGATGGATGCGCTCGATCAGCGCGCTGGCATCGGGGATGCCGGGCAGCGGCAGCTGGATCAGGATGCCGTGCACCTTCGGGTCGGCGTTGAGCCTGTCGATCAGGGCGAGCAGTTCGGCTTCGCTGGTGCCGGCCGGCAGGTCGTGGTCGAACGCGGTGATGCCCACGATCGACGCCGCGCGGCGCTTGTTGCGCACGTAGCTCTGGCTGGCCGGGTCGCCGCCGACCAGCACCACCGCCAGCCCCGGCCGCGACTTGCCGGCGGCGACGCGGGCGTCGACCTGCGCCTTCAGGTTGTGCAGCAGGTCGTCGGCGATGCGCTTGCCGTCGAGGATCTTCGCGCTCATGCGGGGCTGGGATTCGATGCGGGGTAGGCGCACATTATCGCCCACCACGCTGCCGAGCCGATGCCATGACCGACAGGGAAACCGTTGAAATCGAGGCCGCGGCCTTCCGCCGCCTGCGCGACCACCTGATGCTGCAGCGCCCGGACGTGCAGAACATCGAGCTGATGATCCTGGCCGGCTTCTGCCGCAACTGCCTGGCCGACTGGTACCGCGAAGCGGCGGAAAACAGGGGCATGGCGATGACCCGCGACGAGGCGCGGGAAGCGGTGTACGGTATGCCCTACGCGGAGTTCAGGGCGCGGCACCAGGCCGAAGCCACGCCGGAACAGCTGGCCGCCTTCGAGGCGCGCAAGCGTTAGACCCGAACGTCGGCCTCATCACGCTACGATCAGAGCAGGCAGGGGACACCATGGCGATCCAGGGCGAATGTCCGAAGTGCGGCAAGCGCGTGTTGCACGTCAACGTCGAAATCATCGTCGGCATGGTGGACGGCGACAGCAAGGCGCGCTGCCTCAGCCACAGCTGCATCCATTGCCACACGGTGCTGGGCGTGCAGATCGACCCGCGCGCCAAGCCGCGTGCGCGCAGCAGCAAGACCGCGGCGAAAGCCTGAGTTCCCTCAGTTGCCGTCCTGCGGCAGCCCCCACGGCTGCGGCTTGGCTTCGCCTTGCAGCGGGCAACGCGGCACGCCGGAGCCGACCACGCAGTTCACGCAGCAATCCTGGCGCGGCGGCGCGGCGTTCGGCACCGGCAGGTAGGAAGGCGGTTGCACCGGGCCGAGTTGCGCCAGCTGCGCCTGCGGCTTGAGCTTGAGCAGCACCGCCCAGTCCTGGCGGTTGAAGTCGCAGGCGGACAGGGTATCCGGCGAGCATTCCACGCCATCCTCGCTGCGCTGCTGCAGGCCCCAGAAATGGCCGCTGGCATTGAGGTTGAGCACGCGCATGGTCACCGCCTGCTGCACGTTGCCGCCGATCAGATAGGCCTTGGCATCGCCGTCCGCACCCGCCGCGACCACGATGTCGCAATGCATCGCCAGCCCGGTGGCGCCGCTGTCGATGGCGCGCACCAGCCCCTGGTGGCCGTAGACGCGGCCGGTGCGCACGTAGCACAGCAGGTCGCCGGCCGCCGGCGGCGCCGCCATCGGCGCAAGGAACTGGTAGGGGCTGCCGGCGGGGTCCAGCCGCGCCGCGCGCACGTAATCGAAATGCCCGCCGGAAAGGATGAACCCAGGCACGCCGGCACGGCGCATCACCCACGACACGAAGGCCGCCGACCACGGATTGTCGATGACGAAACCGCGGCAACCCAGCCCGGGATAGGACGCGTTGCCCACCGCGTACGCGCAATCGCCGGCGCCGTTCGCGCCGCTGCGGCCGAGCAGCCCGGCGTCGTTCCAGTACATCGCGACCTGCCGCCAGGCCGCGCCGCCGCCTTCCAGCCCGCTGCCCTCGCCTTCGGCGACGATGCTGCTGGCCAGCCTGCCTTCGCTGGTGATGAAGGGCCGGCGCCAGCGCATGTGCTCGTCGCAGGCGACCGCGGCGATGCGGGTGGCGACCTCCGGGTCGGATTGCCGGCCGCGCAGCGACGGACACTGGTCGGCGGCGAGCGCGCTGCCCGCGAATGCCAGCAGGCAGAGCATGGCCAGCCCTTGCAGGGCACGCGTCATCGAATCCAACTTCAGCCACCTCCCGCGCAGAACGCGGCGTAATCGACATACCCAGGGAATGCGGAATCCGGCGCGCAAACCGGGCATTGCGGGTCGGCATGCAGGCGGGTTTCGCGGAACCGCATGGACAACGCGTCGAATTGCAGCAACCGGCCACGCAAGGGTTCGCCGATGCCGAGCAGCAGCTTGATCGCCTCGGTCGCCTGCAGCAGGCCGATCACGCCGGGCAGCACGCCCAGCACCCCGGCTTCCGCGCAATTCGGCGCGGCGTCCGCCGGCGGCGGCTCCGGGAACAGGCAGCGATAGCACGGCGCCTCGCCGCGATGGCGGCCGGCATCGAACACGCTGGCCTGTCCCTCGAAGCGGTGCACCGCGCCGTACACCAGCGGCTTGCGCAGTTTCACGCAGGCGTCGTTGAGCAGGTAGCGCGCAGGGAAATTGTCGGCGCCGTCGATCACGACATCGATGCCGTCCAGCAGGCGCTCCACGTTGTCCGATGCAACCCGCTCGCGCACGGCCTCGATCCTGGTGCGCGGATTGAGCGCGGACAGGGCGATGGCGGCGGACTCGACCTTCGGCATGCCGATGCGCGCGTCGGCATGCAGGATCTGCCGCTGCAGGTTGCTGCGGTCGACCGCGTCGTCGTCGGCGATGCGCAGGGTGCCGATGCCGGCGGCCGCGAGGTAGTACGCGGCGGGCGAACCCAGGCCGCCGGCGCCGACCAGCAGCACCCGCGCTGCTTCCAGCGCCTTCTGCCCGGCAAGGCCGACATCCGGCAGGCGCAGGTGGCGCGAATAGCGTTCGCCGAAATCGGCATCGACATCGGCGCGCCGCATCGGCAGGCCGGCGGCATCCCAGGCCTCGGTACCGCCCTCGACCGAGGCCACGTTGCGATAGCCGCGCGCTTCGAGGAATTCCGCGAGCTGGCGCGAGCGCATGCCGCGCTGGCACAGCAACAGCACTTCGGCGTCGATGTCCGGCAGGTGCGTTGCAGGATCGGCCTGCAGGTCTTCACGCACGATGCCGAGCGCGCCCTCGGCCATGCCGAGCGCGCGTTCGTGCGCGCCGCGCACGTCGATCAGCAGTACGCCCGCGCGCTGGCGGGCATGGGCTTCGCTGGGGCTGAGGTGGCGAATCGGCATGCTGCGATTATCGCCGATCAATAGGCGAGCACTTCGACCGCATCGCCGCGCGCGCAGGACTGCGGGCCCTCGGCCAGCACCAGCAGCGCATCGGCGTCCGCCGCGGCGCGCAGGCGATGCGAGCCGGTGGCGTCGTTCGGCGCGATCCATTGGCTGCCGTCATCGCCACAACGCAGGGTTCCGCGCATGAATTCGCGGCGTGCGTGCGGCTTTTCGATGGCCGCATCCAGCCGCGCGAACCGGCGCGGCCGGGCCGCCCTGCCCTGCATGCCATCGATCAGCACCCGTCCCAGCGCCAGGTACGTCGCCAGCACCGAGACCGGATTGCCCGGCAGGCCGAGGAACTGCGCACGGCCCAGCTGCCCAGCCAGCAGCGGCATGCCCGGCTTCATCCTGACCTTCCAGAAGTGCACCGCGCCATGCATCTGCAGCATCGCCGGGATGTGATCCTTCTCGCCGGCGGATACCGCGCCGCAGGTGATCACGATGTCGAAACTCGAAGCCGCGTCCTGCAGCATCGACGCGATGCGCGCGGGATCGTCCGGCAGGGTCGGCCACGCCGTCGGTTCCAGGCCGTCCGCGCGCAACAGCCCCATCAGCAGTTCGCGGTTGCTGTTGTAGATCTCGCCCGGCTGCAACGGCATGCCCGGCTCGACCAGTTCGTCGCCGGTGGTGAACACCGCGACGGTCGGCTTGCGCGACACCGGCAAGCGCTCGATGCCCAGCGAGGCCGCCAGCGAGACCTGCACCGCATTGAGCGGCGTGCCGGCGCGCAGCACCGGATCGCCCGGCCGTGCATCCTCGCCGGCCTTGCGCACGTTGGCGCCGTCGCGCACGGCGCTGCGCAACACGACCGCATTGCCGTCGACGCTGCTCTCCTCGCGGATCACGACCGTGTCCGCACCCCGCGGCATCGGCGCGCCGGTGGTGATGCGCACGCATTCGCCCTCGCCCACCTGCAGGTCCAGCGCGCGGCCGGCGAATTGCTCGCCGACCAGCACCAGCGTGACCGCATCGGCTTCGTGCAGGTCGGCATGGCGGCAGGCATAGCCGTCCATCGCGCTGTTGTCGAACGGTTGCAGCGCGATCGGCGCCGCGATGTCCTGCGCGAGCACGCGCCCGTGGCAGCGCGCCAGCGGCAGCTGCTCGACCGGCAGGCGATTCGCCATCGCGACGCGCTGCAGGATGGCGCGCGCGTCGTCGAACAGGATCGGGCTTGGGAAGTCAGTCATCCGCATAGCCTGCCAGACGCAGGTCGTCCGGCGTGTTCAGATTGCCGAAGCGGAACCCGCTGAAACGCACCCGCGCCAGCGACATGCGGGCCTGCATGGCCTGCACCGAGAAGTCCCGCGCCGCGATGCACACAGCCACGGCATCGCGCAGCGAGTCGACGCGATACAGCGCCACCAGCGGCTGCAGGCCGTCGTCGTCCTCGGCCACGGCGCCATCGCCGCCGGCATTCGCCAGCGTGCGCAGCAGGCAGTCGTTGGCATCGACGATGTCGACCGGGACGGTCAACAGCCACGGCGTTGCGCATGTCGATGCCAATGCATCGAGGCCGCCCAACGGGCCGATGTCGGCGATGCGGTCGGCGATTGCCTGCAGGCCAAGCCGGGAATGACGCGGCAAGTCGCGGTTCGCGGAAACCAGCACCGCGCCGCATTCCGGCTCGAAGCGCCGGGCGATGCGGAGTACCTGCGGCACGCCGTCGCGCTGCAGCCAGGCCTTGTCGCGGCCGCCGAGCCGACTGGCACGACCACCGGCGAGGATGCCCAGCGTGACCTCGCCGCGCGCCACCATCACGCGGCTACTTGGCGCGCTTGACGCGGCGGATCAGCCGCTGCTTCTTCGCGACCTGGCGATCGGTCAGCACGTTCTTCTTGTCCTTGTACGGGTTCTCGCCTTCCCGGAAGAGGAAGCGGATCGGCGTGCCGACCAGCTTGAAGCGCTTGCGGAAGAAATTCTCGAGATAGCGCTGGTAGGTGTTCGACAGCGTCTTCAGCCGAGTGCCGTGCACGATGAAAGTGGGCGGGCTTTCCGCGCCCGGATGGGCGAAACGCATCTTCGCCACGTGTCCGCGCACCACCGGCGGCGGGTTGGCCTCATAGGCCGCCTCGACCGCGCGGGTGACGTCGGCGGTGCTGAACACCTTGGTCGCCGAGGCATGCGCGCGGTGGATCGCTCGGAACAGCTCGCGCAGGCCGGAGCCGTGCAGCGCGGAAATGCGCACGTTCTCCGCCCATTCCACGAAACTCAGCTTGCGCGCCACCAGGGTCTCGGCCTGCTGGCGTTCGTAATCGCTGCGGCCGTCCCATTTGTTGATGGCGATGACCAGCGCCTTGCCGGCATCCAGCACCGCGCCGAGCACGGTGGCGTCCTGGTCGGTCACGCCTTCGCTGGCGTCCAGCATCAGCACCGCGACCTGGCATTGCTCGATCGCCTGCAGGGTCTTGAACACCGAGAACTTCTCGACCGCCTCCTCGACCTTGGAACGACGGCGCAGGCCGGCGGTATCGATCAGGCGGTACTTGCGGCCGTCGCGCTCGAGGTCCACCGCGATCGAATCGCGGGTGGTGCCCGGCACTTCCGAGGCGATCATCCGCTCCTCGCCGAGGATGCGGTTCACCAGCGTCGACTTGCCCACGTTCGGACGGCCGACGAAGGCGATGCGCACCCGCTTGGGATCCGCATCCAGGGTTTCGGCCGTGCCCTCTTCCGGCAGCAGCCGGACCGCCTTCGCCAGCAGGTCGTCGATGCCGGTGCGGTGCGCGGACGAGACCGGCAAGGCATCGCCGAACCCGTAGCGGGCGAATTCCGCCATCGCCGATTGCAGGTCGATGCCGTCCGACTTGTTGACGATCAACAGGGTCGGCTTGGAGAGCTTGCGCAGCCAGCGCAGGATGTCGTCGTCCAGCGCCGAAGCGCCTTCGCGGCCATCGACCACGAACAGCACCAGGTCGGCTTCCTCGGCGGCGGCGCGCGACTGGCGCGCGGTGGCGCCGGCCAGGCCTTCGTCCTCGCCGGCGATGCCGCCGGTATCGACCAGCACAAACGGGCGGCCTTCGACCAGCCGGCACACGCCGTAGTTGCGGTCGCGGGTGACG
Organism: Thermomonas aquatica; assembly: GCF_006337105.1. Classification (NCBI taxonomy): domain Bacteria; kingdom Pseudomonadati; phylum Pseudomonadota; class Gammaproteobacteria; order Lysobacterales; family Lysobacteraceae; genus Thermomonas; species Thermomonas aquatica. The sequence continues at coordinate 140,145 of NZ_CP040871.1, read as the reverse complement.
CCCGGCTCGTCGTGCACCAGCGCATCGCGGGTGCGGGTCAACGCATTGAACAGCGTGGACTTGCCGACGTTGGGACGCCCGACCAGGGCGACGAGGGGCAGCATGGATCAACCTTTGCGCGTGCGGCGCGGAATTTCTGTTTCGGGAAACGCGACGGCCCCGGCAGGGTAGCCGGGGCCGCAGGTGCATGCCAGCCCGGGGGCCGGCCCAGGCCTTATTGCAGCGCGAACGCGGCGAGCTGGCCCTCGACGGTCTGCACCACCAGGATGCCGTCGGCCACCGCCGGCTGGCCGTTGATCGCGCCGCCCACGCTGGAGCGCGCGGCGAAGGCGCCGTCGTTCAGGCGCAGCCAGTGCAGCACGCCCTCGAAGTCGCCGACCACGGCGTAATCGCCCTGCACGGCAGGCGCGCTGGTATTGCGGTAGGCCAAGCCGTCCTGCTGCCACAGGCTGCCGCCGGTGTTCTTGTCCAGGCCCCAGACCTTGCCGGTCGGGTCGGTCACCACCACGGCGGAATTGCTCAGGCCCAGCCCGCGCGGGCCGCCATTCTCGCGATCCCACATCAGCTGGCCGCTGGGGCCGTCGATCGCCACGGTGTGGTTCTTGTAGCTGGTGGCGAACAGGGTGGTGTTGTCGAGCACGGCCGGGCCGTCCACGTCGGCCATGCGCTCCAGCTCGCTGCGGCCGTCCGGCTGCGCGACCGGGGTGGTCCAGACCACGCCGCCATCGGTCATCGACAGCGCGGTCAGGGTGCCGTTGTCGTTGCCGACGAACACGATGCCGGGGCCGAGGGTGATCGCGCCGTTGCCGCGCACGGTCAGCGAAGGCACGTCGGCGCTGTAGAACCAGCGGCGCTCGCCGCTGGCGGCATCGAGCGCGGTGACGCGGCCATCGTTGGAATGCACGAACACCATGCCGCCGCCGATCGCCGGCGCGACCAGCACTTCGTTGGCGACCTTGGATTTCCACTTCTCGGCACCGGTGGCGGCGTCGAGCGCGATCACGTCGCCTTCCAGGCTGCCCACGACCACCAGGCCGTCGCCGGCACCCGGACCGCCGGTGAGCGGCAGCTCCGAGGCATAACGCCACAGCGACTGGCCGCTGCGCAGGTCGAATGCCGACACACCGCCTTCGACCGCGGCGGCATAGACGTGGCCATCGGCGATCGCCGGCCGCTGGGCGATGCCGAGCCGTTCCTCGCCCTTGCCGACCGAAGCGCTCCACAGCTTGCTGACGGTCACGCTGGGCGCGATCTGCACCAGCGGGGTCGGATCCTTGGAGCGATCCTTGCCGCGACCGTCGAGCAGGTTCTTGACGGTCGAGCAACCGGACAGCAGGGCAACCGCCAGCGCGGTGGCGGCGATCAGGCGCAGGGGGCTTCGCATGGCCTGGGTCATCAGGTCTTGTCCTCGGTGTGCGGCGGCGTGCCGCCGGCCTCGATCAGTTTCAGGGTCAGCAGGCGGTGCTGCGGGTCGCCGACATCGACCAGGGCCAGCGCCTTGAGGTATGCCTCGCGCGCCTTGGCGCGATCGCCCAATGCGAACTGCGCATCGCCGCGGGCATCGAGCATGGCCGGGTTCTTGTCGTCATCGAGCAGGGCCAGCGCTTCCTTGCCCTGGCCGGCGTCGACCAGCAGGCGGGCCAGGCGCTGGCGCACCACGCCGCGCAGGTCGGGATCGATGTCGTGCAGCCCGCGCAGGGTCGCGATGGCGTCGTCGCGCTTGCCGGCTTCGGTCTGCGCCTTGGCCAGCTGCAGGGCGGCCAGCGTGGCCAGGGTCGGGTTGCCCTTGCCGATCTGGTCGAGCGCCGCGCGCCCCTTGTCCACCGGCAAGCGGCCGGCTTCGTAGTTCTTCACCACTTCGGCATAGCGGCCGTTGACCGCCATCCCGCGCTGCTGCTGCTGGCCCTGCCACCACTGCCAACCGGCGATGGCGCCCAGGCCCAGGGCCACGCCGCCGATCAGGCCAAGCGCATTGCTGCGTACCCAGGAGCGGACTCGTTCGCTCTGTTCGTGCTCGTCGAGCAGGTCGTCGATTGCCATGCTGTCTCTTGCCCGCGTTCAGTACGCGGGTCGTCAATGAGTGTGGGAATTGGAATCGGTCGTCGGCATGGGACCGATGACCGGGCCGCCGGTTCGACGCTCCGACTGTTTCAATCGGCCGCGACGAGCGAACCGTCGGAGGATACCGTAAAGCGCGCGACGTTCGCGCGGGCGAAGGCGCCCATGTCCACGTTGCGCCCGTGGTTTTCGACATCCACCGCCGAGGCGTTGCCGATGGTCAGGCGCGCGACCTGAGCGGCGGCGTAACGGCGTTCGCTGTTGGCCGGCACCAGGCCTTTCTCGAGGCTGCTGCCATCGATCGCGGTCACGGTGATCCAGCTTTCGCCGCGGGTGCGGACCACGATGTCGCCGGCCGTCGCGGCGGGCGCGGCCACCGGCGCCATCGAGGCGACCACCGTGCGCGGGGTCGAGGGCTGCGGCTGCGCTTGCGTGGCCTTGCCGCTGAGATCGACCGGCACGTCCAGCGGCGCGCCATCGCCGGTATTCGCCAGGTGCTGGCGGGTCGCGACCCAGGCCGGCACCACCAGGAACAGGGTCAGCACGATGTAGACCAGCCGCCGGCCGAGCTGTTCGGCCCACCACTGCGCCTTCGGCGTGTGCGTGCGGCTGACGATCCGCGACGGCTCGACCGGCCCGACGTCGACCAGCGCATCCATCATCGGCGCCGTCATCAGGCCCATCAGGCGCGAATAGCTGCGCACCTGGCCGCGCACGAACACCGGGGCCCCCAGGCGCGACCAGTCCTCCGCTTCCAGCGATCGCACGATCCGCGCCGGCATGTGCAGCCTGGCGGCGACATCGTCGATGCTCAGGCCGGCGGCCTCGCGCGCCTGCTTGAGGCGTTCGCCGCAGCCCGCCAGGGCGTGGTGGGTCTTGTCCGGATGGGGAGTCATTGCGTGCGCGGGGCAGTCGTGGAGCCGGGGGAAATCGCCTCCAAACGGGAAAGATAACGCTCCGCGGCCAGGTTGTCGCCTAGTTTCTGCTCGATTCGCGCGGCCAATTGCAGTCCTTCGGCATCCGTCGGGGCGAGCGCCAGCCAGCGTTCGGCGAACGCGCGCGCCTCCAGGTACTGCCCGCGCGCGAACTGCAACGCCGCCATGCCCGACAGCGAAGGCAGGTTGCCGGGCTCGAGCGCCAGCGCCTGCCGCCATTGCGCTTCCGCGCGATCCTGCTGGCCTGCGCTGTCCGCGCAGGCCCCCGCGTTGGCCAACGCGGCGGCTGGAGTGGGATAGCCCGGATCCGCCAGGGCCTTGTCGAACCAGTCCAGCGATTCCGCGGCGCGTCCGTTCCCGCACAGCCAGGTGCCGTAGTTGTTGGCGTAGGCGCCGTTTGCCGGCGCGATCGCGACCGCCTGCTGGTAGTGGCTGCCCGCTTCCGCGGCATTGCCGCGCGCCGTGGCGATGGCGGCCAGCAGGGTATGCGCGTCTCCCGACCTCGCATCCGCCTTCAATGCCTGCCGTGCCAGGCGCTCGGCCTCGTCCATCCGCCCCGCGCGATACAGCCCCGTGGCGTTGGCCAGCAGTTGCGAGACCGCAACCGGCGCGCCCTTGCGCCCCTTGTCGCTGACCTCGTAAGTGGGTGCGACCTGGGTGTAATCGCCGCGCGCCGCCGTCGGCCTGATGATGCTCAAGCGCTCCAGGCGGCTGCAGCCGGCCGCCAGCAGGACCGCGCATGCGACCAGCGCGAGTGCCTTACGCCGCATCGGACACCCCGCTTTCCTGCAACCGCTTGCGATGCTCCGCCGAGCGGCGGGTGCGATCCATCACCTGCCCCTTCAGCTGGCCGCAGGCGGCATCGATGTCGTCGCCGCGGGTGCGGCGCACCGGCGCGATCATGCCGGCGTTGTTGAGCTGCTTCTGGAAGGCGCGGATCGCCTCGTCCGTCGGCCGCGCGAAACGCGTGCCGGGGAACGGGTTGAACGGGATCAGGTTGACCTTGGCGGCGTCCTTCATCTGCACGCGGCGGTCGAACTCGCGCAGCAGCTTGACCAGGCCGCGCGCGTGCTCGGGCTGGTCGTTGACGTCCTTCATCAGGGTGTATTCGAAGGTCACCGAGGTGCCGCGCTTGCGCAGCGCGTAGCGCACGCAGGCGTCCATCAGCTCGGCGATCGGGTACTTCTTGTTGAGCGGGACGAGTTCGCTGCGCAGCGCGTCGAACGGCGCATGCAGCGAGACCGCCAGCGACACGTCGCTGACTTCGCCCAGCCTGTCGATCATCGGTACCATGCCGGCAGTCGACAGGGTGACGCGCTTGTTGGCCAGCCCGTAGCCGAGGTCGTCGCGCATGATGCTCATCGCGCGCACCACGTTGTCGAAATTCGCCAGCGGCTCGCCCATGCCCATCATCACCACGTTGGTGAGCTTGCGCTGCTGGTGCGGCACGTTGCCGAGGTGGCGCGCGGCCACCCACACCTGGCCGATGATCTCGGCGGTGGACAGGTTGCGATTGAAGCCTTGCGTGGCGGTCGAGCAGAACTGGCAGTTCAGCGCGCAACCCACCTGCGAGGACACGCACAGCGTGCCGCGGCCCTTGTCCGGGATGTAGACGGTCTCGATGGCGTTCTTCGGATCCATGCCGAGCAGCCACTTGTGGGTGCCATCGGTGGATTCCTTGTCGAAGATCAGCTGCGGCGCATGCACCACCGCGCGATCCTCCAGCTTGGCGCGCAGCGCCTTGCCGAGATCGGTCATCTCGCCGAAATCGGTCACGTAGCGGTGGTGGATCCACTTCATCACCTGCTGCGCGCGGAATTTCTTCTCGCCGAGTTCTTCCTCGAAGAAGCGTTCGAGGGAGGCGCGGTCGAAATCGAAGATGTTGGTTCGCGTTGCGGCGACCGCAGCCGCCGCAACCGAATCGCGCGCACCGACAGCTTCGCCGACGAGGGCGATGTCGATGACCGGGGCGCGCGTCTCGCTCATCCCGGGCTCAGCGCGCGTAGACGTCGGTGGCCGGGAAGAAGTAGGCGGTCTCGATCGCCGCGTTCTCCAGCGAATCCGAACCGTGCACCGCATTCGCGTCAATGCTGTCGGCGAAGTCGGCGCGGATGGTGCCCGGCGCCGCTTCCTTCGGGTTCGTCGCGCCCATCAGTTCGCGGTTCTTCAGCACCGCGTTCTCGCCTTCCAGCACCTGGATCATCACCGGGCCGGAGATCATGAAGTTGACCAGCGCGTTGAAGAACGGACGCTCGCGGTGCACGGCGTAGAAGCCTTCCGCTTCCTGCTTGGACAGGTGCTTCATCTTGGCGGCGACGACCTTCAGGCCGGCCTTCTCGAAGCGGGAATAGATTTCGCCGATGACGTTCTTGGCAACGGCATCGGGCTTGATGATCGAAATGGTGCGCTCCAGCGCCATGGGAAATTCTCCAGTCAGGCGGGTCGCAAACTTCCCAGTTCGCTGACCCGAAGATAACAGAAAACCCGCGTACTGGCGCGGGTTTGGCCGATATGGCTGCGGAGAATTCTAACCGATGACGCGGCCCGTCCGCATCCACTTTCCGATGCCGGCGGTCGGCTGCCCGTTGACGCGTCGCGGAAACCCGGCCTAATATCAAACAAGCGTTTGATTCAGGAGACTGCCGGATGAGCCTGCAACACTTCTCCACCAAGGACCGGATCCTGCACGCGGCCGAGGAACTGTTCGCCGCGCAAGGGTTCGCCACCACTTCGCTGCGGCAGGTGACCAGCCGCGCGGACGTCAACATCGCCGCGGTCAACTACCACTTCGGCAGCAAGGACAACCTGGTCAACGAGGTGTTCCGCCGGCGCATGGACGAGATGAGCGCCGAGCGCCTGAAAGCGCTCAAGCACGCCCTCGACACCCGCCCGGGCGAGCTGGAACCGGTGCTTGCCGCCTTCGTCGAACCCGCGCTGGCGATGGCCCAGGACCGCCACGGCGGCGGCGCCTTCATCCGGGTGATCGCCCGCGCCTACGCCGAAAGCAACGACAGCCTGCGCAAATTCCTGTCCGACCAGTACGGCCACGTGCTGCGCGACTTCGCCAAGGCGATCGACGCCTGCGTGCCCGGCCTGGGCAAGGAAACCCTGTATCGCCGGCTGGACTTCCTGTCCGGCGCGCTGACCTATGCGATGGCCGACTTCGGCCTGATCAAGCGCCCGCACGGCGTCTCCGAGGCCACCCATCGCGAACGCGCCGCCAAGGCGCTGATCCGCTTCGCCGCCGCCGGCTTCCAAGCCGACGCGAACTGACGTTATACGATTTTTCAAGGAGTTGCATAATATGTCTGAGAAACTGCTTGTATGCCGTGCCGCGGTGCTTGGCGCCGGCGTAATGGGCGCGCAGATCGCCGCCCACCTGACCAATGCCGGGGTCGATACCGTGCTGTTCGACCTGGCCGCCAAGGAAGGCCCGGCCGATGGCGTGGTGCTCAAGGCGATCGGCAACCTGGGCAAGCTGTCGCCGGCGCCGCTGGCCAGCAAGTCGCTGGCCGAGGCGATCACCCCCGCCAACTACGACAGCGGGCTGGAGCTGCTCAAGGGCTGCGACCTGATCATCGAGGCCATCGCAGAGCGCATCGACTGGAAGCAGGACCTGTACAAGAAGATCGCCCCGTTCGTGTCGCCCACGGCGGTGCTGGCCAGCAATACGTCCGGCTTGGGAATCAACAAGTTGGCGGATGTTCTTCCCGAAGAGCTTCGGCACCGTTTCTGCGGCGTGCACTTCTTCAACCCGCCGCGCTACATGCACTTGGCCGAACTGATCCCGGCCAAGACCACCGATGCTTCGGTACTCGAGGGGCTGGAGACCTTCCTGGTCACCCAGCTCGGCAAGGGCGTGGTTTACGCCAAGGACACCCCGAACTTCATCGGCAACCGCATCGGCGTGTTCTCGATCCTGTCGGTGATCCACCACACCCAGCAGTCCGGCCTCGGTTTCGACGAGGTCGATGCCCTGACCGGCCCGCTGCTCGGCCGGCCGAAGTCGGCCACCTACCGCACCTCGGACGTGGTTGGCCTGGACACCATGGCCCACGTCATCAAGACCATGGCCGACACCCTGCCCGATGACCCCTGGCACCAGTACTTCAAGTCGCCGGCGTGGCTGGACGCGCTGATCGGCAAGGGCGCGCTGGGCCAGAAGACCGGCGCCGGCATCTTCCGCAAGGTCGGCAAGGACATCGTGGTCCTCGATCTCGAGAAGCAGGACTATCGCCCCGCCGACCGCGTCGCCGCGCCGGAAGTGGTCGAAATCCTCAAGGAGCGCGACCCGGCCAAGAAGTTCGCCGCCCTGCGCGCTTCCGCACACCCGCAGGCGCAGTTCCTGTGGGCCTGCTTCCGCGACCTGTTCCACTACAGCGCCTACCACCTGAAGGACATCGCCGAAACCGCGCGCGATGTCGACCTCGCCATCCGCTGGGGCTACGGCTGGTCGCTGGGCCCGTTCGAGACCTGGCAAGCCGCCGGTTGGAAGCAGGTCGCCGAATGGATCGCCGAGGACATCGTCGCCGGCAAGGCGATGAGTTCCGCCGCGCTGCCGGACTGGGTGTTCGACGGCCGCGAGGGCGTGCACGGCGCCGAGGGCAGCTACAGCCCGGCGCGCGACGCCAAGCTGCCGCGCTCGTCCCTGCCCGTCTACAAGCGCCAGCGCTTCCCCGACCCGGTGCTGGGCGAGCGCTTCGCCCCCGGCGAGACCGTGTTCGAGAACGAGGGCGTGCGCGCCTGGCACGACGGCGACGGCATCCTGGTCATTTCGTTCAAGACCAAGCTGCACACCGTCAGCGACAAGGTGCTGTCCGGCGTGCAGGAGGCCATCGCCATCGCCGAGCGCGACTTCCGCGGCGCGGTGATCTGGCAGCCGAAGGAGCCGTTCTCCGCCGGTGCCGACCTGTCCGGTGCGCTGGGCCTGCTGCAGTCCGGCGACCTCAAGGGCTTCGACGCGATGGTCGCCAACTTCCAGGCCACCAGCCAGCGCATCAAGTATTCGCTGGTGCCGGTGGTCGCGGCAGTGCGCGGGCTGGCGTTGGGCGGCGGCTGCGAATTCCAGATGCACAGCGCGCGCACCGTGGCCCACCTCGAGAGCTACATCGGCCTGGTCGAGGCCGGCGTCGGCCTGCTGCCGGCCGGTGGCGGCCTGAAGGAACTGGCGGTGCGCGCCTCCAACGCCGCGGGTCCGGGCGGCGACGTGTTCGCCGAACTGAAGAAGGTGTTCGAGACCATCGCGATGGGCAAGGTCTCGACCTCCGCGGTCGAGGCCAAGGAACTCGGCCTGGTGCGGAAGGACGACGTGGTCGCGTTCAACGCCTACGAGCTGCTGCACATCGCCAAGCAGGAAGCGCTGGCGCTGGCCGAACGCGGCTATCGCCCGCCGCTGCCGGCGCGCCGCGTGCAGGTGGCCGGCGAGGTCGGCATCGCCACCTTCAAGATGCTGCTGGTCAACATGCTGGAAGGCCGTTTCATCAGCCCGCACGACTACGAGATCGCCACCCGCATCGCCACCGTGCTCTGCGGCGGCGAGATCGACCGCGGTTCGCTGGTGGACGAGGACTGGCTGCTGCGGCTGGAGCGCGAGCACTTCGTGGCGCTGGCGCAGATGCCGAAGACGCAGGAGCGCATCGCGCACATGCTCAAGACCGGCAAGCCCTTGCGTAATTGAGCGACGACGACACAGGACTCATGACAATGATCAAGCAAATCCAGGACGCCTACATCGTCGCCGCCACCCGCACCCCGGTCGGCAAGGCGCCGCGCGGCGTGTTCCGCAATACCCGCCCCGACGACATGCTGGCGCACGTGCTGCGCAGCGTAGTCGCGCAGGCGCCGGGCATCGACGTCAACCGCATCGACGACGCGATCATCGGCTGCGCCATGCCGGAAGGCGAGCAAGGCATGAACGTGGCGCGCATCGGCGTGCTGCTGGCCGGCCTGCCGGACACGGTGGCCGCGCAGACCATCAACCGCTTCTGCTCCTCCGGCCTGCAGGCGGTGGCGCTGGCCGCCGACCAGATCCGGCTGGGCAATGCCGACCTGATGCTGGCCGGCGGCACCGAGTCGATGAGCATGGTGCCGATGATGGGCAACAAGGTCGCGCTGAGTCCGTCGGTGTTCAAGGACGACCACGTGGCGATCGCCTACGGCATGGGCATCACCGCGGAGAAAGTGGCCGAGGAATGGAAGGTGAGCCGCGAGGAACAGGACGCGTTCGCACTGGCCTCGCACCAGAAGGCCATCGCCGCGATCGCGGCCGGCGAATTCGCTTCCGAAATCAGCCCCTACGAAATCACCGCACACCTGCCCGACCTCGCCGGCAATGCCGTGCGGCTGAAGAAGTCGCTGGTCGAAACCGACGAAGGCCCGCGCCCGGACACCACCCTGGAAGGCCTGGGCAAGCTGCGCCCGGTGTTCCGCAACGGCCAGTTCGGCGGCAGCGTGACCGCCGGCAATTCCTCGCAGATGAGCGATGGCGCCGGCGCGGTGCTGCTGGCCTCCGAACGGGCGATCAAGGACTACGGCCTGACCCCGCTGGCCCGCTTCGTGAGCTTCAGCGTGGCCGGCGTGCGCCCGGAAGTGATGGGCATCGGCCCGATCGCGGCGATCCCGAAGGCGCTGAAGCAGGCCGGCCTGACCAAGGATCAACTCGACTGGATCGAGCTCAACGAAGCCTTCGCCGCGCAGGCGCTGGCGGTGATCAAGGACTCCGGCCTGGATCCGTCCAAGGTGAATCCGCTCGGCGGCGCCATCGCCCTCGGTCACCCGCTGGGCGCGACCGGCGCGGTGCGCACCGCGACCATCGTGCACGGCCTGCGCCGTCGCCAGCAGAAGTACGGCATGGTGACGATGTGCATCGGCACCGGCATGGGCGCGGCGGGGATCTTCGAGGCGCTTTGATTCCGCGCTGCGGCGGGAACGAAAAACGGGGCCGATGGCCCCGTTTTTTTGTACCGCGCTGGACGATTCAGTTCTCGACCACGCCCATTTCGTTCAAGGCGTTCTGCATCAACGCGCGTGCGGCATCGCTGAGCAATTCATGGTCCAGCGCATAGCGCACGGTGGCTTCGATCAGGCCGAGGTGGGTACCGCAGTCGAAGCGGGTGCCGTGGAAGCGGAACGCGTCGACTTGCTCCAACGGCAGCAGCTGGGCGATGGCATCGGTCAGCTGGATCTCGCCGCCACTGCCCTGCCCGGTCTTCTCCAGCAACTCGAAGATGCGCGGACTGAGCACGTAGCGCCCGACCACCGCGAGGTTGCTCGGCGCGTCCTCGGGCTTCGGCTTCTCGACGATCTGCGAGATGCGGCCCGCCTGCCCATCGAAACCTTCGGTGGCGACGATGCCGTAGCTCTTGGTCTGTTCGCGCGGCACGTCCTGCACCGCGATGGCGCTGCCGCCGGTGCGTTCGGCATGGTCGGCCATCTGCTTCAGCGCGCCGTCGCCGCGGCTCCAGATCAGGTCGTCCGGCAACAACACCGCGAACGGCTGGTTCCCGACCACGGGCTTCGCGCAGAGCACGGCATGCCCAAGGCCCAGCGCCTCGGCCTGGGTGACGAACACCGCGCGCACGCCGGGCGGCAGCACGTTGCGGATCAGTTCCAGCTGTTCGGCCTTGCCGGCCTTCTCCAGCTTCTGTTCCAGTTCGTAGGCCTTGTCGAAGTAGTCGGCCACCGCGTGCTTGTAGCGGTTGGTGATGAACACCAGGGTGTCGCAACCGGCTTCCACCGCCTCGTCCACCGCGTACTGGATCAACGGCTTGTCGACGATCGGCAGCATCTCCTTCGGCACGGTCTTGGTGGCCGGCAGGAAGCGGGTGCCGAGACCGGCGACCGGGAACACGGCGATGCGCACGCGGCGCGATGGATTCTGCTTCTGCATGCGTCGGTCGTCGGCCGTCGGTCGCTTACTGCTGGCGCGCGCGGCGTGCCGGGAACGCGACGATGGTCGATTCGCGCGCGTTGTCGGCATCGTCGGCCGACGGATTGAATTCCGGAACTGCCGCACGCAGCGACGCGGCGAGCCGATCGAGGTCGTAGCTGGCGGCGGCCTCGCGCAATGCCTGCAGCGCCGGCTCCACGCGCTCCCCGCTGACGCTGCGCGGCAAGGCCTGCAGGATCTTGGGATGGACGGTGGCGCTGTAGCGCTCGTCGACGTGGAACAGGGTTTCGTGCAGCTTCTCGCCGGGTCGCAGGCCGGTGTATTCGATGGCGATGTCCTTGCCCGGCTGCTTGCCGGCCAGGCGGATCATCTGCTCGGCGAGCATGCGGATCGACACTGCCTCGCCCATGTCCAGGGTGTACACCGCCTGCTGCGCGCCGATGGCCGAGGCCTGCAGGATCAACTGGCAGGCTTCGGGGATGGTCATGAAGTAGCGCGTCACGTCCGGGTCGGTGACCGTCACCGGCCCGCCGCGGCGGATCTGTTCGCGGAACAGCGGCACCACGCTGCCGGCCGAATCCAGCACGTTGCCGAAACGCACGGTCACGAAGCGGGTCGAACGCGGGTCGACCAGGGATTGGCAGAGCATTTCCGCCAGGCGCTTGGTCGCGCCCAGCACGTTGACCGGATCGACCGCCTTGTCGGTGGAGATCAGCACGAAGGTGCCGACGCCCGCATCGCGGCTGGCGCGCGCCACCACATCGGTGGTCAGCACGTTGTTGCGCACCGCTTCGCGCAGCTGCCGCTGCAGCAGCGGCACCTGCTTGTAGGCGGCGGCATGGAACACGGCTTCGGGTTCCGCTTCGCGCAAGGCATGCGCGATCACCGCCGGATCGCCGGCGTCGCCGAGCACCGGCAGGCATTCGATGCCGGGGAAATCGCGCCGCAAGTCGGCTTCGACCGTCAGCAGCGCGAGTTCGTCGATCTCGAGCAAGGCGATGCGCCTGGCGCCGTGGCGGGCGCATTGCCGGCACAGTTCGGAGCCGATCGAACCACCGGCGCCGGTCACCAGCACGGAACGCCCGCCCAGCCAGTTGCGGATCGCCTTCCAGTCCGGATTGAGCGGCTGCCGGCCGAGCAGATCCTCGATCGCCACTTCCTTCAGCTGGCCGGGCAGCGAGCGGCCATCCAGCACATCCGCCAGCCGCGGCACGGTGCGGAACGGCACCCCGCTCTCCTCGCAGATGCCGACCACGCGCCGCATCGCGATCGCATCCAGCGAGGGCATGGCGATGACCAGCAGCTGTACCCCGGTCTCGCGCGCGATCCGGACCACGTCGTTGACCCGGCCAAGGATCGGCAGCCCCTGCAGTCGGGTACCGCGCAGGGCGGCGGCGTCGTCGAGGAAGCCGACCGGCTGGTAGCGGCCGATCCGGCGCAGGTCGCGCACCAGCGCTTCGCCGGCCTGCCCCGCGCCGAGGATCAGCACGCGTTCGGCGGTGTCGTCCGAGCGCAGCAGGCGCTGGTCCTTCCAGGCACGGAAGATCAGGCGCGGCGCGCCCAGCAGCATGGTCAGCACGAACGGATACAGCAGCAAGGCCGCGCGCGACACCAGGTCGAGCCGGCTGTAGAAGAACAGCCCGGCCACCACCGCCAGCAGGCCCAGCAGGCTGGCCTTGAAGATATTGAGCAGGTCGGGGACGCTGGCGAAGCGCCACAGGCCCCGATACAGGCCGACCCGCCAGGAGATCAGACCCTGCGCCACCATCACGATCAGCACGGTGCTGGAAAACGGCTCCAGCGGCAGCGGGGTGGGCTGCAAGGCGTAACGCACGTAGTGCAGGCCCTGCCAGCAGACCCAGACCATGGCGAGGTCATGCACCATCACCGCCAGTCGCGGCAAGCCGTACTTGAACCGGTCCCGCCAGATCGTCATGTCCCGAATCCTTCGGTATTGTTCTTCTCGTAACGCCGGTGCAGCCGAAGCCACGCCCCTGCCGACGCCAGCAACACCGCCAGCGCCACCCCCAGCGCGATGCGCACGGGCCAATGCAGCGCCGCAAGCATGATCGCAACCGCCGCAAACGTCCAGAGCGCATAGCCGGCGCACACCCTGAGGTGCCCGCGCTGCCGGCTCCAGCGCTGGAACGCATGCTGCACGTGCGCCTGCCACCAGCGTTCGCCGCGGCGCATCCGCCACAACAGGGTCAGGCCGGCATCGGCCAGCATCGCCAGCGGCGGCAGCAGCAGCAGCGGCCAGCCGGCCATCGGCCGCGACGCGAATCCAGCCGCAAGCAAGGCCGCCACCACGTAGCCAAGCGCGCCACTGCCGACATCGCCGAGGAAGACCTTCGCCCGCGGCGCATTGAACGGCAGGAAGCCCAGGCAGGCACCGGCCAGGACCAAGGCCAGCAAGCGCCACGCATCGCCCAGCACGGCCGCGTATCCGGCCGCGCACAACAGGGCCTGGCTTGCCGCCAGGCCGTTGATGCCGTCCATGAAGTTCCATGCATTGACCAGCACCAGCGCCGACAGGAATGCGATGGCGACCACGACCGGTTGCGCTCCCTGCAGGTGCATCGCCCACGCCAGGCAGGCGGAGGCGACGGCATGCACCAGCAGCCGCGGCCAGGCCGGCAACGGGCGGTGGTCGTCCCACCAGCCGATCGCCGCGACCAGCGAAAGGCCAGCCGCGACCAGCCAGCCACTGCGCGAGGCCGGGCCGAAGCCCGCGGCGGCGGCCATCGCCACCAGGCAGGCGGCCACGATGCCGATGCCGCCACCGCGCGGGGTGGGGATGTCGTGGCTGCGGCGCTCGCCGGGTTGGTCGATCAGCTGGTTGCGATGGGCATGGGCGATGGACCAGGCGCTGCCGAGCGCGGACACCACGGCGGCCAGCAGGAAGGCGCCGGCCAGCATCGCCGGCGCCAGCGCCGCCGGCTCAGACCACGGCATAGTTCAGCAGCGGCTTCACCGTCCCCCATTCCTTGCAGCTGGGGCATTGCCAGTGGTGGCTGCGCGCGCCGAAGCCGCAACGGTTGCAGCGATAACTCGGGTTGCGCACCAGCAACTGGTCGGTGATGTGCTTGAGGTCGTGCAGGGTCGCCCTGGCGTCCGCCTGCTCCAGGTCGGGATGCTCGGCGAGGGTCAGGTCGATCAAGGCCGCTTCGCCGCGCACCGAGGGCCGGTCCTTCAGCTGCTGGCCCAGGTAACGCCGCGCCGCGGCCACGCCCTCCTCCGCCTCGACCATCCGGGTCAGCGCCAGCACCGGCGAGATGCCGCGGTAGTGTTCGCTCATCTCGGCCAGGAACGCGCGCGCGCCGGTGCGCTCGCCCACCTTGTCGTAGCTTTCGAGCAATGCCGGCAGGATCACCGGCAGGTAATCGGGATCGTGGCGGGCGGCGCGTTCGAACGCGCGGACCGCGCCCGCCGGGTTGCCGGCTTCGGCTTCGATCCGGCCTTCGCTGATGCCGGCGCGCACCGAGCTCGAGTCGGCGGCGTAGGCGCGGGCGATCGAGGCGCGCGCGGCCCCGATCTCGCCCGCGGCGCGCTGGCGGTCGGCCAGTTCGCATTCGAACTGGGCGACCAGCTTGCCCATCGGCTCGCCGGTGGCCGCCTCGAAGCGACTCGCGTTCTCGATCGCCTTCTCCCAGTCGCGCTCCGCCTGGTAGATGCCGATCAGGTGGCGCAATGCCTGCGGCGCGCGCTGGTCGATCCGCGCAAGGTCGGAGAACACGGTTTCGGCGCGGTCCAGCAGGCCGGAACGCATGTAGTCCTCGCCAAGCGCGGACAGCGCCTGCACCTTCTGCGCATCGTTGAGGTCGTTGCGCTGCGCCAGCGCCTGGTGCAGCCGGATCGCGCGGTCCACCTCGCCGCGGCGGCGGAACAGGTGGCCCAGCGCGACCTGGGTCTCGAAGGTGTCCTTGTCCAGTTCGGCGATGTGCAGGAACAACTCGATCGCCTTGTCCGGCTGTTCGTTCAACAGGTAGTTCAGCCCGCGGAAATAGGTGGTCGACAACTTGCTGACCTGGCTGTCGCTGTGGCGCTCGCCGCCGCGCCGGCCGATCACCCAGCCTGCCAGCGCCGCCAACGGCACCAGCACCACGAACCAGATCCACACGTCGAAATTGAAGCTACCCATTGGAAAGCCCGTCCATGTCGCTGTGCTCCATGCGCATCGCGCGCGCGGCGTTTTCGGCGCGGCGCAGGCGCCGGCGCAGTGGCGCCACCACGCCGACCGCGAGGATGGTGCCGCCCACCAGCACGCCCAGCAGCAACGCGACCAGCACGCTCAGGCCAAGGCTGGCGCGCACGCTGGCGATGCCGAAGTCGAGCAGCACGGGTTGGGTGTTCAGTGCGCCGACGATCGCACCCAGCAGGATGCAGGCGATGGCGACGATCAGGCGGATCAGGCGGATCATCGAGGTCGACCCTGCGGAATCGCCTGCTAGCTTAGCGGACTACGGCGGATCAGTCGTCGGTCGGCAGCGGCACGACGGTGGTCACGCGCTCGCGCAATTCCTTGCCCGGCTTGAAATGCGGGACATGCTTGCCCGGCAGGGCGACGGCATCGCCAGTCTTCGGGTTGCGGCCGGTGCGCGGCGGGCGGAAATGCAGGGAAAAACTGCCGAACCCGCGCACTTCGATGCGATCGCCGTCGGCGAGGGCGGTGCCCATCATCTGCAGCAACGACTTCACCGACAGGTCGACGTCGTCGGCCTTCAGGTGCGGCTGGCGCCGGGCCAGCAATTCGATGAGTTCGGACTTGGTCATGGACCCGTGCTTTGCAACTGCAACCATGAAAATGGCGGCCCGGCCGGAACCGGGCCGCCACGTTTGCTACGGCGAGCCGATCACTCGGACTTGCTGTTCAGCTGCTCGCGCAGCAGCGCGCCCAGCTTGGTGGTGCCGCTGGCGGCGTCGGAGGAGGCCTTGTTGTACTCGGCCATCGCTTCGGCGGTTTCGGCGTCGTCCTTGCCCTTGATCGACAGCTGCAGGCTGCGGCCCTTGCGGTCCATGCCCACGAACTTGGCTTCGACCTGCTGGCCGACCTTCAGGTACTGGCTGGCGTCGTCCACGCGCTCGTCGGCGACGTCGCGGGCCGACACGTAGCCTTCCACGCCCTCGCCGAGGTCGATGGTCGCGCCCTTGGCGTCGACTTCCTTGACGGTGCCGGTGACCTTGCTGCCCTTCGGGTTGCTCGCCATGAACTGGCCCAGCGGGTCCTGCTCCATCTGCTTGACGCCCAGGCTGATGCGCTCGCGCTCCGGATCGACCGCCAGCACCACCGCCTCGAGCGTGTCGCCCTTCTTGTAGTTGCGGGCGATGTCTTCGCCGGTGGAGTTCCAGGTGATGTCGGACAGGTGGATCAGGCCGTCGATGCCGCCGTCCAGGCCGATGAAGATGCCGAAGTCGGTGATCGACTTGATCTGGCCGGACACCTTGTCGCCCTTCTTGTGCATGGCGGCGAAGGTTTCCCACGGGTTGCTGGTGACCTGCTTGATGCCCAGCGAGATGCGGCGGCGCTCTTCATCCACGTCCAGCACCATGACCTGCACTTCGTCGCCGACCTGCACGACCTTGGCCGGGTTGACGTTCTTGTTGGTCCAGTCCATTTCGGAGACGTGCACCAGGCCTTCGACGCCCGGCTCGATCTCGACGAACGCGCCGTAATCGGTGACGTTGCTGACCTTGCCGAACACGCGGCTGTTGGCCGGGTAGCGGCGGGCGATGTTGTCCCACGGATCCTCGCCCAACTGCTTCAGGCCCAGCGAGACGCGGTTGCGCTCGCGGTCGTACTTCAGCACGCGGACGTCCAGCTCCTGGCCGACTTCGACCACTTCGGACGGATGGCGCACGCGCTTCCAGGCCATGTCGGTGATGTGCAGCAGGCCGTCGATGCCGCCGAGGTCGACGAACGCGCCGTAGTCGGTGAGGTTCTTGACCACGCCCTTCAGCACCGCGCCCTCGACCAGCTTCTCGAGCAGCTGCTCGCGCTCTTCCGAATGCTCGCTCTCGACCACCGCGCGGCGGGAGACGACCACGTTGTTGCGCTTGCGGTCCAGCTTGATCAGCTTGAACTCGAGTTCCTTGCCCTCGAGGTAGACCGGGTCGCGCACCGGGCGCACGTCGACCAGCGAGCCCGGCAGGAACGCGCGGACGTCCTTGATGTCGACGGTGAAACCGCCCTTCACCTTGCCGCTGATGCGGCCGACGATGGTCTCGTTCTTCTCGAGCGCTTCCTCGAGTTCGTCCCACACCATGGCGCGCTTGGCCTTCTCGCGCGACAGCACGGTTTCGCCAAAGCCGTTCTCGAGCGAGTCGAGCGCGACCTTGACCTCGTCGCCGATGCCCACGTCGATTTCGCCGGCGTCGTTGCGGAACTGCTCGATCGGGACGATGCCCTCGGACTTCAGGCCGGCGTTGATCACCACCACGTCGTTGCGGACGTCGACCACGATGCCCTTGACGATGGCGCCGGGCTTCAGCTTGGCGAGGTTGGCCTGGCTCTGTTCGAACAGTTCGGCGAAGGATTCGGTCATTACGGAATTCATGAAAAATCTCTGGTGGATACACAGGCCGCCCGCACTCACGGGGCGACCCACCTTGGGTCTGGCGTCGCGCAGGAACGCGCTTGGCCATGTGTGATGGTTGGATGGGCGCCACCCGACGCGGGATGCGCCAGGTGGAAGGATTCTGCGACGGGGGAAACGCGCTCAGCTCGCGCTGGGGCGGGACACGACATCCAGCACCAGCGCGACCACGCCATCGATGCCAAGGCCGGTGGTGTCGATGCGGACGGCGTCGTCGGCCGGTCGCAGCGGCGCCACCGCGCGACTGGCATCGCGGGCATCGCGGGCGAGAATCTCCCGTAGCAGACCGTCAAGTGTGACGGAAACCCCTTTGTCTTTCAACTGCTTATAGCGCCTTTCGGCGCGCTCGTCGGCGCTGGCGGTGAGGAACACCTTGTGGGCGGCATCCGGGAAGATCACCGTGCCCATGTCGCGGCCGTCGGCGACCAGCCCCGGCAGCTGCCGGAACACGCGCTGGCGGTCCTTCAGCGCGGCCCGCACCTCGGGGATCGCGGCAATGGCCGAGGCGGCGGCACCGGCGGTTTCGGTGCGCAGCTCGTCGGTGGCGTCCAGCCCGTTCACGATCACCCGCGGCTCGCCGGCGGCGTCGTCGCGGAAGCCGATCTCGGTGTCGAAGGTGCAGCGCACCAGCGCCGAGGCGTCGGACAGGTCGATGTCGGCCCAGCCGGCGGCGATGCCGACCGCCCGGTAGAGCGCGCCGGAATCCAGGTAATGCCAGCCCAGGCGCTGGGCCACGATGCGGCTGATCGTGCCCTTGCCGGAGCCGGACGGGCCATCGATGGTGAGGACGGGCGCGGTGGTATCCATGCCGGGAATTATGGCCGGCTTCGCCGCGGCTGCCGCAGCCCGGCAGTTTTTTCCTTCAAGCTATTGATTCGGCGAAACAAACCCCGCTAGAATGCGCGGCTTCGTGTTTCACCCATCCCGCTCCATCCACCGCTCCAATCCAACTTTTCGCCGAGGTTCTGTCATGAAGGTCCTGTCCTCCCTGAAGTCGGCGAAGGCCCGTCACCGCGACTGCAAGGTGGTCCGCCGTCGTGGCAAGGTCTTCGTGATCTGCAAGTCCAACCCGCGTTTCAAGGCGCGCCAGCGCTGATTCGCGCCACAGGTTGCACTGCCGAAGGCCGCCGCGTGCGGCCTTCGTCGTTTCCGCGGGCCGTCATCGCGGTTCGTTCACTTTTCAGGCATAGAATCCGCCGTTACCTCGTCTGCACAGGGAACGTCGCCATGAATCGTCTGACCTGCAGCATCCTCGCCGCCGCATCGCTTGCCGCGCCCTGCATCGCCCTCGCCCAGGACGTTCCGGTCCGGGGCGACGTCCTGCTGATCGAACGCGTGCGGGAGGAACCGGGCAACCTGCCGAAGCGCGGCATGAGCATGGCCCAGGTCGAAGCGAAGTACGGCGCGCCGAGCGATCGCCTGGATCCGCGCGGCGGGCAGAAGCGCGACTGGCCGACGATCAACCGCTGGACCTACCCGAACTTCACCGTCTATTTCGAGCGCAGCCGCGTCATCGACGTGGTGATGACCAAGGCCGACCCGGACGAGATCGGGCCGAAGCCGCCCACCACCTAAGAAACAAGCATGCAAGAGACCGTGCGCTTCCCCGCCGAGTGGGAACCCCAGTCGGCGATCCTGATCGCGTGGCCGAACGCCGACACCGACTGGGCCGAGCGCCTGGCCGAGGTCGAGGAGACCTACATCGCACTGGTCGCGGCGATCACCCGCTTCCAGCGCGTCGTCATCTGCGTGGCCGACGACGATGTCGAGACCTACGCGGAAATGCGCCTGCGCAGCAACCGCATCGACATGGAACGCGTGCGTTTCGTGACCGTGCCCTACGACGACACCTGGCTGCGCGATTCCGGCCCGATTGCGTTGCGCGCGGGCGACGGCTTCCGCCTGCTCGATTTCCGCTTCACCGGCTGGGGCGGCAAGTACGGCGCCAGCGACGACGACCGCCTGGTCGAGCGCCTGACCGCGCAGGGCGTGTTCGCCACGCAGGAGCGGCAGGTCATCGATTTCGCGCTGGAAGGCGGTGCCATCGAGACCGACGGCGACGGCACCCTGCTCACCACCTGGCAGTGCCTGCACGAACGCCATCCCGACGCCTCGCGCGAGGAACTGACCGCCAAGCTCGCCGGTTGGCTGCAGCAGGAGCGCGTGCTGTGGCTGGACCACGGCGCGCTGGAAGGCGACGACACCGACGCCCACATCGACACCCTCGCCCGCTTCGCGCCGGGCAACGGCATCGTGTTCCAGGCCTGCGATGACGAAGCGGACTCGCACTACGCCGACCTGAAGGCGATGGCGGACGAGATCGCCGCGCTGCGCACCAAGGATGGCAAGCCGTACCGATTGTTCCCGTTGCCGTGGGCGCAGCCGGTGATCGACATCGCTGAAGACGGAAGCCGCCGCCTGGCCGCGAGCTACGCCAACTTCCTGATCGTCAACGGCGCGGTGCTGATGCCGGCCTACGGCGATCCCGCCGACGATGCCGCCGCCGCCGTGCTGGCCGCAGCGTTCCCGGGCCGCGAAATCGTGCAGGTGCCCTGCCGCCCGCTGATCTGGCAGAACGGCAGCCTGCACTGCATCACCATGCAATTGCCCGAGGGCCTCGCCTGATGTCCAAGTACAGCAAGCTTCCCGTCGCGCTGGTGCAGGAACGCAACCACGGCGATGCCGCGGCGAACCTCGCCGTCATCGAAACCCGCGTGGCTGAGGCCGCCAGGTCCGGCGCCAAGCTCGTGCTGCTGCAGGAACTGCACAACGGCCCGTACTTCTGCCAGCACGAATCGGTGGACGAATTCGACCTGGCCGAGCCCATCCCGGGTCCGTCGACCGAACGCCTCGGCACGCTGGCGAAGCAGCACGGCGTGGTGCTGGTCAGCTCGCTGTTCGAGAAGCGCGCCACCGGGCTGTACCACAACACCGCGGTGGTCTTCGATGCCGACGGCAGCACCGCCGGCAAGTACCGCAAGATGCACATCCCGGACGATCCGGGCTTCTACGAGAAGTTCTACTTCACCCCGGGCGACCTCGGCTTCACCCCGATCGACACCAGCGTCGGCCGCCTCGGCGTGCTGGTGTGCTGGGACCAGTGGTATCCGGAAGCCGCGCGGCTGATGGCGCTGGCCGGCGCGGAACTGCTGCTCTATCCCACCGCCATCGGCTGGGATCCGTCAGACGAGCAAGCCGAAAAGAACCGCCAGCGCGATGCCTGGATCCTCAGCCATCGCGGCCATGCCGTCGCCAACGGGCTGCCGGTGCTGAGCTGCAACCGCGTCGGCCATGAAGCCTCGCCGCTGGGCGCGTCCGGCATCGACTTCTGGGGCAACAGCCATGTGCTTGGGCCGCAGGGCGAGTTCATCGCCGAGGCCGGCACCGATCCGACGATCCTGTTCGCCGATGTCGACATGGCGCGCAGCGAGCACGTGCGCCGGATCTGGCCGTTCCTGCGCGACCGCCGGATCGATGCCTACGGCGACCTCACCAAGCGCTATCGCGACTGAGCGCAGGCAGCGGGCCGATCCGACGAACGGTCAAATAAATCCGAACGGTCGTGCTATTGTCGCGGCCATGAACTCGCTTACCGCCACCAGCAAGGGCGCCGCCACCCGCGACGCCATCATCGACAAGGCCTACGAGATCGCTCGTTTCGCCGGCATCGAAGGCCTGTCGATCGGGCCGCTGGCGCAGGCGGTGGGGATGTCCAAGAGCGGCGTATTCGCCCATTTCGGTTCGCGCGAGGAGCTGCAGCTGGCCGTGCTGGAAGCGGCCGGCACGCGTTTCGGCGACTACGTGCTGGGCGCGGCCCTGTCGCAACCGCGCGGCCTGCCGCGGCTGCGCGCGCTGATGCGCAACTGGTTCGAGTGGGGGCGGCTGGAAAGCGGCGGCTGCGTGCTGGTGGCTTCGGTCAGCGAATTCGACGACCGCCCCGGCCCGCTGCGCGACCAGGTGCTGCGCAACGAGCGCCGCTGGCGCCAGGAACTGCAACGCGCCGCGCAGATCGCCATCGATTGCGGCCACCTGCGCGATGGCGACACCGACCAGTACGCCTTCGAGTTGTATGCGATCCCGCTGGCCATGCTCCACGAGGCCGGCCTGTTCGGTTACGAGCAGGCGCGCGGCCACGGCGACCGCGCGCTGGAGCGCTGGTTCGCCGCCCACGCCGCCTCCCCGCTCGCTGCTTCCCCCTGATCCCACGACGAGGTGCCGTCATGTCCATGCGCTTGGCTGAAATTAGCACGACCGTTCGTAATTACCTGAGGCTGCAGCTGGTACGGCTGACATTCCTGCTCGGCGGCCGCATCGCCCCGGATGCGATCGCGGCCAGGGCGGCACGACTGTTCACCACGCCGTTCGCCTCCAGCCGGGCGCGGGCGAACGCGGCGCCGACGCTGGGCGCGCGCGAGGAAGACCTCGGCATCGACGGCATCGCGATCCATACCTACGTCTGGGGCGACCCGGCCTTGCAGCCCTACGTGCTGTTCGCGCATGGCTGGTCCAGCCACGGCACCCGCGTCGCGCGCTGGCTGCAGCCGTTGCGCGACGCGGGATACGCGGTGGTGACCTTCGACCAGGCCGGGCACGGACGCAGCGGCGGCAGGCATACCACCCTGCCCGACTTCACCTGCCACCTGATGGCGGTGGCGAGGCATTACGGCCCGGCCGCGGCGGTGATCGGCCATTCGCTGGGCGGCGCGGCGACGGCACTGGCGCTGGCGCGCGGCATGCAGGCGAACAGCGCGGTGCTGATCGCGCCGGCCGCCGATCCGCTGGCCGCGGTCGAGCGCTTCTCCAGGCTGCTGTGGCTGGCCGGGCACCTGGGCCGACGCATGTTCGCCCGCTTCGAAACCGCGATGCGGTTCTCCGCCGACGAACTGCAGGCGCAGAACAATGCGCCGCGGATCGGGCGCCCGGCGTTGATCGTGCACGACATCGAGGACCGCGAAGTGCCGTGGGCCGAGGGCGAACGCTGGGCGCGCTACTGGCCGCAGTCGCGGCTGCTGAGCACGCGCGGCCTCGGCCACAACCGGATCGCCGACGACGCCGGCGTGATCGCCTCCGCCCTGCGCTTCCTGCGCGGCGAGGCGATCGGCGAGCGCGTGGTCTCCACCAGCGACCTGCCCTACGGACTGGCCTGAGCGGCAGCCGGCATCGCCATCGCGAAACCGTCTATCCTGCGCGGCCGCCATGCGAATGGCGGCCGTTTCCCGACGCCCACCCCGCACGACCGCGCAGGCACGATGACCACCGAACCCACCACCGATGCCTTCGCCGGGCAACCCATCGTCGAACTGGAACGCGATGGGGTCCGCTACACCCTGCTCGGCACCGCGCACGTGTCGAAGACCAGCATCGACGCGGTGCTGGCGGCGATCGACAGCGGCCGCTTCGACGCGGTGGCGGTGGAGCTGGACGAGCAACGCCACAAGGCGCTGACCAACCCGGACGCGCTGGCCCAGCTCGACCTGGTCAAGGTGATCCGCGAACGCAAGGTGGCGCCGTTCGCGGCGAACCTGGCGCTGGCCGCGTACCAGCGCCGGCTGGCGGAACAGCTCGACATCGAACCCGGCGCGGAACTGAAAGCCGCCGCGACCGAGGCGGTCGCGCGCAACCTGCACCTGCAGCTGATCGACCGCGACGTCGGCATCACCTTCCGCCGCATCCTGCAGGGCCTCAGCTGGTGGGACCGGATGAAGCTGATCGGCGGCCTCGCCGGCAGCTTGTTCGACAAGGAAGACGTGTCCGAGGACGACATCGAGCGGCTGAAGGAAGGCGACATGCTCGAATCCAGCTTCGGCGACTTCGCGCGCGACACGCCCTCGCTGTACGCCACCCTGATCGACGAACGCGACCAGTACATGGCGGCCAAGCTGCGCGAGCGCGACGATGGCGCGCAACACGTGCTTGCGGTGGTCGGCGCCGGCCATCTCAAGGGCATGGCGAAATACCTGGCCGACGAAACACGCGCGCCCGCCGCGCTGACCGCCGAACTCGCGCATGTCGCGAAGAAGCGCAACATCCCGTGGATCACCATCGTGCTGATGCTGTTGATCTGCGGCGGCATCGCCTGGGGTTTCGCCCGCGGCGGCGCCGACCTCGGCAAGGACCTGCTGCTGCAATGGGTGCTGTGGACCGGCGGCCTGGCCGGCCTCGGCGCGCTGCTGGCGCGCGGGCACCTGCTCAGCATCCTCACCGCCGCGGTGGCGGCGCCGCTCAAGCCGTTCCGCCCCGGCCTGCCGCCGGGCATGTTCAGCGCGCTGGTGGAAGTGCACCTGCGCAAGCCGGCCTATCCGGATTTCCTCGCATTGCGCGACGACGCGCAGACGCTTGGCGGCTGGTACCGCAACCGCGTGTGCCGGGTGGTGCTGGTGTTCCTGCTCACCAACCTCGGCAGCATGGCCGGCGTGTGGATCTCCGGCGCGGCGATCGTGCGCAAGCTGTTGGGCTGAACCCGCTCACGCCGCCCGCGGCCAACGCCACGCCAGCCAGGCGACGGCCCCGCACAGGGCGATTTCGATGCCGCTGTAGGCCAGGTAGAACCACCACGCACCGGGCATGGTGAGCGCGACGAACACCGCGTAGAACAGCGCCAGTCCGATGCACAGCCAACGCGCCAGGCGCGCCGGCAACGCCAGCGACAGGAACGCCATCAGTCCCGGCACCACCAGCAGCAGCGCGACGAACAGCAGCGAGCCCTGGCTGGCCGGGCCCATCGGGCCGGCGCCGTCGAGCATGTGCTGCAGCTTGCCGGGTTTGTACAGGCCGAAATAATCGCCGTAGAGGTAGCAGAAGGTCAGGCTGGACCACAGTGCGGACAGCTTCACCCGCAGCGGCAGTGGTGGATCGGACAAGGTTCGCGTTGCATCGACCGTCATCGGCGTTTCCCTCAATCGGTGGATGATCGCTGCAGGCCCGGGCGTGCGCCGAACGCGAGCAGCCACAGGCAGCTGCCGATCTCGCCGATGGCCGCCGGCATGCGCACGTAAGCCATCCATCCGGCATCCGCGATACCCGGCCACAAGCCGCCGAACACTTGCACGACATAGCCCACGCCGCCCAGCAGCAGGCACGCAGCCAACACCCGCGGCAGTCGGCCGGAACGCAGCACCAGCCAGCCGAACGGCAACAGCCACAGCCCCCAGAACAGGCTGGCGATGCGCAGGCCATGGCCATAGCGCTGCAGGCACAGCGCGAACGCGGCTTCCATCGCATCGGAAGCGGTGCCGGGCGCGCCTTCGAGCAGCGACAACGCCTCCATCCGGTGCGTCACCGCCACCAGCCCGATCGGCACGCTGACCGCCGCCAGCGCCACCATCAGCACCGCGGCTTGGCGGTTCACGTCGCCCAGCACCCGGTACAGCGCGAACGGCAGCAACAGGAACGCCACCTGCATCAGCAGGAAGGCGGCGATGCCGGCACGGAACAGATCCGCATGCGCCGAGGCCCCGGCGGGCGAGGCGCCCAGCTTCGACGGCACGTAGGCGAGGCAGAACATGCCGGCGAGCACCACGACCAGGTACAGCGCGCCTGAAATGCGCCCGTCGCGGCGCACGGCGACCGCGCCCGCGGTCATGCCGCGGCCCCGGCTTGGCGGCGCTGCGCGCGGGTCATGCGCGCCCTGCGGAGCAGCTTGGCGCTGCCCATGCGCAGGTCGTCCAGCATCGCGTAGATGGTCGGCAGGAACAGCAGGCTGACCACGGTCGAGAACGCCAGCCCGCCGGCGATCGCGCGCGCCATCGGGTAGTACGGCGGCATGCCCTCGGCGGTCTTGGTCGACAGCGCGATCGGGATCATCGCCAGGATCGCGGTGCCCATCGTCATCATGATCGGGCGCAGGCGTTCGCGGCTGCCTTCGACCAGCGCCTCGGTGCGCGGCAGGCCGCGCCGGCGCAGGTTGTTGATGTGCTCGATCATGACGATGCCGTTGTTCACCACCACCCCCATCAGCACCAGGATGCCGATCACCGCCATGATGTTCATCTCGGTGCCGGTGATCCAGAACAGCCAGTACACGCCGAAGATCGAGAACAGCACGCAGGACATGATCGCCAGCGGGAACAGCAGCGACTCGAACACCGCGGCCATGATCACCAGCATCAGCACCAGCGCGATGCCGATCGCGCGCATCATCTGCGCCATGCCGTCGAAGTTGATGTTGAAGCCGCCGCCGTCGAAGGTGTAGCCGTAGCCGGGCGGGAACTGCATCGCCTTCAGCGAATCCTCGATCGACTTGCGCGCGTCCTCCATCGACACGTCCTTGGCCAGCCCCGCCTGCACCTGCAGCATGGTCTGCCGGCTCTGGCGCTGGATCTGGGTGGCGGCCGGGCTCATGCCCACGTCCACCATCGCCAGCAGCGGCACGTCGGTGCCGTTGGGCGCGCGCACCATGAAGGTCGACAGGTCCTCGACGCCGTAATCGTCCGAACCGGCGAAGCGCACGTTGACCGGGATCTCGATTTCCTCGCGGTGGAAGTCGCGCAGCGAGGAGCCGCGCAGGGCCATGCCGACGAACTGCGCCACCTGCTGCGCGCTGAAGCCGTAGGCGGCGGCGCGCTCGCGGTTCACCCGCACCGTGAGCTCGGTGTTGGCGTCGCCGGTGTCGACCCGCACGTCGCGCAGCTTCGGGTTGCGGCCCAGCATCGGCACGATGTCCGCGGCCAGTTCCTGCAGGGTCTGGGTGGAATCGCCGACCAGGCTGAAGGTAATGCCCTTGCTGTCGTCGCCGCCCATCCCGCCCGGCCAGCCGATGCCGAGGTTGGCGCGCGCCGACTTGGGCAGGCCCTTGCGCACCTCCTCGGAGATCTTCTTGTTGAGTTCCGGGTCCTCGACGTCGAGGAACAGGCGGGTCTGCGCCCAGCCCTGCTCGCTGTAGCGGCTGTACACGCGCTCGACGTGGAACGGCTTGCGGTTGGCGTTGACGTAGGCCTCCACCCGCGCCACTTCCTTGCCCATTTCCTCCTTGGAATAGGCGCCCTTCCACTGGTAGAAGATGTTGATCTCGGTGGGGTCGTTGTCGTCGCCGCCGCCCTGGGTGTGGGTCATCGGGTACACGCTGACCAGCGAGATGGCGAGGATGCCGGCCACGCTCCAGCCGCGGTGCTCCAGGGTCCAGCGCAGCGCGCGCGCATAGCGCGCCTGCAGCGCGGTGATGAACGGCGACTTCAGCGCCGGCGGGGTCTTCATCCGCGCCGACAGCATCGGGATCAGGCTGATCGCGACCAGCCACGAGGCCAGCAGCGAGAACGAGATGGTCACCGCCAGCTGCGACAGGTAGATGGTGATGATGTTCTTCTCGCCGAACATCATCGGCAGGAACACCACGCAGTGGCACAGGGTGCCCGCGGACAGCGCGATGGCGACGTGGCGGGTGCCGATGACCGAGGCCAGCCACGGCCGGTCGGGGTACTTCTCGCGCTCCTGGTAGATGCTCTCGACCACCACCACCGCGTTGTCGACCAGCATGCCCACCGCCAGCAGCAGGCCCATCATCGAGATGATGTTGAGCGAGATGCCGGTGAAGTACATGAAGCCCAGGGTCATGACGAAGCAGATCGGGATCGCCGTGCTCACCATCAGGGTGGACGGCCAATGGCGCAGGAACGCGTACAGCACGATCACCGACAGCAGCAGGCCGATGCCGCCGGCTTCCGCCAGCGCCAGCAGCGAGCTGGTCACCGCCTGGCCCTGGTCGTCGGTGACCTCGATGTTGACCCCGCGCATCGCCGGATCCTTCTCCAGTTCGGCGATCTCCGCGCGCACCGAGCGCGACAGGTCGACCAGGTTGGCCGAGCGCTCCTTGTAGATGTCCACGCCGACGCTGGGCTTGCCGTCCATCCGCCGCACGTAGTCCATGCGCTGCGGCTTCAGGTCGATGTCGGCGACGTCGGACAGGCGGGTGCCGCGCTGGTCGATGCGCAGGTCGCGCAGCTGCTGCAATTCCAGCAGTTCGCCGCGCGGCTGCACGCGCAGGCGCCGCCCCGCCTCGCTGATCTCTCCCGCGGAAACCGAGAAGTTGGCCGCCTGCAGCTGCTGCACCAGCGCGTTCAGCGCCACCCCGTGCGCGTTGAGCCGGTCCTTGTCCAGCGCCACCAGCACTTCCTGCTTGGCCACGCCCTCCACTTCCACCCGGGCGACGCCCGGCAAGCGCTCCAGGCGCTGCTTGATGCTGCGTTCGATCAGGTCGGCGCGGGTGGTCAGGTCGACGCTGCTGGTCAGGCGCAGGCTGAGCGCCTCGCGGTCCGAGGTGCTCCAGCGGAACACGAAATAGCGGCGGAAATCGTCCGGCAATTGGTCGCGGATCGCGTCGATGCGCTCGCGCGCCTCCGACGCGGCGATCGCGATGTCCTTGTTCCAGTCGCTGAAGCGCACCTGGACCGAACCGCCTTCGGCGTTCGCCCGCGAGTTCATCGATTCGATGCCGGGCATCGTCGCCAGCGCTTCCTCGACCGGCCGCACCAGGTTGCGCTCCACTTCCTCCGAGGTCGAGCCGGCGTACGGCAATTGCACGAAGAAGAACGGGATGCTGGCTTCAGGCTCGGCTTCCAGCGGCAGCCGGAACGAGGCGATCAGGCCGATCACCACCATCGACACGAACAGCATGATCGTGGTGATCGGGCGGCGGATGGACAGTTCGGTGATGTTCATCGCGCGATCAGGCCCTGCCGCCGCCGTTCAACGGGTCGTGCTCGTGCGACAGCACTTCCGCCACGGTCTCCGCGTTGCGGCGCGCGCGCCGGCCGCGCTCGGCGTAGAACCCGTCGGGCTTGCGGTCCAGCAGGTCGTACACCACCGGGATCACCACCAGCGTCAGCAAGGTGGACACCAGCAGGCCGCCGATCACCGTGGTCGCCATCGGCGCGCGCACTTCCGCGCCCTCGCCGAACGCCAGCGCCAGCGGCAGGAAGCCGAACACCGCGCACAGCGTGGTCATCATGATCGGGCGCAGGCGCGAACGCGCGCCCTCGACCAGCGCCTCGCGCTTGGCCACGCCTTCCTCGCGCAGCTGGTTGACCTTGTCGATCAGGATGATCGCGTTCTTCACCACCAGCCCGACCAGCAGGATCAGGCCGATGAACACCACCACCGACACCGGCGCGCGGGTCAGCATCAATGCCGCCACCGCGCCGACCATCGCCAGCGGGATGGTGAACAGGATCACGAACGGATGCAGCAGCGATTCGAACTGCGAGGCCATCACCAGGTAGACCAGGAAGATCGCCAGGCCGAACGCGAACAGCAGCGAGCGGATCGATTCCGACAGTTCCTGGCCCTGGCCGCCGATGCGCATGTCGATGTCGGTGCCCAGCGGGTTCTGCGCGACCATGGCGTCGACCTCGCGGATCGCGTTGCCGAGGTCGATGCCGCGCAGGTTGGCGGAGATGATCGCGACGCGGTGCTGGTCGGCGCGATGGATCTCGCTGGGGCCGGTGGTCGACACCACCTCGGCCACCGAGGCCAGTTCCACCGGGGCGCCGCCGCCCGGGTTCACGATCAGGTGGCGGATGTCGTCGACCGAGGCGCGATCGCTTTCCTGCGCGCGCACCAGCACGTCGATCTTGCGGTCGCGGAAGCTGTAGCGGGTGGCGACCTCGCCCTTCACCTTCTTCACCACGGCGTCGGCGATCTGGCGCGTGGTCAGGCCCAGCGCCGCGGCGCGGTCCTGGTCGAACACGATCTGGATCTCCGGGAAGCCCTGCTCCACGGTCGACTTCACGTCGGCGTAGTGCGGATTGGCGCGCAGCATGCCGGCGAGTTTCGCGCCGGCAACGCGGATCTGCTCCAGGTCGGCGCCTTCCACCTCGATTTCCAGCGGCGGCGACAGGCTGAACAGTTCCGGCCGGCTGAAGTCCACCTGCGCCGACGGATAGGCCTGCATGGTCTTGCGCAGGGCTTCGGTCAGCGGCGCCTCGGCCTTGTTGTCGGCCATCACCACCGACAGCTTGCCGATGTTCTCGCCGCTCTCGGTCGGGCTGGCATCCAGCCGGGTGCCGGTGCCGGACACGCCGTACAGCACGCGCACGCCATCGTCCTTGGCATGCCTGGCCTGCACGTCGCGGATCAGCGCGTCGGTCTGCGCCAGCGGCGTGCCGGGCGGCAGCTTGGCGGTCATATCGAAGCGATCCTGCGCCAGCTGCGGGATCAGGTCGGTGCCGAGCAGCGGCAACGCGGCAAGCGTCAGCGCGAAGGCGATGCCGGCGACCAGCAGCACCGGCGTCGGCCGCCGCAACGCGGCCGGCAGGATGCGCAGGTAGCCGCGTTCGGCGCGCGCGTACGGCGCCATCGCCAGGTCGCTGGCCTTGCGCATCACCGGACCGACCACCGCCGAGAGGCCGCGCCACGCCCGCACGATCGCCCATGCGATGCCGAAGAACGCGTAGCGGAACAGGCCGCCGAGGCCGCGGCCGGCATACATCGCCGGCTTCTGCCATGTCTTCCGCGCTTCCCAGCGCGCATGCGCCGGCTCTTCCGGGAAGCCCAGCGGCGGGCGGCCCTTGAGCGCGCTCAGCATCGGGATCAGGGTCATCGCCACCACCAGCGACACGCCGATGGCGATCGCCACGGTCAGTGCCTGGTCGCGGAACAACTGGCCGGCGATGCCCTGCACGAACACCAGCGGCAGGAACACCGCGATCGTGGTCAGGGTGGACGCGACCACCGCCATGCTCACTTCGCGGGTGCCGGCGATCGCGGCCTCGAGGATGCCGAGCCCGCGCTCGCGCGCCTTGGCGATGCTTTCCAGCACCACGATCGAGTCGTCGACCACCAGGCCGGTCGCAAGCGCCAGGCCGCCCAGCGACATCACGTTGAGGCTCAGGCCCAATTGGCCCATGAAGAAGAACGTCGCGATGATCGACACCGGCAGCGACAGCGAGATCACGAACGTGCTCCAGCCGTCGCGCAGGAACAGGAAGATGATCAGGATCGACAGCAGGCCGCCGATCACCGCGTCCAGCTTGACGTCGCCGATGGCGTTGCGGATGAAGACCGACTGGTCCTCGATCACGGTCAGCTCGATGTCGCCGGGCAGCTGCTCGCGGATGCTCTTGAGCCGCGCTTCCAGCGCGTCCGCGGTGGCGACGGTATTGGCGTCGCCTTCCTTGTAGATCGCCAGCTCGACCGCCTCGCGGCCGTTGAGGCGGATGATCGCCTCGCGTTCCTTGTAGCCCTGGCGCACCTCGGCCACGTCCTTCAGGCGCAGCGGCAGGCTGCCCGAGGAGGCGTTGCCGCCCTGTTGCGACAGCGCCGCCATCACGCTGGCGTCGCCGCTGGCCGCGGCCAGGCGCATCGCCTGTTCCGAGCCGCCGCTGCTGGCCGACGCGGTGCGCGTGGTCAGCAGCATGTTGGCGATCTCGTCCACCGTCGCGAACTGGTTGACGGTGCGCACCAGGTAGCGCTGCGACCCCTCTTCCAGGCGGCCGCCGGAGACGTTGACGTTCTCCTGCTGCAGGCGGCTGATCACCGTATCCGGCGACAGCCCGAGCTGGGCGAGCTTGCGCTGGTCGATGTCGACCTGCACCTCGTCCTCGAGGCCGCCGCCGACCTTGACCGCGGCCACGCCATCGACCGGCTCCAGCTTGCGCTTGAGGTCGTCGTCGGCGAAGCGGCGCAGTTCCATCAGCTGGCGGATTTCCTCGGCATCGCCCGCACCGCCCTTGCCCGCATGCTTCGGCGACAAGGCCAGGCGCATGATCGGCTGGGTCGACGGATTGAAGCGCAGCAGCACCGGCGGCTTGGCATCCAGCGGGAACTGCAGCGACTCCATCTTGTCGCGCACGTCCAGGCTGGCCTGGTCCATGTCGGTGCCCCAGGCGAACTCGAGCACCACGTCGCTCTGCCCGGTGCGGCTGATCGACTTCAGCTTGCGCAGGCCCTTGACCACGCCCAGCGCTTCTTCCGCCGGCTGCGAGATCAGGGTCTCGATTTCCGAAGGCGCGGCGCCGGTGTAGTCGGTGCGCACGGTCAGCGTGGGGTAACTGAGGTCGGGCAGCAGGTTGACCTTGAGGCTGCCCAGCGCGATCAGGCCGAACAGCACCAGGGTCAGGGTCATCATCGCGATGGTGACGCGACGGCGGGTGGCGAACTCGACCAGGCTGAACCCGCCGGGCGATGCCAGCGGGTCGTGGCTATCGTTCGGACTCATTGCGCGGCTGCCTGCGCCGCGGCGGACGCCGGCGCGGCCTTGGCGCCGATCACCTGCACCGCGCTGCCCTCGCGCAACGCGGCCTTGCCCGCCACCACCACCGGATCGCCTTCCTTGAGGCCATCGCGCACCTCGACCCACTCGCCATCGACATAGCCCAGCTTCAGGGTGGTGCGCGCGGCCTTGTCGGCCCTGACCGTGTACACCGCCGGCGCATTGCCGTCTTCCAGCAGCGCCGTGCGCGGGATCACCAATGCGTTCGCGCGCTGGTCGTATTCGATGCGGATGCGGCCGAACATGCCCGGCTGCAGCAGGCCGCCGCCTTCGAACGCGCAGATCACCCGGAACGTGCCGCTGCCGGAATCCACCACCGGCGAGACGCGGTCGATGCGGCCGTCGAAGGTCTTGCCCGGCAGCGCGTCCACGCTCAGCTGCACGGCCTGCCCGGCCTTCAGCGTTTCGATCTCGCGTTCCGGCGCGTTGAGGGTGGCTTCCAGGCGCGAGGTATCGACGATGGTGAAGATCGGCGTGTTGATCTGCACCAGGTTGCCGAGCTTGATGTTGCGCGCGGCGATCACGCCCGAGATCGGCGCGGTCACGGTGCCGTAGGACAGTTCCAGACGCGCCATGCGCAGGCTGGCGCGGGCGTTCTCGAGGTCGTAGCGCAACTGGTCGACGTCGTTGACGCTGACCATCTTCTGCTCCACCAGTTGCGAGGCGCGGCGGTAGTTCGCTTCCAGCTTGCGCACCTGGGCATCGGCCTGGGCGACCTGCAAGGCGGCGCGGTCGCGGTCGATCTGCACCAGCGGCTGGCCGGCGCGGACCTGCTGGCCGACGTCGGCGAACACGCGCAGGGCGATGCCCGAGGTCTTGGCGACCACCTGCGATTCGCCGCGGGCTTCCAGCGGCGCGGTGCCCATGTAGCTGGCGGCGATCGAACGGCGACCGGCCTTGGCCA
This sequence comes from Thermomonas aquatica, assembly GCF_006337105.1. NCBI lineage: Bacteria > Pseudomonadati > Pseudomonadota > Gammaproteobacteria > Lysobacterales > Lysobacteraceae > Thermomonas > Thermomonas aquatica. The sequence continues at coordinate 107,564 of NZ_CP040871.1, read as the reverse complement.
CTTCCACCGGCACGGCTTCCGGGCCCTTGTCGGCCGCATCCTTGCCGTCCTTGCCCTTGTCGCCTTCGGGACCGCCCTTGCAGGCGGCAAGGGCAAGCGCCAGGGCCAGCAGGCTCAGGCGGGCGAGCGGGAGGAAGCGGCCGGAACGGGGGGCGGCGGCTTGGGTCGAGTCGTGCATGAAGGAAGCCTGTCTGGTGTTGTAGTCAAGTATGTCACCCACCCCCGCCCGGCCGTCATGCGCCGAAGGTCATGGGTGGACGTCCGTGCGGACAGTGCGCTAGGCGTGGGCCGCGGGCATTCTGTTTTGGCGGCGTAGGAAGCGGATGGATCCGTCGTTATACTGATGCGATTGCATGTCGCCCGTGCGTCATGCTTCTGCACTCTGGACTCCGGAAACTCCCTACCCATGAAGCGACTGTCGCCGATCGCCGCCAGCCTGGCCTTGATCCTCGCCGCCTCCGCCGCCGCGCAGGATGCCGCCGCTCCCGCCACTGATACCGCGGCCGCAACCCCGGTTGCAGCCGAACCGGCGGCGACGCCAGCCCCGGCCGCCCTCAAGGGCGACGCCGCCCGCGGCAAGAGCCTGACCTACACCTGCCGTGGCTGCCACGGCGTGACCGGCTACAAGAACGCCTATCCGAGCTACCACGTGCCGAAGCTCGGCGGGCAGTCGGAGACCTACCTCAACAACGCGTTGAAGGAATATCGCGAGGGCAAGCGCAAGCATCCGACGATGCAGGCGCAGGCGGAGAGCTTCTCCGAGCAGGACATCGCCGATATCGCCGCCTACCTGTCCAGCATCAAGTGAGCCGCGCCATGACCAAGACCTCCATGACCCTGCTCGCCGTCGCCTGCGCGCTGGCCCTGTCCGCCTGCGGCAAGCAGGAAGAACATCCGGCCGAAGGCGCCGGCCACGAAGCCGAAGCCGCGCACGCGTCCTCCTCCGCCGGTTTGCCGCATGGCGATGCCGCCGCCGGCAAGGCACTCGCCTCGACCAAGGGCGCCACCGGCCAGGCCTGCGTGGATTGCCACGGTGCCGAAGGCAATGCGCCGATCGATGCCAGCTACCCGAAGCTGGGCGGCCAGTACGCGGACTACATCGCGCACGCGCTGCAGGCCTACCGCTCCGGCACCCGCGGCGGCAGCCCGACCACCGACCTGATGGCCAGCCAGGCCAAGGAACTCAGCGACCAGCAGATCGCCGACCTTGCCGCCTACTTCGGCGGCACCAACAGCCAGCTGCGCGACATGCACGGCGCGAACTGATCCGATCGCAACGTTGTCACGAAAAAGGGGCCGCAAGGCCCCTTTTTCGTGCGCGCCACTCATGCGCAGCCGGCATGCTCCGAGGCACCGTCACTGCACCGGCTTCACGCTGCCGTTGTCTTCCTGCAAGCCCGGCTTGAACGGGATGTCCGGCGCCGGCCGCGCGCGCGCTGGCTGCTCGTTGACGTTGGGATTGACCGGGAAGCAGCCGCCGCCGAATTGCAGCAGCGACACCACGCATTCCAGCCTGGTGTCGGTGCCCGGGATCGGGATCGACACCTTCTTGATGCCGCGCCGCACCCATTCCTGCAGCAAGGTGCCCTGCGGAATCCAGTACTGGTCGAAACGGGTGCCGCGGTATTCCAGGCCCGGCCGCTTCAGCCACGAACCGGAACGATCCACGTCGATGCCGCTGAGCTGCGTCCATTCGTCGGACAGGCGCGGGCTGCCATCCGCGTTGAACACGCCGGATTTGCCGTCGCCCCGGCCGTTTTTCCCATTGCCATTGCCGGTACCGGCGACATTGCGCTTGGACGCGCCCCAGTCGTCGCTTTTCGCCGGGCTTGGCCAACCGCCCGGCGCGGCTGCGTTGGCAGGCCCCGCTCCCTTGCCGGTGGCGGCCACGCCACGGCCGCCCTGCTCGGCCGGTTTCGCGCCCGCGCCGGTGCCGGCCGCGGCCTGGCCGGCGGCCGGCGCACTTCCGCGTTCGCCGCCGGCGCCCGGCCTGTTCGCATTCGCCTGCGCCGCGGTGCCGCTGCCGGCCTGGGCGGAAGGGGTTGGCGCGCCGCCGGGCGGCATCGGGATATCGCGCACTTCGCCGCGCAATTCCGGCACGCGCAGTTGCGCGCTGCTGGCGGCCTGGCTGGGCGCGCTGCGCGCCTGCACCGTCGCCATCCGCTGCGGCGCGGGCACGTCGAGTTCCTGCGGCTGGTCGCGCAGTTCCGGCACCTTCACCTGAGCCTGCACCTCGCGCGGCTGCAGGCTGCGTTGCGGCTGCGCGCGCAAGCTGGCGATTTCTTCCACCTGTTGCCGCGGCTGCACTTCCCGCACCTGCAATTGCGGTTGCGGTGCGTCGCGCGGCTTCGGCGGCGGCAGCTGGAATGCCCGTGGTTCCGGCTCGCGCACTTCGCTGACGGCGAGCGGTTGCGCGGCTTCGGCGACCGCCAGCGGCGCCAGTTCGCGCACGCGCTGCGGCGCCTCGCTGCTGGCGGCGACCTGCGGCGGGCTCGGCACCGACATGGTCTCGATCGGCGCATCCGGCCGGCCGCTGGCGGGCGCAGGCGTGGCTGCGCGCGTGGCCGGCGCCGCCGCGGCGGGCGCGGATTCCGCCCCCGCATTGGCCAAGGCGCCGCCGCCCTCGGCGATGTTGCCGCGACCGATGAATTCCACCTGCACCGCCTCTTCCTCCGGCGGCGCCCGCGCCAGCGCCATGAAGCGCAGGTACATCAGCCACAGCAGCAGCCCGACCAGGATGACGTGCAGCACGATGTCGGCCGCGCCGACGCCGATCCGCAAGCCGCGTTCGTCGCGCAGGTTCGGCGTCCAGTTCTGCTGCAGCAGGTGGCCGATGGATTGCCAGCGATTGAGCGGCGCAGGCGCGCGCGGGATGCTGCGCAGCGGCCGTTGCGCGAAGGCCGCAACCCACGAGGGCGCCGGCGCGCCCGCGGCATGCGCATCGACCACCGGCATCGCGTCGAACCAGCGTTGCCAGCCCGGCGGCAGCTGCCCGGGGGCCTCGGGGCGGTTGCTGAAACGCGTGCGCCGCTGGTCGAGCGCGGCGATGAAGTCGGCGGCGGACGTCACGCGCGCCTAAGCCGTTCAGGCCGCGTCGCGCGGGACGTAGGGCGCATCGCCGGTGGCGTGGTCGGTCGCGTCGCGCACCGCGGTCACGCCCGGCACCTTCTCCATCAGCGTCTTCTCGATGCCCTGCTTGAGGGTCACGTCGGCCATCCCGCAACCGTGGCAGCCGCCGCCGAAGCGCAGCACCACCACGCCATCCGCGGTGACCTCCTGCAGCGACACATGGCCCTTGTGCTGGGCCAGCTGCGGATTGATCTCCTGCTCGATGGTCCAGCGCACGCGCTCGACCAGCGACGCCGCATCGCCCGGCGCCACGCCCTTGATCTTCGGTGCGCGGATCTGCAACTGGCCGCCGGTCGCCTTGCTTTCGTAGTCGATGGTCGCGCCGTCCAGGAACGGCACGCTGGCGGCATCCAGCCACAGGGTGAAGCCCTCGCAGTCGACCGCCCATTCGTCGCCGGACAATTCGCTGTCCTCGGCGAACTCCAGGCGCACGTCCGCGCGCGGCGTGCCGGCATCGCGCGCGGCCAGGCGCACGCCGAGGCCGGGGATGGCCTCGCGCTCGATCAGTTTGCGGAAATGCGTTTGTGCGGCTTCGGATATCTGGATCATGCGGCTATTCTAGCCATGCCGCCGCGCTACGCGCCGCCGCATCCCCCCGACCCGGCGCAGACGATGGCCGCGGTTCATGCGCCCACGCAGGAGAATGCCGATGGCCGACCTCATCCCGCTTGCCCAGGCCCGTTGCACGCCGCGTCGCGGCAGCGAACACCGGCTCACCGATGCCAGCATCCGCGAATGGCTGCCGCAGGTGCCGGAGTGGGCGCTGGTCGAGAACGGGCACGCCCTGAGCAGGACGTTCGCCTTCAAGGATTACTACCGGACCATGTCCTTCGTGAATGCCTTGGCGCATGTCGCCAATGCCGAAGACCACCACCCGGACCTGTCCGTGCACTACGACCGCTGCGTGGTGCGTTTTTCCACCCACGACGTCGGCGGACTCAGCGAGAACGACTTCATCTGCGCCGCCAAGGCGGACGCGCTCTACGCCTGAGGCGGCGATGCGGCCGCGCGCGGCGGCTCAGCCCGGCTGCAGGCGATAGGCCTGCCGTACCTGCTCGAAGGCCGCGCTGTCGAACGATGGCTTGCGCCGCAGGATCGCCAGCGAATCGCAACTGCCCAGCCAGTCGGTGAAGGCGAGCACCGGGTGGTAGGGCGTCCGGTTCCAGAAATCGTGGAACAGTAGGACGGCATGCGGGCGGCAGCGGGCCAGCGCTTCCAGCGCGCAGGCCACCCGGAAGCGGCCGTCGACCAGCACCAGGTCGGTGTCGAGGGCGGCCGGATCGTCCCAGACCGATTGGTAGTAGCGCGGCCATGCCGCCTGCATCGAACCGTCGCGCGGGAAGCCGAATTCGCCGACCGCACCGATGTCCACGCAATGCAGCCGCAGGCGACCGGCCTGTTCTGCGGCGGCGATCTCCGCTTCGATGCGCAGGCGCTCGATCCAGCCCGGGTCGCTTTCCACCGACCAGATCCGCCGCAGCGACGGGCTGCGCACCGCCAGCAGGGTGCTGCCGCCGCAGCCGAATTCGACCAGGCTGGCCGCCTTGGAGAAACATTCGCGCAGCACGGCGGCTTCGCCATCGGTCATCGCCGCCTGCAGCGGTGCGGGCTCAGCCATGCAGGCGATCGAGCACGTCGACCAGGTCGGAAGCCAGCGGCGCATTGAGCAGGTACGGCGTCTTGCCGCCGTCCAGCGCGAATTCCAGGGTGGACGCATGCAGGAACAAGCGCTTCAGCCCGGCCTGTTCGCGCAGGCGCCGGTTCGCGGCTTCGTCGCCGTACTTGTCGTCGCCGGCGATCGGGTGGCCGATGTGCCGGGCATGCACGCGGATCTGGTGGGTGCGGCCGGTCTCGATCCGGACCTCGCAATAGCTCTGGCCGCCGCGCCGTTCCAGCACCCTGAAATGGCTCATCGAGGGCTTGCCCCTGGGATTCACCTGCACATGCCGTTCGCCGCCCTGGCGCAGGCCGACATGCAGCGGCGCATCGACGCTCATCACCCCGTCCGGCATGCGTCCGCCGAGCAGGGCCAGGTAGCGCTTGTCGATGCCGGCGCCGTGGTCCTCGCGCAGCAGCGCCTGCAGTTCACTCAGTGCCGAGCGCTTCTTGGCCACGATCAACAGCCCCGAGGTATCGCGGTCGAGCCGGTGGACCAGCTCCAGCGTCTCCCTCGGCCGCAGCGCGCGCAGGGTCTCGATCGCGCCGAAGGAAATGCCGCTGCCGCCATGGCTGGCCACCCCGGACGGCTTGTTCAGCGCCAGCAGGCGGGCGTCCTCGAACACGATCGCCGCGTCCAGCGCGTCCATGAAGCCCTGCGGCGGGCTGCCCTTCTCGGCGGGATCCGGCAGCCGGAAGGGCGGGATCCGCACCTGGTCCCCCGCTTCCAGCCGGCGTTCCGCCTTGACCCGGCCGCCATTCACCCGCACCTGGCCGGATCTCAGCAGCTTGTAGACCAGGCTGCGCGGCGCGCCCTTCAGGTAGCCCAGCAGGAAATTGTCGATGCGCTGGCCATCGCGGTCCTCCATCACCCGCACGGTGCGGGCGCCGTGGGTGGGGGTTTCCGGAGGGGTCGGATCGGTCATGCGGCTTGCTCCTGGGACGGGCCGGCCCAAGCCGGGACCTGCTCCTGTAATGCCTGATCTGTTACACTCGGGGGGCGAGATAAGGGTTTGATTTCGCAGGAAGAACACCACGGTCCGAGAAGACCGCACCGGCCGAAAGCCGGCCTTCCCCGCGATCCCCGCCGCAGTGTCGTTGCCACCGCCCTCGGGGCGGCCATGTTAACGGCTGCGCGGCAGACCCCACCATCGCCGGATGCATGGGCATCCGTGACGGAACCGAACAACGCCCCGCGCGACGCGCCTGTTTCCTCTGGAACCCGGCGGCTGTCGCCGGCCCTGCAACATGAACTTAGGAACAAGCGCTCCCGCGGTCCGCCGTGGTGTCGTAGCGCTGGAACACTTGGAGCGACTCGGCGCACACCCGTGCAGCCGAGGCGCTTGCGGTATCCAGGGACGAAACGCCAACGGCGTTTCCGCGTGCAGCAGCGCGCGAGGAACGCACAATGAAGCGAATGCTCATCAATGCCACGCAGGCGGAAGAACTGCGCGTGGCGATCGTCGAAGGCCAGACCCTGTACGACGTCGACATCGAACAGCCGTCGAAGGACAACAAGAAATCCAACATCTACAAGGGCCGCATCACCCGGCTCGAACCCTCGCTTGAAGCCGCTTTCGTCGAATACGGCGCGGAACGCCACGGCTTCCTGCCGCTCAAGGAAATCTCCCGCGACTACTTCCAGGCCGGGGTCGATCCGAACAAGGCCGGGCTGAAGGAACTCCTGCGCGAAGGCCAGGAAGTCGTGGTCCAGGTCGACAAGGAAGAGCGCGGCAACAAGGGCGCCGCCCTGACCACCTTCATCTCGCTGGCCGGCCGCTACATGGTGCTGATGCCGAACTCGCCCAGCGCCGGCGGCGTCTCCCGCCGGATCGAGGGCGACGACCGCGCCGAGCTGAAGAAGGCGATGGACGCGCTCAACATCCCCGACGACATGGGCGTGATCATCCGCACCGCCGGCGTCGGCCGCGACGCCGAAGAGCTGCAGTGGGACCTGGACTACCTGCTGTCGATCTGGCGCGCGATCGCCGAAGCCGCGCTGACCAAGCCGGCGCCGTTCCTGATCTACCAGGAGTCGCGCCTGATCGTGCGCGCCCTGCGCGACTACATGCGCTCGGACATCGGCGAGATCCTGGTCGACACCCCGGAGATGTACGCCGAGGCGCTGGACTTCGTCGAACAGGTGATGCCGCACAACAAGCGCAAGCTCAAGCACTACACCGACGACACCCCGCTGTTCAACCGCTTCCAGATCGAATCGCAGATCGAGGGCGCCTACGAGCGCACCGTGCGCCTGCCCTCCGGCGGCGCGCTGGTGATCGACCAGACCGAGGCGCTGACCGCGATCGACGTCAACTCGGCGCGCGCCACCAAGGGCGGCGACATCGAGGAGACCGCGTTCAACACCAACCTGGAGGCCGCGGAGGAAGTGGCGCGCCAGCTGCGCCTGCGCGACCTGGGCGGCCTGGTGGTGATCGACTTCATCGACATGTCGAGCAACAAGCACCAGCGCGACGTCGAGAACAAGCTGCAGAACGCGCTGAAGTACGACCGCGCGCGCGTCCAGCTGGGCCGCATCAGCCGCTTCGGCCTGATGGAGATGAGCCGCCAGCGCCTGCGCCCGTCGCTGGGCGAGGCCAGCCAGATCGTCTGCCCGACCTGCGAGGGCCACGGCCGGATGCGCAGCATCGAGTCGCTGTCGCTGTCGATCATCCGCGTCGCCGAAGAGCACGCGATGAAGGACAACACCGGCCAGGTGCTGGTGCAGGCGCCGGTGGAGATCGCCAACTACCTGCTCAACGAGAAGCGCAACGCGCTGCGCGAGATCGAGCAGCGCCACGATGCGCCGATCGTGATCGTCGCCGACGAGCAGCTGCACACCCCGCACTACGAAGTCACCCGCATCCGCGAGAACGAACTGGGCGAGGAAACCGCGCGCCCCAGCTACCAGCGCGGCACCCCGCGCAAGCTGGCGACGATCGCCTTGACCAAGGCCCAGCTCAACATCCCGCCGGCACCGATGGTGACCAACGTGAAGCCGGCCCAGCCCGCCCCGTTGCGCGAGCCCAAGCCGATGCCGGTGGAAGCGGAGCCGCGTCCGGTCGCGGCGGCGGTACCGGTCGTCGTGGCCCCGGCCAGCAGCGGTTTCATCGGCTGGCTGAAGTCGATGTTCAACGGCGCGCCCGCCCCGGAGCCGCAGCCGGTGAAGGCCGAGGCACAAGGCGGCCGCCGCGAGGAGCGTGGCAACCGCCGCGATCGCGATGGCCGCGGCAACCGCGACAACCGGCGCGACGACAACCGCCGCAATGCGCAGAACGACAATCGCGGCGGCAACAAGCCGCAGGGCGACGCGCCGAAACAGCAGCAGGCGCAAAAGCAGAACCAGCAGAAGCCGCAGCAACAACAGCAGCCGAAGCAGGACAAGCCGCAGAAGCAACAGCAGCAGAACCAGCAGAAGCCGCTGCAACAACAGCAGCCGAAGCAGGACAAGCCGCAGGCACCGAAGCCGGCGCCGGCCGAAACCGCAGCGGCTTCGATCGCCGCTGTCGTCGCCGAGGACGCCACGGCCAAGGTCGCGGCACCGCTCGAGCAGGCGGTCGACGCTGCCGCGATCGCGATCCCGGCGCAGGCCGTCGCCGCCGAAAACGCCAGCGAGTCCGGCGATGATGCCGCGGGCGAAGGCGGCTCGAAGCGCCGTCGCGGACGTCGCGGCGGTCGCCGCCGTCGGCGTGGCGCGGGCGAAGCCGCCGGTGCCGCCGACGAGGCGATGCTGGATCAGGACGGCCCGCTGGACGAAGCCCTGGCCGCGGATGGCTCGCAGCCGGAATTCGATTTCGACGATATCGAAGCGCCAACGCCGGTTGCCGTCGAACGCGCGCCGGCGCCGGTCGCCGAAGTCGCACGCGTGGTCGCGGCCGCGCAGCCGGAGGTGATCGCCCCCGCACCGGCCGCGATCGAAGCGCCCGTCGTCGAGGCCATCGCGACGCCGGCCGAAGCCGCGCCCGCGGCAACGCCCGCCGTAGCGAGCGCACCCGAAACCGCCGTCGTGACCGAGGCAGCGGCACCCGCGGTGATCGAACGCGTTGCCGAAACCGTCGCGCCGGCGGAAGTGCCGGTCGAACCGGCAGCCGCGATCGCCCAGGCCGATGCCGCCGAAGAGGTCGTCGCTGCCGAGGAGGTCGCCGCCACGGCGGAGGTTGCGCAGGCAGCGACCGCGGTCGAGGCCGAAACCGTCTCGCCTTCGCCCTCGCCCGCGGACGAAGCCCTCAGCCGCGCCGAGCAACTGCGCGGGCTGTTCGATACCGCCCGCAACGATGCCGGCACCCCCCCGGCGCCTACGCAGGACGATGCCGCGGCCGTCGAGGCGAACCGCAACGCCTGAGCGGAACGCCCGAGCCGCCGACCGCGCCCGCCGTCAATGCACGGCGTGCGCGGGATCGACCAGGCCGTACTGGCTGACCAGCCGCGCCAGCGCGATGTTGTCGCGGATCGCCAGTTTCTCGAACAGGCGCGATTTGTGGGTATTGACGGTCTTCGCGCTCAGGCTCAGCCGCTTGGCGATCGCTTCCTGGCGCAGGCCCTGGTTGAGCAGCAACGCCACTTCCAGCTCGCGCGGGGTCAGCGCATCGAACGGCGATGCCTGTTCGCCCTTCATGCCCGACAGCGCCATGCCCTGCGCGATCGCATTGGCCAGGTATTTCTTGCCGCGCGACACATCGCGCACCGCGCGCAGCAGTTCGATCGCATCGCAGGCCTTGCCGACATAGCCCGAGGCGCCCGCTTCCAGCAACCGGCGCGGCATCGGGCCGTCCTCGAGCACGGATACCGCGATCACCTTCGAGCCGTAGTCGCCGCGCACCACCCGTTCGGTGACCTCCAGCCCGCTGATGCCGGGCAGGTGCAGGTCGCACAGCACCACGTCGGGCTTGAGCTTGCGGATCTGCGGCAGGGCTTCCTCGCCGCTTTCGGCCTCGCCCACGACCTCGATGTCGACTTCGCGGCCCAGGATCAGCCTGAACCCGGTGCGCACCAGCGCATGGTCGTCGACGATGAATACCTTGATGCTCATGGCAGCCCCCCCCTGCTCGATGGACGCCACGCTACGCCTGCGGCACAGGCCCGCCAAGCCGGTGATGCCCGCATCGCCGGGTAGGGAAAATCCTACGCGGGGAGGAGGATGGCGGAAGCGGTGAGATTCGAACTCACGGATGGTTTGACCCATCGCCGGTTTTCAAGACCGGTGCCTTAAACCGCTCGGCCACGCTTCCGTGGCCTTCATTCTCGCATGTCGCCGCGCTACGGCACATCGGCGCGACTGCCGACAAGGACGACGCGGGCGCCCCGCGCGGCAAGCGCAGGGATGCCCGGATCGATCCCGCCGCTCACGCCTTCTTCGCTTTCTTGCCCTGCCCTTCGCAACCGCCTTTCTCGCTGCAATCCAGGCGCGCGGCTTCCATCAGCGGCGGCAGCTTCTCGGCCAGGAAGTCGATCAACACCCGCACCGCAGGCAGCAGACCGCGGCGGGACGCGAACACCGCGTGCGCGATGCCCTGCGGCAATCGCCATTCCGGCAGCACCACTTCCAGGTCGCCGCGGCGCACCGCATCGGCGCACACGGTTTCCGGCAACAGGGTGATGCCGATGCCGCCCTCGGCCATCGCCTGCATCATCGGGAAATCGAAGCCGGTGACGCGCGGCTGCAGCTCGATCCGGCGCACCTCGCCGTCCGGGCCGTGCAGTTCCCAGCGCTGGCGCGCATCGTCCTCGCTGATGCTCAAGGTGACGTGCTCGGCGAGCTCCTCCGGGCTCTTCGGCCGCCCGGCGCGGTCCAGGTACTTCGGGCTGGCCACCAGCAATTCCTGGACCTGGCCGAAGCTGCGCATGACCAGGCTGCCGTCGTCGTCCAGCTTGGCGCGCACGCGCAGCGCCACGTCCACGCCTTCGTTGATCACGTCGACGCGGCGGTTGCTGACGATCAGCTGCAGGCGCACCTTCGGGTACAGCGCCATGAACTCGGGCAGCAGTTTCGGGAACTGCTGCTGCGCCATCGACACCGGCACGCTGATCCGCACCGTGCCGCGCGGTTCGGCGCTCAGGCGATCCACCGCTTCGCGCGCCGCCTGCGCCTCGGCCAGCATCGACTGCGCATGGCGATGCACGCTGGTGCCGACGTCGGTGACCGCGAAGCGCCGGGTCGAGCGCTGCAGCAGGCGCACCCCGAGCTCGCTTTCCAGCGCGCTGATGCGCCGGCTCAACCGCGACTTGGGGATGCCCAGCGCGCGTTCGGCGGCGGCGAATCCGCCGTGGTCGACCACGGCGGCGAAGTAGTACAGGTCGTTGAGATCCTGCATGACGATAATTCCGTATATGGAACGTATCGTGATATTTAACCTAGTTTATCCCGAATATGCAACGGAGCAGGATGCGCCCCAACGCGGCAACCGCCGCGACCGACCAACGGGGCCTTCCATGAAACTCCTGCATCTCGATTCCAGCATCCTCGGCACCCATTCCGCCAGCCGCGAACTGGGCGCGGCGGTCGTCGCCCGTTGGCAGCGCGATGTGCGCGGCCTTGAGGTCGTCCACCGCGACCTTGCGGCGAATCCGCTGCCGCACCTGAGCGGCGCCTCGCTGGCGCAGGCCGATGCCGACGAAACCGCCACCGCCGCCGCGGTGATGGACGAATTCCTGGCCGCCGACGTGATCGTGGTCGGCGCGCCGATGTACAACTTCGGCATCCCCAGCCAGCTCAAGGCCTGGATCGACCGGGTGGCGGTGGCCGGCAAGACCTTCCGCTACACCGCCGAAGGCCCGCAGGGCCTGGCCGGCGGCAAGAAGGTGATCGTCGCCGCGACCTACGGCGGCATGCACCCGGCGGACAGCGGCCGCAATTTCGTCGAACCGTACCTGCGCCAGGTGTTCGGCTTCCTCGGCATCGACGATGTCGAATTCGTCAGCGCCGAAGGACTCTCGGTGTCGCCGGAACAACGCAGCCGCGCGATCCTGGCCGCACGCGCGCAGATCGACGCGGAATTGCCGCTGGCGGCCTGAAACCAGGCTTCGCGTTCCGCGCCCTCCCCTGCCCCGGAACGCAACGGGCCCGCAATGCGGGCCCGTTTTTTGTCCGCGGAGCCGGAAGCGATCAGGCGATGCGTTCGAGGCCGCCCATGTACGGGCGCAGCGCGTCCGGCACGTCGATGCTGCCATCGGCGTTCTGGTAGTTCTCCATGACCGCGATCAGCGCGCGGCCGACGGCGACGCCGGAACCATTGAGCGTGTGCACCAGCTCCGGCTTGCCGGTGGCCGGGTTGCGCCAGCGCGTCTGCATGCGCCGCGCCTGGAAATCGCCGCAGTTGGAGCAGGAGCTGATCTCGCGATAGGTGTCCTGCGAGGGCAGCCAGACCTCGAGGTCGTAGGTCTTGGTGGCGCCAAAGCCCATGTCGCCGGTGCACAGCAGCACCTTGCGATACGGCAGGCCGAGTTTCTCCAGCACCGCTTCCGCGCAACGGGTCATGCGTTCGTGTTCGGCATCGGATTCGTCCGGCTTCGCGACGCTCACCAACTCCACTTTCTCGAACTGGTGCTGGCGGATCATGCCGCGCACGTCGCGGCCGCCGCTGCCGGCCTCGGAACGGAAGCACATCGAATGCGCGGTCATGCGCAGCGGCAGGCTCTCCGCATCGACGATCCCATCGCGGACGATATTGGTCAGCGGCACTTCCGAGGTCGGGATCAGGTAGCGCTTGTGCTCGCCGAGCTGGGTGGAGAACAGGTCTTCCTCGAACTTCGGCAACTGCCCGGTGCCGCGCATCGAATCGGCATTGACGATCACCGGCACGTTGGTTTCCTCGTAGCCGTGTTCGCCGGTATGCAGGTCCAGCATGAACTGCGCCAGCGCGCGATGCAGGCGCGCGAGTTGCCCGCGCAACACGGTGAAGCGCGAACCGCTGAGCTTGGCCGCGGTCTCGCCGTCCAGCCAGCCGTTACGGGCGCCGAGTTCGACGTGGTCCTTGACCGCGAAATCGAAGCTGCGCGGCGTGCCCCATTTTTTCTGCTCGGCGTTCTGGCTCTCGTCGCTGCCGAGCGGTACCGAAGCATCCGGAAGATTGGGAATGCCCAGCGCGATCGCCTCGATCTCGCCGCGGATCTCGTCGAGGCGGATTTCCGAAGCCTTCAGCTCCTCGCCGAACCCGGCCACTTCCGCCATCACCGCGGACACGTCCTCGCCCCTGGCCTTGAGCATGCCGATCTGCTTGCTGCGGGTGTTGCGCAGGTTCTGCAGTTCCTGGGTGCGGACCTGCAATTGCTTGCGTTGCGCTTCCAGCGATTCGAGGTGGCCGACATCGAGTTCGAAGCCGCGGCTGGCGCGCAGGCGTTCGGCGAGGTCGGCGGGATTGGCGCGCAGCAGGGCGGGATCGAGCATGGGGACGGGACATCATGAGTGAATGCACATTATCGCCGATGCGCCGGCCGGCTGCCCCGCCGCTTGCCAAAACCCTCACATCGGCATGCCAGAATGCCGGCATGTCCGAGCCAACACCTGTACGCCGCCCGCTGTTGCCGCCGCACCTGGTGAAGCCGCTGGCGATCGCCTTCGGCATCGGCCTGCTGCTGTTTTTCCTGCTGTGGCTGGACCAGCGCAGCGACAGCGATTTCTTCAAGGCGGGCAGCCCGAGCTCGGGGGCCACGGCCGATGGCGAAACACTCCCCGCGCCGGTCCCGGCCGACGTGGCCAGCGAGGACGGCAATGCCAGCGGCCTGAACATGCCGCGTGAAGGCATGCGACCCGCCGCACCGGCGGGTGAGCAACCCAGGATCATCGAACCGCCCGCACCACCGCCGCCTCCGCCCGCGCCCGTTGCGCCGACGGCCGTGGCCGATAGCGACGCGGTTCCGCTCAGCCGTCCGCCGCCGCGTTATCCGCAGGAAGCCCTGCGCCGCAACATCGGCGGCACCGTGCAGGTCAGGGCCAGCATCGCGACCGATGGCAGCGTCGAACGCATGGAGGTGGCCGAATCCAGCGGCAACCGCTTCCTCGACCGCGCGGCGATGGAGGCGGTGCGGCGCTGGACCTTCAAGCCGGCGATGCGCAACGGACGGGCCACGAGTTCGGACGTCGTCGTGCCGATCGCATTCAACCCGCAGAACTGATCAGCCCGCGTCCAGCTGCATGCCCGCGACGCGGGCCAACCCGTCGAAGCCCGGGAACGAGGTCGCCACGTTGGCGACATCGCCGATCCGCACTTCGCCATCCGCCAACTGCGCCGCCACCGCGAACGCCATCGCGATGCGATGGTCGCCATGCGATTCGACCGCACCGCCATGCAGCGCGCCGCCGTGGATGGTCGCGCCATCCGGGGTTTCATCGACGACGATGCCGAGCGCGCGCAGCCCGGTCGCCATCGTCGCGATGCGGTCGGACTCCTTGACCCGCAATTCCGCCGCGCCGCGCACCACGGTCGCGCCGCTGGCGCAGGCCGCGGCCACGAACAGCGCCGGGAATTCGTCGATCATGTCCGGCACGTGCGCGACCGGCACCTCGATGCCGCTCAGCGGCGCATGCCGCACGCGCAGGTCGGCCACCGGCTCGCCGCCCTGTTCGCCGGCGTTTTCCTCGACGATCTCCGCCCCCATCAGGCGCAGCACGTGCAGCAGTCCCGTGCGGCGCGGGTTCATCCCGACCCGGCGCAGCAACAGTTCCGAACCCGGCACCAGGCTGGCGGCGACGATGAAGAACGCGGCCGAGGAAAAGTCGGCCGGCACGCTGACATCGGTCGCGCGCAACGCCTGCCCACCGCGCAGGCGCGCGAGGCCGGGCGAAAATGCGATCTCCACGCCGAACGCGGACAGCATGCGTTCGGTGTAATCGCGGGTCGGGTGCGGTTCGCGGACCACCGTCTCGCCCTGCGCGTACAGCCCGGCCAGCAGCACGGCCGACTTGATCTGCGCACTGGCCACCGGCAAGGCGTAGTCGATGCCGTGCAATGCGCGCCCGCCATGGACCTGCAGCGGTGCGGCGCCGTCGTTCGAATCGATCCGCGCGCCCATCGAGGACAACGGCTCGATCACCCGTCGCATCGGCCGTTTGCTCAGGGACTCGTCGCCAACCAGCGTGCTGTCGAAGCGCTGCCCGGCCAGCAGCCCGGTCAACAGGCGCATCGCGGTGCCGGCATTGCCGCAGTCCAGCGCTTCACCGGTCGGCTGCAGGCCGTGCAGGCCGACGCCATGCACGATGCGCACGCCGTCGCTGGGCGCTTCGATGCGCACGCCCAGCTGGCGGAAGATCGCGGCGGTGGCGCGGGTGTCCTCGCCTTCGAGGAAGCCGTCGATGCGGGTGCTGCCTTCTGCGATGGCGCCGAACATGATCGCGCGATGCGACACCGACTTGTCGCCCGGCACCAGCAACTCGCCGCGCAGCGGGCCGCCACGTGCGGCGATCCAGTCCTGGCGGACGCTCATGCCCGAACCTCGTCCAAGGCTTCGAGCAGGCGCCGGTTCTCGGCCTCGGTGCCGACGGTGATGCGCAGGCATTCGCCGAGGCCATAGCCGCCCATCGGCCGCAGCACCACGCCGCGCGAGACCAGCCGCGATTCGATGCGCCCGGCATCGTCGCCGAATTCGACCAGCAGGAAGTTCGTCTGCGAGGGCGACACTTTCAGGCCACGCGCAAGCAGCGCTTGGGCCAGCGCTGCGCGCTGCGCTGCGTTGCCCGCAACCGACGCTTGCAGGTGCTCCGCATCCGCCAATGCCGCTTCAGCAGCGGCAAGACCCAGCGCATTGACGTTGAAGCTCTCGCGCACGCGCTCCATCACCGCGATCAGCTGCGGGTGCGCCACCGCGTAACCCACGCGCAGGCCGGCCAGCGCATACGCCTTGCTGAAGGTGCGGGTCACCACCAGGTTGGGATGGCGCGCGACCAGCGGCAGCGCCGAGGCGAAATCCACGGCATCGACGAATTCGGCATAGGCCTCGTCGACCACCACGATCACGTGCTCCGGCACCCGTGCCAGGAAATCGGCGAACAGCTCGGCGCCGAACCAGGTGCCGGTGGGGTTGTTCGGATTGGCGAGGTAGACCAGCTTGGTGCGCGGGCCGATCGCCTCCAGCACCGCCGCCAGGTCGTGGCCGCGCGGCATCGCCGCATCGCGCGACAGCGCCGGTGCCAGCCGCAGTTCCGCGCCCGCGGCCTGCGCCGCCAGCGCATACACCGCGAATCCGAATTTCGACGCGACGACGTCCTCGCCGGGGCCGGCGAACACCTGCGCGAACTGCATCAGCAATTCGTGCGAGCCGTTGCCGAGCAGCAGGTTGGCGCTGTCGATGCCGTGGTGCTTCGCCAGCGCGCGCTTGAGGTCGCCGCCGAGCGGATCCGGGTAGATGTGGATGCCGGCCAGCGCATCGACGATCGCCTGCTTCGCCTGCGGGCTGGCACCGTACGGATTCTCGTTGGAACCGAGTTCGACCAGTTGCGCCTCGACATAGCGGCGACGCAGCGCGACCAGGTCGTGGCCGGGATCGTAAGCGCGCAGGCCGCGGACGCCGGGACGCGCGAGGGTCTCGAAATCGACCATGTCAGAGGATCGCGACGGGATAGGAACCCAGCACGCGCACTTCATCGCCCTTTTCGGCGATCTCGTCCAGCGCGTCCTTCAGCGGCGATTCCTGGCAATGGCCGGCGACGTCGATGAAGAACGCGTACTGCCAGAGGTGGCCGTGCGCGGGCCGCGATTCGATCCGGTTCATGCTGATGCCGCGCCGCGCCAGCGGTTCCAGCACGCCGTACAGCGCGCCCGGTCGGTCGCGGATGAACACCAGCAGCGAGGTACGGTCGTGGCCCGAGGACGGGAACGATTCGCGGCCCAGCACCAGGAAGCGGGTGGTGTTGTCGCTGCGGTCTTCGATGGGACCCGCGATGCGCTTGAGGCCATACACCAGCCCGGCGGATTCGCCGGCGATGGCCGCGGCATCGTCCGCGTTGCGCGCGCGGCGCGCGCCCTCGGCATTGCTCGACACCGGGATCTTCTCCGCCTTCGGCAAATTCGTGCGCAACCAGCCGGCGGTCTGCGCCAGCGCCTGCGGATGCGCGTACACGCGCTCGATGTCCTCGATCCGGCCGCTGCGCGACAGCAAATGCTGGTGCACGCGCAGTTCGACTTCGCCGCAGATTTTCAGCGGCGAGGTGAGGAACAGGTCGAGGGTGACCTGGATCGTGCCCTGCCCCGAGTTCTCCACCGGCACCACGCCGAAATCGGCATGGCCGGCGGCGACTTCCTGGAACACTTCCTCGATGCTGGCCATCGGCAGGCCGTGCGCGGAATGGCCGAAATGCTTGTGCACCGCCTGTTGCGAGAACGTGCCTTCCGGGCCGAGGTAACCGATCTTCAGCGGCTCCTGCTGGGCCAGGCAGGCCGACATCACCTCGCGGAACACGCGCACCAGCACTTCGTCGGAGAGCGGGCCGTCGTTGCGGTCGACCACCCGGCGCAGCACCTGCGCCTCGCGTTCCGGGCGGTAGTAATCCACCGCGGCGGCGAGCTTGCCCTTGGCCTTGCCGACCTGGTGCGCCCAGTTGGCGCGCTCGGCGATCAGTTCCTGGATGCGACGGTCGATGCCGTCGATCTGCGCGCGGACTTCGGCCAGGTCGGGCTTGGCATCGGCCTCCTTGGCTTTCTTGACGGGTTTCTTAGCCATTTCTCGCCTGGAAATCCTTCATGAAATCGGCCAATGCCTGCACGCCCGCTTCCGGCATCGCGTTGTAGATCGAGGCGCGCATGCCGCCCAGCGCGCGGTGGCCCTTGAGCGAGATCAGGCCGGCTGCGGCGGCTTCCTTGAGGAAGGGCTTGTCCAGCGCCTCGTCGAACAGGAAGAACGGCACGTTCATGCGCGAGCGCACGGCGGCCTCGACTTCGTTGCGGTAGAAACCGCCCGATTTGTCGATCACGTCGTACAGCACCGCCGCCTTGCGCGCGTTGCGCGCGGCGAACTCGGCCACGCCGCCTTCGTCCAGCATCCACTTCACGGTCAGGCCGAGCATGTACCAGTTCCAGCTCGGCGGGGTGTTGAGCATGGACTCCGCCTTGAGCTGGCTGCGGTAGTCGAAGATGTCCGCGCGCGGCTGGCCGGCCCGTTCCAGCAGCTCGCGATCGACGATCAGCACGCTGATGCCGACCGGACCGAGGTTCTTCTGCGCGCCGGCGTAGATCGCGCCGAACTTGCGGATGTCCAGCGGCTCGGAGGCGATCGAGGAGCTGAAGTCGCCGACCAGCGGCACCTTGCCGGTCTCGGGGATGTCGCGGAACTCGACGCCGTGGATGGTTTCGTTGGCGGTGATGTGCACGTAGGCGGCATCCGGGGAGAGATGCCATTCGCCGCGCGCCGGGATCGAGCGGTAGCCGCCGGCCTCGCCGTTCGCGGCCACGTTCGCCGCCACGTACGGTTTGGCCTGCTTCAGCGCGGTCTTGCCCCAGTGGCCGGTGACCACGTAATCGGCGGCCTGCCCGGCCTCGGCGAAGTTCAGCGGCAGCAGCGCCTGGATGGTGGTGGCGCCGCCGGAGGTAAAGATCACCGCATAGTCGTCCGGGATCGACAGCAGCTTGCGCAGGTCGGCTTCGGTCTGCTGCGCCACCGCGATGAATTCCGGCCCGCGATGGCTGAGCTCGACGATGGAGGCCCCGGCATTGCCGAACTCCAGCATTTCCGCCTGCGCCTGGCGCAGCACGGGTTCCGGCAGGGTGGCAGGGCCGGCACTGAAGTTGAAGGCGCGCGACATCGGGAAGCTCCGGGTGGTAGGGGGAACCGCAGTATGCCGCAGTGCAGCACCGGCCGCGCAACAGGTTTCAGCGGCAACCGCTTGCGGCCGCCGGGCAACAACCGGCGGACGCCCTGCACCATCGCCACGCAACTTCCGTCGCGCCTGCCGCTCTATGCTTGCAGCGCACCCAAGCACCGCCGGAGGAAACCGCCATGCGCCTGCGCGAATCCCTGCATGTCCCCGCCGACGACATCACCGACGAAGCGGTCTATCGCGATCGCCGCCGGGTACTGGCGGCGATCGGCCTGCTGCCCGCCTTGGGCGTCGCCGGATGCTCAGAAGCCGCGCCTCCCCCGTCGAAGGTGGTGGTGACGCCGGCGCAGGCGAAATCCGGCTTCCGCACCGCCGAGGAACAGACCCGCGAGGCGGACGCGACCAGCTACAACAATTTCTACGAATTCGGCACCGCCAAGGACGATCCCTCGAATGCGGCGAAGACCCTGCGCACCAGCCCATGGACGGTGGCGGTGGGCGGGCATTGCGCCAAGCCCGGCAGGCTGTCGCTGGACGACCTGCTGAAGGGGCTCAGGCCCGAGGAACGCGTCTACCGGATGCGCTGCGTGGAAGGCTGGTCGATGGTGATCCCGTGGCTGGGCGTGCCGCTGGCGGACGTGCTGAAGCGCTTCGAGCCGACCTCGAAGGCCAAATACGTCGCCTTCACCAGTTTGGCCGACCCGCGGCAGATGCCGGGCGTGCGCGCCGACGTGCTCGACTGGCCCTACCGCGAAGGCCTGCGCATCGACGAGGCGATGCATCCGCTGACCCTGCTGGTGACCGGCATGTACGGCAAGCCCGTGCCGCAGCAGAACGGCGCGCCGTTGCGCCTCGTGGTGCCGTGGAAATACGGCTTCAAGGGAATCAAGTCGATCATCGCGATCACCTTCGTCGAGCGCATGCCGAAGACCAGCTGGAACCTGTCGCAGCCCTCGGAATACGGGTTCTTCTCCAACGTGAACCCCGCGGTCGACCACCCGCGCTGGAGCCAGAAGAGCGAGCGCCGGATCGCCGGCAGCGCCAGCAAGCTGTTCGCCGAACGCATCCCGACCCGGCCGTTCAACGGTTATGCCGAACAGGTCGCGTCGCTGTATGCCGGCATGGACCTGAAGAAGTGGTTCTGATGGCGAAGCCGAGGCGTCGCGCCGAACCGCGGATCATCCTCGCCAAGACCCTCGTCCACCTCGCCGCGCTCACTCCGCTGGCGATCCTGCTGTGGCAGGTGTGGAGCGTGGCCAGAACCGGCGGCAATGCGCTCGGCGCGGACCCGGTCGCCGAGATCGAGCACCGCCTCGGCCTGTGGGCGCTGCGTTTCCTGATGCTCACCCTGGCGATCACGCCCTTGCGCCAGCTCAGCGGCTGGAGCGTGCTGGTGCGCTTCCGGCGCATGCTCGGGCTGTACGCCTTCGCCTACGCCACGCTGCATTTCGCCGCCTACCTCGGCCTGGACCTGCGCGGGTTCTGGACGCAGGTGTTCGAGGACATCGCCAAGCGTCCGTACATCACCGTGGGTTTCATCGCCTGGCTGCTGCTGGTGCCGCTAGCGGTCACCTCCACCACCGGCTGGATCAGGCGCCTCGGCCGCCACTGGGCGCGCCTGCACATGCTGGTCTATGCCGTGGCCGTGCTGGCCGTGCTGCACTTCTGGTGGCTGGTGAAATCCGACATCCGCGAACCGGCGCTGTATGCCGGAATCGCCGCCTTGCTGCTGGGTTGGCGGCTGTGGAAACGCTGGCGGGTCAGAACTTCTCTTTCAGCACGCGCTTGATCTCGTTCTCGATCGGGTCCTTGAACATCGCGGTGAGGAAGCCGAGCTTGGCGTGCACGTGCAGTTCCTCCGGCTCCAGCGCGATGTGGCCGTCGACGCCGGAGCGCGAGAAATTCAGGGTGTCGCCCTCCCAGCCGTAATCCATCTCGAATTTCTCGGCGAGCTTCTTCGCGACGTCTTCGACCGCCTTGCGGGCCTTGGCCTTGGGCAGCGAATGGGCATGGCGGATATCGATGCGGGACATGGGCGGACCGTGGCGGCGGGTGACGGCGCATTGTGCCCGCCGCCGCGCCATGCAACCAGCCTCGCGGCCGGCGCATGCTAGATTCCCCCGCGATGAACGAACTGCGTCTGCGATTTTCCGATGGCGACCAACCCGACCTGGTGCTCGGCGCGGGCGTGCATGCGCTGGGGCGCTTGCCGACCGGGCTAGGCCCGGTGGACGGTGAGCAAGCGTGGCTGCTGCAGCTGTGCAACGACCGCCGCGGCATCTGGATGACCGTGGCCGACGAACTGCGCGGCGTGCACGTCAACGGCCGCCCGGTGCAGCACGTGGCGATGCTGCGCGCCGGCGACAGCATCCATGTCGACGGCAACGAACTGCTGCTGACCGCCGCCAACGACGGACGTGCGATGCCGCAGGCCAACGGCGCGCCGCGCGATCCGATCGGCAACCTGCGGCTGGTGCTGCGCGGCGTCGGCGGTGCGCACCATGGACGCAGCATCAGCCTGGAACAGCCACGCAAGATCGGGCGTGCGGGTGATGCCGACATCCGCATCGAAGGTCCCGGCATCGCCGAGCGGCATGCCACGGTGGAAGCCGTGAACGGCCAGGCCGTGCTGCGCGACGCCGGTGCCGACGTGCTGGTCAACGGCCAGCGCGTGCGCCAGGCGGCGCTGCATGCCGGCGACCAGATCGCGTTCGACGTGCAGCATCGCTTCGTGCTGGAGGGCCCGCCGCCGACGCCGGGGCCTTCGCCCGCCGCACGCCTGCGCGCGGCGTTCGCCGACGATGCGGATGAATTGCCCGCGCCGCCGCGCAAGTCCTGGCTGCAACGCATGCCCTGGTTGCTGGTCGCGGCGATCCTGCTGGCCGCGGCATTGTCCGCGTTGCTGCTGTTCGGCACCCGCTGAGTTCAGCCGCGGAACGGATCCGCGTCGCCGGCGAACAGCCGCTGCATCGTCAGCGTCTCGTTGCCGCGGATGTCGGCGAGGAAGGCGCGCGCATCGCCCAGCCCCTCGAAGGCGGCGAAGCCGCGCTCGAGGAAGGTCTGCAACTCGCCGAGTCCCGCGGCCTTCGCCGGCAGCCGCGACAGCCTGAGCAAGGCGCCCACGCCCGGCATCCGCAAGGCGGCCGCCAGGCCTTCGCCGACATCGCCGATCAGGGCGATCTGGCGGCCGCGCAAGCGCGGCAGGCCGACGTCGCGGTAGGCGCGTGCGTACAGTCCGTCGTCGATGCCGCGGCGTCGCCCGCCCAGCGCCTGCAGGGCGTCGGCCATGCGCAGGTCGAAGGCATGGGTCAGCGCGCCGAGCTCGATGCCGTCCGCCACGGTCTTCAACAGCGCGGCCGGCAGCAGCTTCTGCATCATCGGGATCACCCGCGCGATGTCGGCATCGCGGCGGGTGAAATCGTGGTCGCCGTAGACATCGGTCAGGAAGAAGCGCGCCGCCGGCCGCCGCGCCGGATCCTGCAGGAAGCCGGCGAAGCTGCGCTCCAGCCGCTGCGCCTGCCAGGCCTGCAAGGGCTTGAGCCAGCGCGACCGATTGCGCGGCTCGCGCGCCGGGTCGTACAGGGCCTGGTGGCAAGCCAGGCGCCGCGCCAGGCGCTCGGTTGGATCGGACTGGACGTGTGCGCGGCCGGCGGGCATCCGCGAAGTGTCGGCAGCCCGGCGAATCGACGCAATACTCGACAGCGCTCGGCTACACTCGGCCGCGCCCCGCACGAGTCCCCTGCATGCTGTCACTGCACGCCGCCGAACATCCCCGCCGCGACCGCGATGCCGCGCCACGCATCGGCCTGGCCATCGCCGGCGGCGGACCGATCGGCGCGATGTACGAACTCGGCGCGCTGCGCGCGCTGGACGAAGCCTGCGACGGCCTCGACCTGGCCCGGCTGGATTGCTACGTCGGGGTCAGTTCCGGCGCGTTCTTCGCCGCCGGCCTGGCCAACCGCATGGACACCGCCGAGCTGTGCCGGATCTTCATCAGCGGCGACAGCCAGGACGTCACCTTCCGCCCGGAAACCTTCCTGCGCCCGGCGCTGCTGGAATACATGCGCCGCGCCGCCTCGATCCCGCGGCTGACCGCCAAGCTCACCCAGGACCTGTGGTTCGGCCGCGGCGATTCGCGCTGGTCGGACCTGGTCACCCGCATCGGCGGACTGGTGCCGACCGGCCTGTTCGACAACGCCGAAGTCGAGCGCTTCCTGCGCGACGTGTTCAGCCGCCGCGGCCGCAGCAACGATTTCCGCGACCTGCAACGGCCGCTGTACGTGATCGGCGTGGATCTCGACAGCGGCGAGGCGGTGCGCTTCGGCGACACCGGTTGGGACGACGTGCCGATCTCGCAGGCGGTGCAGGCCAGCGCCGCCCTGCCCGGCCTGTATCCACCGGTGGAAATCCGCGACAAGAGCGGGCGCGCCCGCCATTTCGTCGATGGCGCGCTGCGCCGCACGATGCATGCCTCGGTGGTGCTCGACCGCGAGGTCGACCTGATGCTCGGCATCAATCCGCTGGTGCCGTTCAATCCCGGCAACGATGGCGATATCGAAGCGGCATCGCATCGCTTCAGCGACCGCCGCATCGCCGAAGGCGGCCTGCCCGGCGTGCTCTCGCAGACCCTGCGCACCATGCTGCAATCGCGCATGCAGGTCGGACTGGCGCGCTATGCACAGCAGTACCCGGACATCGACCAGCTGGTGTTCGAACCCAACGCCGCCGACCGCGAATTGTTCTACACCAACGTCTTCAGTTTCTCCGCGCGCCGGCGCATCTCGCAGCTCGCCTATCGCAACACCCTGGCCGACCTGCGCAACCGCCGCGACGTGCTGGAACCGGTGCTGGCACGGCATGGCATCACCCTGCGCGAGGACGTGATCGCCGATCGCCCGCGCTCGATCCTCGCCCACCTGCCGCCGTCCGGGCGCAGCACCGAGACCACTGCAGTCCTCGGCCGCGCGCTCGACGACATCGAGCATTCCTTGCGCAGGCATCGCCGCGGGCAATCGCGGCGCATGGTGTGAATGCTCTAGACAACAACGCGATGCTGCTGCGCAATCCATTCCCGTTGCGCCCGTTGGAGGGCACATGGCCAAGCTGAAGAAAACCGCCAACAAGAAGAGCCCCGCCGCCGATGCTTCGAGCAAGGCGCAGGCCGAGCGCTTGGGCAAGTCGATCACCGAGTCCGCGCAACAGATCTGGCTGGCCGGCATGGGTGCGTTCAACCGCGCGCAGGCCGAGGGCGGCAAGCTGTTCGAAAGCCTGGTCCGCGACGGCCTGTCGCTGGAGCAGACCGCGCGCAAGTTCACCGGCGCCCGCGCCGACTTCGTCCGCGACGCGGTCGAGGGCAAGGTCGGCCAGGCGCGCGAGCGCGCCACCGACACCTGGGACAAGCTGGAAAAGGTGTTCGAAGAGCGCGTGCAGCGCGCACTGGTCAAGCTCGGCGTGCCGGGTCGCGACGACCTCAATGCACTGACCGCGCGCGTCGAACGGCTGACCGAGGAATTGCGCAAGGCCAATGGCAGCGCAGCCCCCGCGCCGCCAAGAAGGCGCCGCGCAAGGCCGCTGCCGCCAAGGCACCGGCGAAACAGGCCAGCAAGCGCGCCAAGAAGGCCGCCGAGTAGATTTTCGCCAAAGTCCCGCCAGTCCGCCGCTTCGCTAGCTCCCCTCCCCCTGCGAATACGGACTGGCGGGCGTTTCGCGTGGCAATGGCCGCGTTCGCCATGCGCATGACCCCCAGCCCGCTGCCGAGCCGCGGGCATTGGCGCTATAGTCGTCACCCCGGATCCGGCTTCCAAGTCGAACGCGCATGACGCCCCTGTTACTCGCATTGTTCGTCTTCGCCATTGCCGGCGGCGCGGCCACGTACTGGCTGCGCCAGCACGGCAACCATGCCGATGCCAGCGTCGGCGTCCGCGAGCGTGGCGAAGCGCAGCTGGCGGAGCTGCGCTGGCGCGATTTCACCCGCCTGGTGCTGCAGGCGATGAAGGGCCGCGGCTACGAGCCGGTGATCGAAGACGGCATGTCGCCGGACGGGATTCCCTCTGATGGCGGCGACATCCTGCTCGAACGCAACGGCGAATACGTCCTGCTGTCCTGCAAGTACGGCAGTGCCGCGGTGGTCGGCGTGCAGGCGATCCTTGGCCTGGGCAAGTCGGCCACCCTGCGCGGCGCCGGCAGCGTGATCCTGGCCACGCCGGGGCGCTTCGAGAGCGAGGCGATGCGGGTCGCGCGCCAGCAGGGCAACATCGAACTGCTGGACGGCAAGGACCTCTGGCCCGAGTTGCGGCCCTACGTCGCGCGCGAACCCATCGATGCGCCGGCACCAATCGCCACGCCCACGCCACCACCGAAACGGGCGGTGGCCATCGCCTGGGGCGGTGCCGCGGCACTGGCCGCAGTCGCAGGCATGATCGCGCAGGGCATGCAGGGAGATGCGCCTGCCAGCGAGGCGCAAGCCATCGTTGCCAGCGCCCCTGCCCCCGCAACGCCGGCAGACGCGCCGGTACCGAAACCCGCGCCAACGGTGGCTGCAAACGACGCGGTTCCGACCGATCCCGCCGCGCTGGAACGTCGGCGCCGGGAGACCGCGAACGCGATTTCGACCCTGTTCGGCGTCGATCGCGCCCTGTGGTCGACCCAATCCACCCTGCTGGTGTATCTCTCCGCCGAGGAAGCCGATCCCAGCGGCGAACTTTGCCCGCTGCTCGAACGCTACCCGGAACTCGCCGCATCGCGCGTGCAATTGCAGCCGCCGCAGGGCAGCCAGAGGCCGGTGCGGTTCAAGCAGTGCCGCTCGTACTGAGCCGATCGACGCATGCGCGATGCCATGGCGGCATCGCGCATCGGATTCCCCCGATTACCAGTGCACCCCGCGCATCAGCGCGGCGAACGCGATCTGCTCGTTGCTCGGCGCAGTTTCGCCCTTGAGCGCGGCCTTGTCGCCCTTGGCCGCGGCCGAATCCGGGAACAGTTCGAACGCGGTGTTCATCACCACCTCGTAGGCCTTCGGCGCGAGGGCGTTGATCAATGCGCTGAAGATGCCCAGGCGGGTGGCGATGCGACTGGGCTTCTCGATGATGCCCTTCACCACCAAGTCGGCCGCCTCCTCCGGGCTCAGCGTCGGCACGCTGTCGTACATCTTGGTCGGCGCGATCATCGGGGTCTTCACCAGCGGCATGTTGATGGTGGTGAAGCTGATGCCCTTGCCCGACAGCTCGCCCTGCGCGCAGCGGCTGAACGCGTCCAGCGCGGCCTTCGACGCCACGTAGGCGGAGAAGCGCGGCGAATTGGCCAGCACGCCGATCGAGCTGATGTTGATGATGTGGCCCTTGCGGCGCTGGGTCATGGTCGGCATGAAGCCCATGATCAGTCGGATGCAGCCGAAGTAGTTCAGTTGCATGGTCCGCTCGAAATCGTGGAAGCGGTCGTAGCTGGCCTCGATCGAACGGCGGATCGAACGGCCGGCGTTGTTGACCAGGATGTCGACGTGGCCGTGCGCCTCCAGGATCTGCTTCACCAGCGCGTCGCAGCTGGACATCTCTGCCAGGTCGGCGGTGTAGGCGAACACCTTGCCGCCGGCGGCCTTCATCTCGTCGCGCGCCTTGAACAGCTCTTCCTCGCCGCGCGCCACGATCACCGTCACCGCACCCGCCGCCGCGACCTTCTGCGCGGTGGCCAGGCCGATGCCGGAGGACCCGCCGGTGATCACCACCACTTTGTTGCGCACCTTGCCCTTCAACGTGCGGTCGACGTACAGGTCGGGATCGAGGTGGCGTTCCCAGTAATCCCACAGCCGCCAGGCATACGAATCCAGCGCCGGCACCTTGATCCCGCTGCCCTTCAGCGCGCGCTCGGTCTCGCGGTTGTCGAAGCGGGTCGGATAGGTGATGAACTTCAGCACTTCCTTCGGGATCTTGAAGTCGCGCAGCATCATGCCGACGAAGCGCTTGACCGGCGGCAGGTTGCCGACCGCCATGCGGATGCCGCCAGGCACGAAGGCGAACATGCGCGCATCGATGCGCATGGTCATTTCAGGGGCGTGGCCGGCGCGGGCGAAGGTGTTGAGCACCTCGCCGACGCGTTGCGGTTCCGGATCGACCAGGTGGAAACAATGGCCATCCAGGCGCGGCTTGTGCGCGATGTGGTCCATCGCATCGACCACGAAATCGACCGGCACCACGTTGATCCGCCCGCCCTCGATGCCCAGCGTCGGCATCCACGGCGGCAACATTTCGCGCAGCTTCTTGAGGAAGGTGAAGAAGTAATAAGGGCCGTCGATCTTGTCCATTTCGCCGGTCTGCGAATGGCCGACCACCATGCCCGGCCGGTAGATGCGCCACTTGATCCGCTTCTCGCCGCGCACCAATCCCTCGGAATCGTGCTTGGTGCGCAGGTAGGGATCGTCCAGGCCCTCGGCTTCGTCGAACATGTCCTCGCGGAACACGCCCGGGTACAGGCCGGCGGCGGCGATCGAACTGGTGTGGTGGAAGCAGCCCACCTTCAGCGCGGCGGCCAGGTCCAGCGCGTGCTGGGTGCCGTCGATATTGGCGGCGCGCTGGCTTTCCGCGCTGGCGGTCATGTCGTAGATCGCAGCGAGATGGAAGAAATGCTGGATCTTCTTCGCCGACAGCGTGCGGATCTGCGCCGCGGACAAGCCGCACTTCGGCGCGGTCATGTCGCCGGTGACCGGCAGCACGCGCTTGGGATCCCAACCCATCTTCTTCGCAAGCGCGTCGAATTTCTTCAGCGACTCCTTGCGCACCAGCACATGGATGAGGCCCTTGCGCTTGAGCAGGTTGCCGATCAGGAAGCGACCCAGGAACCCGGTACCGCCGGTCACGAAATAGCTCATGCGCGCTCCCCTCGGAGGTTTGCAGGCGCGAAGCGCGCCTTGTATGCGCTACGTTGCCAGAGGCCGCGCGATCAAACAATTCCCCTGCGTATTGACCCCTCCCGGGACGCATGCTCTGATGCCCCCTCCACAGGGAGGAGCCCATACCATGTCCAAGCAGGCGATGTCCGATCTCAAGGCCAAGTTCGAACAGGCGGCCAAGGACGTGCATGCGCTGGCCGAGCGCCCGGACAACGACACCCTGCTGCGCCTGTACGGGCTGTACAAGCAAGGTGCGGAGGGCGACGTCAGCGGGCCGAAGCCGGGCTTCTTCGATTTCGTCGGCACCGCCAAGTACGAGGCCTGGGCCAAGCTGGCCGGCACCAGCCAGGACGATGCGATGAAGAAATACGTCGACCTGGTCAAGAAGCTGACCGCCTAGGCGCAGGACGACGATGGCCCGCCAGACCCGCCAGCGCATCCTGGATGCGTCGCTCGCGATGTTCAACGCGCAGGGCGAGCCCAACGTCACCACCAACCACATCGCCGACGAGCTGGAGATCAGCCCGGGCAATCTGTACTACCACTTCCGCAACAAGGACGACATCATCGAGCAGCTGTTCGGTGGTTACGAGGCGCGCATGGATGCCGCCCTGACCGCGCCGGAAGGCCGCCTGCCGGGCCTCGAGGACGTGTGGCTGCAGTTGCACCTGGTGTTCGAGTGCATCTGGGACTACCGCTTCCTGTACCGCGACCTGGTCGACATCCTGACCCGCAACCGCCGCCTGCGCATGCGCTTCGCGCGCATCCTCAAGCGTGCCGACGAACAGGCCCACCAGGTCATGCGCGGACTGGTGCAGGCGGGGGTGATGCGCGCCTCCGCCGACGAGGTGGATGCCGCGGCGACCAACATCCTGGTCATCGCCACCTTTTGGATGAACTACGCCGCCGCCCGCGGCGACAAGGACGAGCGCGCCTCGATCCGCGACGGCATCGTGCAGGTGATGATGCTGATCGCGCCGTTCCTGCGCGATGCGGAACGCGTGCATCTCA
This sequence comes from Thermomonas aquatica, assembly GCF_006337105.1. Classification (NCBI taxonomy): domain Bacteria; kingdom Pseudomonadati; phylum Pseudomonadota; class Gammaproteobacteria; order Lysobacterales; family Lysobacteraceae; genus Thermomonas; species Thermomonas aquatica. Next base: position 79,143 of record NZ_CP040871.1, on the reverse strand, counting down.
ACACGCTGACCCGCGCCTACCTCGACTGATCGCGGATACGACAACGCCCCGCTTGCGCAGGGCGTTGCCGGGTACCGACAGGAGATCGGCAGGACTTAACGCGCGGCTTTCTTCGCCACGCGCTTGGCCGGCTTGCGCACGGCGCGACGGGCAACCGGCTTCTTGGCCGCGGTCTTGCGGGCCTTGCGCACGCTGCGCTTGGTTTTCGGTGCAAGGCCCAGCTTGGCGACGATCGGCGCCAGGCGCGCTTCGACTTCACCGCTGAGCTTCAACACCTTCGGCTCGACCTGGCTGCGCACGCCGTCGACGCCGGCGCGCAGGTCCGCCTCGGCGCGGCGGATCGCGTAACGCGCATCCGCGACGGTGTTCTCGACCTTGGACGCCGCACGCTTCACGGCGGCCTTCGATTCGCGACGCGCGGCGACCAGCATGCCGAGCGACGCCAGCCACAGGTGGCGCGGGGTCGGTTCAAGCGCAGTGGCCTGCAGCTTCTTGCGGGTTGCCTTCTTCTTGATGGCGGCCATGGCAGGCTCCGTAGGGGACGTGGGGTATTCGATGCGCGTAGCCTGCCGTTGCGCTGTCGAGCAAACACACTACCGATCCCCCTTGCCAGCACGCGCGCATGGCGGGATGCTGACCGCCTACGACATCGACTCGAGGGGAATCCGGATGGCGGCCAAATCGAACTGGGCGGCGTTTCCGCACGATGCCAAGGCCTATGCCTACGCAGGCGATGCGCTGAAGAAAGCCTGGCCCAAGTTGCACGCCGGCGATTGCGAGCCCTTCCCCGACGCCAAGCGCGCCGCCGCGCTGTTGAAGGCCGCCGGCAAGGCCGCGCCCAAGCTCGATGCCGATGCCCTGGCCGAAGCCCTGCAGGATGCCTGGCGCGCCTTCCATCGCGGCGATTTCAAGGCCGCCTTCGATGCCGGCGAGAAACTCGGCCCGGTCGGCGCCTCGGTCGCGATCAAGGCGATCGGCATCCACGCCACCTACCTGGTCGACGACGAAGCCGAGCAGCTGAAGCGTTACGAACAAGCCTCGAAGATCGCCGAAGCCGCGATCAAGGCGCTGCCGGACGAGGCCAACAGCCATTACCGCCACGCCTTCGCGCTGGGCCGCTACAGCCAGGGCCTGAGCATCGCCAAGGCGCTGAAGATGGGCATCGCCGGCAAGGTCCGCGCCTCGCTGGATGCCACCCTCGACCTCGAACCCAAGCACGCCGAGGCGCATACCGCGCTGGCCCTGTACCACGCCGAGATCATCAACAAGATCGGCGCGATGATCGGCGGCCTGACCTACGGCGCCAAGGCCGGCGAAGCGGAGAAGCACATCAAGGAAGCGGTCAAGCTGACCCCGGCCTCGCCGATCGCCCACATCGAGCACGGCAACGTGCTGTTGCTGCTGGACGAGAACCGCAACGAGGACGCCGCCGCCACCGCCTACGAGAAAGCCGGCAAGTGCAAGCCGCTGGATGCGATGGAAGCGCTGGACGCGGCCTATGCGCAGGAGCAGCTGGAGTAAGGCCGGCCCGGTTCAGGGCTGGCGATCGACCGGCCCGGTTTCGAGCCCTTGCGGCGGTGCGCGGCGCAATGCGCGGAAGAACGCCACCGCCCGTGCGCGATCCCGGGTCAGCAGGTACCAGCCGACGCACAGCAGCAGGAATGCGGCCAAGAGGAGCGGATGCGGCACGTCCAGCCGCATCGCCTGCCCGACCAGCAACCCGCTGAGGAGGCTGAACACCGTCAGCCACAGCGCCGCCCGGGTCGGACCGAAGCCGGCGTCCTGCATCAGGTGATGGATATGGTCGCGCCCCGCCGAGAACGGCGAGCGGCCTTCCTGCAGGCGGCGCACGATCAACACCAGGCAATCCATCACCGGGATCGGCAACAGCCACAGCGCCAGCACCGGGTTCACCGGGTGCCCCGGGTTCTGGGTGAGGCGGAACGACACCCAGGCGATCACCAGGCCCAGCAAGGCGCTGCCCGCATTGCCCAGGAACACCTTCGCGCGCGGGCGCCACGGCAGGCGGATGTTCCACGCCAGGAAGCCTGCCAGCGCACCGCACAGGACGGACAGGCGCATCGCCAGCAATTCGTTGCCCGCATAGATCGATGCCGCGCACAGCATCGCCAGCGCCGCCAGCCCCAGCAAGCCGGCCAGGCCATCGGCGCCATCGATCATGTTCATCGCATTGACGATGCCGATCGTGGCGAACACGGTGAACGGCACCGACAGCCAGCCTAGCGACATCTCGCCCAAGCCGAACACCGGTCCGATTTGTTCCACCTGGACGCCGCCCCAGAAAATGATGATCAGGGCCGCCGCGGATTGGGCCAGGACACGCCAATACCAACGCAAGTCGTGCAGGTCGTCGTACAGGCCGACCGCGACCAGCAAGACTGCCGCCACGCAGAACGCCTGCAAGGTCTGGCTGCTGGTCTGCACGAAGAAGAAGGCGACCAGGCAACCGACCAGGATGGCCAGGCCGCCGGTGACGGGGGTAGGATGCTCATGGTCCTTGCGGCCCTGCGGGTGGTCGAGCAGGTTCAGTCTGCGGGCCACCGGCTGCATCAGCCAAAGCATCAAGGTCGTGACCGCGAAAGCGACGAACGCGGACGTAGGGTTGAATCCGTGCAACACGCGAATCCCGTGGGCTGTCACGGCAAGCCGGACGACGAGGCCATTCTACCCGGCCTGGCAACCGATCTCACTGTTTTCGTGACAAAGTTCGTGCTATCATCGGCCGGCCTCAAGCTTTGTGCGGGCTGACCACAGGGGGATTCACCTTATGAAGCATATTCGTTGCAGGAAGGCCGCTGTCCTGATGATGGGCATTGCCGGCGTCGGTCTGGCTCAGGCACAGGAAGCACCCATCGGCGCGCCGCAGGACTGGAGCAGCCGCGCAGTCATCACCGCCAAGCCGATGACGCCGGACGAACTTGACCGTGCAGGCCGCAGTGCCGATATCCCCCGACTCTACCGCGACCCACGCTATGTCGCATCCGTGCTACGTCGGATCGAGAACGAAACCCCGCGTGTCGCCGCGCTGGCGAAGACCACCTCTCCCGCCCAGACAGGTCGCACGCGTGATCGCACGCGGCCTCAACCCGGCGGCGGACAAGGCGGCCAGCCCAATGGCAATTCGGAAACCGTCCTGCGCGACTGGAGCAATGTGCTCGGCGGCGGTGCCGATGGACAAGGCGGCCGCGCCGCACCGGGCATCTTCCCGGCCAAGTACAACCTGGACATCTTCGCCCCGCCCAGTTGCAGCGGCGACTTCGTGGTCTACACCACCAATGCTGCCGGCGCCAGTCAAAGCGGCACCGCGCAAGAGCAATGGAGCGGCAGCTTCAGCAACAATCCGACCAACGGCCAGACCGTCACCATTGGCCTGGCAGGTTCGCGCCGGGTGCAATTGACCGCCAGCACCAGCAGCAATACCGGGCTCAATTTCCAGATCGGGGCAGACGCCACCGCAACCGCCACGAACCTGCGCAACGCCATCACCCGCTGGGAAGGCCAGACCGGCTTCCGCGCCGCGGGCGCCGGCACGACGGTCACTCTCATTTCCAATACCGCCGGCGACATCAATAACAGCTCGATCGCATCGACGCTGTCCAACATCACCCTCACCCGCACGTACAGCGGCACCGCCAGCGCGGGGCAACCGACCGTCCTCGCCTTCAACCAGTTGTACAACACCACCTGCAACGCGGGACGCACCAACACCAATGCGCCCAACGTGATGTGGGCCTACAACACCGGCACCGGCTACATCACCGAGACCTCGCCCGTGTTGTCCTATCTGGATGGCGGCAAGCAGGTCGCCTTCGTCCAGCGCAACGGCAACACCCTGCAACTGGTACTGCTGAAGCCGGGCAGCGGCTCAGGAACCGCGGCGAATCCCGCCTCCCCCACGCTTGTATCCAATGCAGCCTACCGGGGTTGCTCCGACGCGGGCGGCTGTTACACCACGATTTCGTTCAGCACCGCGGCTGGCGCCAACAACGTCACCACCACCACCGTCCCGACGTATTCCTCGCCGTTCGTGGACTACGTTGGCGACATCCTGTGGGTGGGCGACGGCAACGGCATCCTGCACAAGTTCGCGGACGTGTTCCAGGGCGCCAACCCGCGGGAAATCACCAGCGGCGGTTTCCCGAAGGCGGTCGAACTGGGCATGAAGTTGTCTTCGCCGGTGTTCGACTACAACGGCCGCGTGTTCGTGGGCACGCAGAGCGGTACCGGAACCGTGGGCGGCAAGCTGCACCGCATCCTGGCCAGCAACGGCACCACCGAAGCCACCAGCGGCAAGCTGGCCCGGGACGGGACCACGGGCCTGCGCGAATCGCCGATCATCGACCTGCGCACCGGCAGCGTCTATGCCTTCACCTTCAACGACAACACCTCCAACTTCACCGATGCCAACCGCTGCGATGCATTCAACAACGAGATCGACGGCTGCCGTGCGGTCTTCCGCTTCGATCGCCTGTTCGCTGCCAACAACACCGGCACGCGCCAGTGGCTCGGTCGCGGCAACGGCTTGACGCGCGCGTTGTACGCCGGCGGGTTCGATGACGCCTACTACAACGGGGACGGCACCACCGGCAACATGTACATCACCGGTGGGCTCCCGGACAATACCTTCTACGCCACCCTCTGGAAGGTGCCGATCACCACGAACGGCGAATTGGGCAGCTCGATCATCGGTCCGACATTCGGCGTGCGCGACCGCTACATCGACGGCGACGCGGGTACCGGCCTGAACGGATCCATCGACAACCTGCAGAATCTCTCCCCCGTCACGGTCATCAAGAATCCCCACACCGGTTTCGAGTATCTGTATGCCAGCACCGCAAGCTGGGGCAATGCCGCCGGCTGCGGCAACGGCACCTACGCGGGCGGCGCCTGTCTGTACATGTACCGCCTGAATCAACAGGTGACCGTGGTGGGCAGCAGCGAGACCTGGACGCTACGGATTGCAGCGGGCACTTACACTGGTCAATGGTGGAATCCAACCTACCAAGGCATGCCTTCGCCCGGTGCCGGTAGTATCAATCTGGAGGGCACGGTTCTGACTGCGGGGACCCACTTCAGCACATCTGGTAATCGCAGTGCGGATCGCACTGCCTTGGTGAATGCCATCGATGCACTGACTGGCTACAACGCGGTGGCCACTGGCGGTTGCGACACGGGCTTCAATCCAGGCGCAGCCTGCGACATCCTCATCACCCGCGTGGCGCAGGGTAATGTGACCCCCGACACGGTGACCGCATCGCTCACCAACGTCAGCCAGACCGGCAATGTGGACGGTGCAACCGGCGGCACCTACATGCAGGACATCACCTGGGACACCAGCGTCACGCCCACCGCCGCACTGGCGGTGACCGCCGGCAACGGCGCCGCGCCGGCGACCCAGGTGCCTGGCGGCACCGGCGGTATCGTGGTGGACAACGTGCGCCCGGATACGGAAACGGGCACCTCGCAGGTGTATTTCACCCAGGGCGGTGTGACCGGCAACGCCGTTCAGGCCAGCCAGAGCGGTTTGCAGTAAGTTCGCCCAACACATCCAGCAGAGACCCACATGACCACGAAGCAGCAGAACGCAACCCAGGAGATGGTCTCCCCAGCCGCCGCGACGACTGATCGCCTGCCCTATATCAAGCCGGCCTTCAGCAGCGAAAGCGTGTTTGAGACCATGGCCTTGGCATGCGGCAAGGTGCGTGGCCAGTCGCAGGATCAGTGCCGGCGAGTGGCGAGCAATTCGTGAGTGCAAACCGGGTTGTGGAAACGACCACAGCCAATGTACGGATCGAACTGGCGCAGGACACCCTGCGCCAGTTTGGTTTTCTGCGTATGCGTGCCACCGGCAGTAGCATGCTGCCGGCCATCGCGCCGGGCGATCTGCTCACCTTCCGCGCATGCAGCGCCGATCAGGCGCAACCCGGGCAGGTGGTTCTGCTGCGCCGGTCGCAGGGACTGGTGGCTCACCGACTGGTCGCATGCGAGGGCGCGCTATTGACGACCCGTGGCGATGCCTTGGCCGCGACAGACGAACCTGCTGCCACTGCATCTCTACTCGGCGTATTGGTGGGCCAGGAACGTGGCTTGCGCAATCTTCCGGCCGGCGGCCGCTACTGGCTGCGCCGGCAACGCGCCGCGCGCTGGCTGATCCAGCGTTTCGATGCTGCGCATCGGCTATTGAACCGCATGCCTGTGCTTGTCCGGTTGGCCGCATGAACGCCCACGCCATTGCCACCGCTGCACGCGAGATGGACATCGGTATCGGCGGCCTGTGGGTACGCCTGCGTACCGATTCGCCCGACTTCGTCGCCGCAATGGCCGGGCGCTTCCGGGGCTTTCTGGGCCATGTGGCGCAACCCGATCACGTATTCGACATCGAGCTGACGCCATTCCCTGATGGCGACGACGAAGCAGTGGATGCCCATGCCGATGAAGTGCAGGTGACCCGCGCTGGTCACCTGTGGCAAGTGCGCCGCGGCGATTTCTTCGCCCAGTGGGATCCTCGCCTGCGCCATGGGCATGCGCGCATGGTGCCGAGCCCGTATTCGCTCGATTCGGTGATTCGCATCCTGCACACGCTGATCCTGGCGGAACAGGGCGGCATGCTCATGCATGCCTCCAGCGTGGCCTGGGGTGGGCGCGCCTTCGTGTTCACCGGCGTCTCCGGTGCGGGCAAGACCACCATTTCGCGCCTGTGTCCGCCGGATGCGCATATCCTGACCGACGAGATGTCGTTCATACGTGCAACCGATGGCCTCTACTCCGCGCATGGCACGCCATTCTCTGGCGAATTGGGCCGGCCCGGCGAAAACCTGAGCGCACCGCTGGCCGGAATCTTCCTGCTGGCACAGGGTCCGGAAAACCGCGTTGATCCGTTTTCGCCAGCGCAAGCAGTGCGTGCATTGATGGCCAACATTCTGTACTTCGCCCGCGACGATGCGTTGACTACACGCGTCTTCGACAACGCGATCGCGCTGGCCGCGCGCGTACCGGTGCGCAGACTCACCTTCGTCCCCGATAGTCGCGTCTGGGACCTGATCGGCAGCCAAGCATGAGCAACCCGACCTACCTGTTGCGCGAAGAGAACGTCGCGGCGCGCCGCATCGGCGACGAACTGATGATCATGTCGGCGAAAGAATCGGCATTGTTCAGCCTCAACGAAACCGCGGCGATCCTCTGGAACGCGGCGGACGGGATCACCCCGCTGTCGGACATCGTGGCGCGCGACATCTGCACGCGCTACGAGATGGATGCCGACACCGCCATGCGGGACGCATGCGAGCTAGTCGAAGGCCTCGCCGCGCATGGCATCGTTCGCCTGTCGGATCGGCCATTCGGGGACCAGGGATCGTCGCCATGAGCCTGATGCACCAGATGGGCACGCGCGCGCTGGAGCTGGGCATCCCGCTCAGCGTGCAGCTCGATCTGACTTATCGCTGCAACGAGCGCTGCGTGCATTGCTACCTCGACCATGAAGACCATGGCGAGATGACCACGTCCGAAATGCTGGACCTGCTGGATCAGTTGTCCGCCGCCGGTGTGTTCTTCCTGACCCTGAGCGGCGGCGAGATCTTCATGCGCCAGGACCTTTTCGCCATCGTTGAACATGCGCGCAAGCTGCAGTTCTCGGTGAAGCTGAAGACGAACGCAGTGATGATCCGGGAAGCGAAAGCCAGGCGAATCGCCGAATTGGGCGTGGATTCTGTGCAGATCAGCCTGTATTCGCACGATGCCGCCACACAGGACGAGATCACCAAGCTGCCCGGCTCCTTCAAACGCACGATCGAAGGGATCCGCTATCTCCGCGACGCCGGCGTCAAGGTGTCTCTGGCCAATGTGTTGATGGCGCAGAACGCCGACCATTACAAGCAGGTGCAGGCGCTTGCCGACGACATGGGTGTTGGCTATACCGTGGACGCCACCATCACCCCGATGATGGATGGCGACCGCGGCATCGTCGACCTCAACATGGATCCGGCCCGGCTTGCCGGGATCATGCACGACACCTCCCTGCTCGGCGACCAGGTGGAGCGCCTGCTCGCACCTCCCAGCGGTCCCACGCCACTGGAAGAGGCTTACAAGACCCTGCCCTGCAGCGCCGGCCACACCGCCTGCTACGTTTCGCCCTACGGCGACGTGTTCCCCTGCGTGCAGTTCCCCTACAAGGTGGGCAACGTGCGCGAGCAGGCCTTCATCGACATCTGGAAGCACTCGCCGCAACTCAACGACGTGCGCGCGATCCGGGTCAGCGACCTCGAGGGCTGCTCCAGCTGCGTGCACGGCAGCAGCTGCACCCGCTGCCCGGGGCTGGCCTACCTGGAGGGCAACATGCGCGGACCGTCGATCCAGGACTGCGAGAAATCCTTCGCCCGCACCGGGGTGCCGTCGAAGAACCTGCAACGCAAGCAGGGCCGCGAGATCCCGCTGCAGGTGCTGGTGGCCTGACCGCGGTCAGGGCCGGCGCAAGCGCCGGAAGAACGCGACCGCGCGCGTCCGGTCGCGGGTCAGCAGGTACCAGCCCACGCACAAGGCGATGTAGGCGGCCAGCAGCAGCGGGTTCGGCACGTCCAGGCGCATCGCCTGCCCCACCACCAGGCCGCAGGCCAGGCTGAAGACCGTGAGCCAGAAGGCCGCACGCGTGGGCCCGAAGCCGGCGTCCTGCATCATGTGGTGGATGTGGTCGCGGCCCGCGGCGAACGGCGAACGCCCCTCCTGCAGGCGACGCACGATCAGCACCAGGGTGTCCATCACCGGGATCGGCAGCAGCCACAGCGCCAGCACCGGGTTCACCGGGTGGCCATCGTTCTGGGTCAGCCGGAACGCGACCCAGGCGATCACCAAGCCCAGGAAACCGCTGCCCGCATTGCCCATGAACACCCGCGCGCGCGGACGCCACGGGAAGCGCAGGTTCCACACCAGGAATCCGGCGAGGGCGCCGCACAGCACCGCCACGCGCTCGGCCAGCACCAGGTTGCCGGCATAGACCGAGGCCGCGCAGAGCATCGCCAGCGCCGCCAGCCCGAGCATCCCGGCCAGGCCGTCCGCGCCGTCGATCATGTTCATCGCATTGATGATGCCGACCATCGCGAACACCGTGAACGGCACCGACAGGAACCCGAGCGAGGTCTGCCCGAGGCCGAACAACGGCCCCAGCTGCTCCACCCGCACGCCGCCCCAGAAGATCACCACCAGCGCCGCGACGACCTGCGCCAGGACCCGCCAGTACCAGCGCAGGTCGTGCTTGTCGTCCCACAGGCCGACCGCCACCAGCAGCACGGTGGCGATGCAGAACGCCTGGATCGATGGCGTCAGGTTGGGCGCGGCCCAGTAGGCCAGGATACTGGCGATCGCCATCGCCAGGCCGCCGGTGACCGGGGTCGGGCGCTCATGGTCCTTGCGCCCCTTGGGATAGTCCATCAGGTCCAGGCGACGCGCCGCTGGCTCCAGCCACCACGGCAACAGGGCGGCCAACACGAAGGCGGCCACGGCGCTGGTCGGATCGAAGCCCCGGAACACTGGCACTCCCGCAGGAAAACGTAGGAATTCCGCAGGCCATGACACGCCGCGGATGGCGTGTCGCCACGATACAGATCAGACCGCCTCGCGCAAGCCCCCGCGCTCGAGCAGGAGCACGCGATCGGCCAGCGCGAGGCTGGCCGGCCGGTGGGTCACCAGCAGGACCGTGCGATGGCGCAGCCCTTCGCGGCAGGCGGCGACGAATTCCGCCTCGCCGGCCGGGTCGAACATCGCGGTGGCCTCGTCGAGCACCAGTACCGGCGGATCCAGGAGCAACGCGCGCGCCAACGCGATCCGCTGGCGCTGGCCGCCGGAGAGGCGCACCCCATCGTCGCCGACGGCCGTCGCATACCCCGCCGGCAACGCCGCGATGAAGCCATCGGCGCGCGCCAGGCGGGCCGCCGCCTCGATCTCGGCCTGGCTGGCCCCCGGGCGCCCGTAGGCGATGTTCTCGCCGATGCTTGCATTCGCCAGCAGCACCTGCTGCGACACCCAGCCGACCTGCGACCGCAGCCAATCCAGCGGCAACGCGCGCAGGTCGGTTCCGTCGAACAGGATGCGGCCCGCGTCCGGATCCGCGAACCGCAGCAGCAGGTGCAGCAAGGTGCTCTTGCCCGCGCCGTTGGCGCCGGTCACCGCCACCGTCTCGCCGGCGCGGATGCGCAAGTCGAGGCGCTGCAACACCGGCTCGCCCCCCGGGTAGGCGAACGACACCGCCTCGAAGGCGATCTCGCCGCGCGCCGCGGACGGGAGGCGCGTCCCGCCGCGGGGCTCGGGCGCCGTGGCCAGCGCGCGCGCGATGCGCTCGGCGGCACCGCGGGCCGATTGCCACTGGCCCCACACGCCCGCGAGCTCGCCGACCGGTTGCGCCAGCAGCAAGCCGTACAACATCAGGCTGACCAGGTCCGCCACCGCCAGTGTCCCCGCCGCGACCCGACCCGCCGCCAGCCACAGCAGCCCCAGGACCAGCGCGGAGGCGAGCAGCCGAACCAGCGGCGGGATCGCCGCTTCCCAGCGCCCGAGCCGACGCTCGAGCGCACGCACCTGCGCAAGCTGCCCGCGGAAGCGCTGCACAGCGCGCGGCGTGGCCACGAAGGCCTTGGCCAGCGGCAGCAGCGCCAGCGCCTCCTCCGCCTGTGCCGCGCGCTGCGCGTAGGCATCGGCCAAGTGCCGGCCGAGCGGGCGCAAGCGACGCCCCAGCAGCTTGAACCCCAGCCATCCCAGCGGCACCAGCACCGCGACCGGCAACGCGAGCGCCGGGGCGATCCACAGCATCATGCCCAGCGCGCCGATGCAGGTGAACAGCAACGGCAGCACCGACGCCAGGGTACTGCCGAGGAACCAACCCAGGCGGTCGATGTCCTCCGTCAGCAGCGCCAGGATGTCGCCACGACGGCGCGCCTGGTGCCAGGGCAGCGGCAACGCCTGCAGATGCGCGAACAGGCGACCGCTGCCGTCGGCCACCATGCCGGTCGCGGTGTCCTGTATCCGCACCGCCACCCACCACGACAAGCCCGCCTGCAAGGCGACCAGCCCGAACACCGCCCACAGCCATGGCGCCACGCCTTGCGCCGACACCAGGGCCGCGGAAACGCGTCCCGCGGCCCAAGGCAGCCCGAGCATCGCCAGGCTTTGCGCAAGCAGCAGGCACGCGGTGAGGGCCAGCGTCTTCGCGTGCGGCCGCAACAGGCTGGCGAAGATCCCGCGCACGTCGGCGTCGGGCGGCGGGAGGTCATCGGTGCGCATCCGGCGAGTATCGCCGATCGCACCACGCCTGCAGGCGCGCGCCTACCCGGGCGCGTCGCGGCCGTAGACGTCCTCGAAGCGGACGATGTCATCCTCGCCGAGGTAGCTGCCCGACTGCACCTCGACCAACTCCAGCGGCACCACGCCGGGATTCTCGAGGCGATGCTTCACGCCCAGCGGGATGTAGGTGCTCTGGTTCTCGCCGAGCAGGATGACCTCGTCGCCGCGGGTGACCTTGGCGGTGCCGCTGACCACGATCCAGTGCTCCGCGCGATGGTGGTGCATCTGCAGGCTGAGCGCCGCGCCGGGCTTCACGGTGATCCGCTTGACCTGGAAGCGCTCGCCGACGTCGACCGAATCGTAGTGCCCCCAGGGCCGGTAGACCTTGCGGTGCAGGCTGGTCTCCGCGCGTCCGCGCCGCTTCAGTTCGGCGACGATCGCCTTCACGTCCTGCACGTGGTCCTTGTGCGCCACCAGCACGGCATCCGCGGTATCCACCACCACCACGTCGCGCAGCCCGAGCAGGGCCAGCAGGCGGCCATCACCCCAGGCGAGGGTGTCGCGGCAATCGCGGGCGAGCACGTCCCCGTGGTGCGCATTGCCGTCGCCATCCTGCTCGGCGACCTGCCACAGCGCGGCCCAGCTGCCGACGTCGTTCCAGCCGACATCGATCGCAAGGACCGCCGCGTGCGCGGTCTTCTCCATCACCGCATAGTCGATCGAATCCGACGGCGAAGCGGCGAACGCCGGCTGGTCTAGGCGCACGAAATCGACGTCGCGCCGCGCACGCGCCAGCGCCTCCCGGCAGGCCGCGAGCATCGCCGGCTGGTGGCGCTCGAGCTCCGCCAGGTAGGCGGAGGCGCGGAACAGGAACATGCCGCTGTTCCACGCGTAGTCGCCGCTGGCGACATAGGCCGCCGCGGTGGCGGCATCGGGCTTCTCCACGAAGCGCTCGACCGCGCGCACGCCCTCGCCCGCAGCCGCCTTGATGTAGCCGTAGCCGGTCTCGGGCCCGGTGGGCACGATGCCGAAGGTCACCAGCGCCCCCGCTTCGGCGGCGGCGCCGGCGGCACGCACCGCTGCACGGAACGCCGCGGCGTCGACGATCACGTGGTCGGACGGCAGCACCAGCAGCAGCGGGTCGGCACCATCCCGCGTCGCCTCCAGTGCGGCCGCCGCGATCGCCGGGGCGGTGTTGCGCGCGAGCGGTTCCAGCAGGATCGTGGCGTCGGCGCAGCCGGCCTCGCGCAACTGCTCGGCGACCATGAAGCGATGCGTCTCCCCCGCCACCACGATCGGCGCGCCACTCGCCAACGGCGCGACCCGGTGCCAGGTCGCCTGCAACATCGAATCATGACCGACCAGGGCGAGGAACTGCTTCGGGAAGGCGTCGCGCGACAGCGGCCACAGCCGGGTGCCGGAACCACCGGAAAGGATGACGGGGATCATCGGCGGATTATGCCAGCGACGACCGCCGCCCCCCGGAGCTAACCCGCCAAGGGCGTCGACAACTTGAGCCCGTATCATCGCGGCATGCCGCCAACCGCCCACGCATGACACGCACTCCCTCCCCGATCGTTGCGGCCAGTGCAGACGATGATGGCGTGCGCCGGCTGGCAGGCGCCTGCTACCTGGCGATGGCCAGCGGGGATCCCACCTGGCTGCACGCGCTGCCCTCCGTGCACAGCATGCAGCGCAGCGGGCTCGGGGCGACCTGGGCCAACCTGCGCGCGCGCCATGGGATGCAGGCACCGCGCGAGGCCGCCATGGCCGGCATGCATCTTTCGGCCGGGATCGCGCGGCGCTGGGAGCGCCTGCGCGAAACGCTCGCCTCGGCACGTACGGCGGGATTCTCGCCGGTGCTGTTCAAGGGCGGCGCCATCCATGCCCGCTGGCCAGAGACCCGTGAGACGCGTCCCCTGTCCGACTACGACCTCATCGTGCCGCAAGCAGAGGCCGACGCATTCCGCGCGTTCCTCGCCCGCCGCGGATTCCGGTCGCCACCCATGGGTTCGCGCCTGACCCGGTGGCTCAGCAAAGGCTGGATGGTGTGGCGCGGCGAAGGCCCCACCTACGAGAACCTCGACATCCATGCCCGGGTCACCGAACCCCCGATGTGCACCTCGCTGACCCGCTCGATCCTCGGCAGCCGCGAGAGCCGCGACGGCCTCCGCATCCCGGATGCCCATGACAGCGCCTGCATGATCGCCCTGCACGTCGCACGCAGCGGCATGCACCGGCCATTGCACGAGTACCTCGATCTCCTGCGCTTCGTCGACGGGATGGCGGATGCCGACTGGCTCGCGCTGCAGGAACGCGCACGCAGGCACCACCTGCGACCTGCCTTGTTCGCCGCGCTGCGGCAGGCGCTGCACTGCCTGGCGTTGCGCGAGCTGGATCCTGCCCGTGCTGCCGCGCTCGAGGCGCGCATCGACGCCCTCGGCCGCCGCATCGGCGCACTGCGACGGCACGCACTCGACCGTATCGCTGCGCCCGACCATCCCTTGCACCCGGCCCCTGCGCAGGATCGCCCGCTGGTCCGCCGCAGCCTCGTCTTCTGGGCCGGCACCGAGTCGAGCGGGCGGGTCATGGCTGCCTTCGTCCTGTACGGAGGCGCGCGCCTGCTGGACCGCTTCCCGGGCGCCAGTACCCCCGCAGGCGAGGATGGCGATCAGGCGCCGTAATAACCCCGGTACCACTCCACGAAACGCGCCACCCCGGTCTCCACCGGCACCACCGGGCGGTAGCCCACGTCGGCGATCAGGTCCGAGACGTCGGCCTCGGTGTCGGGCACGTCGCCCGCCTGCAGCGGCAGCAGTTCCATCTGCGCCTTCCGGCCCAGGCAGTCCTCCAGCACCTCGATGTAGCGGAGCAATTCCACCGGCTGCTCGTTGCCGATGTTGTAGAGCCGGTACGGGGCGACGCCGCTGCTGGCGGGGTCGGGCCTGGCGCTGTCCCAGGCCGGGTTCTTGCCCGGCGCCTGGTCGAGCGTGCGCACCACGCCTTCGACGATGTCGTCGACGTAGGTGAAGCTGCGCTTGTGCCGACCATGGTTGAACACGCGGATCGGCTTGCCATCGAGGATCGCGCGGGTGAACAGGAACAGCGCCATGTCCGGGCGACCCCACGGGCCGTACACCGTGAAGAAGCGCAGTCCGGTAGTGGGGATGCCATACAGGTGGCTGTAGCTGTGGGCCATCTGCTCGTTGCCCTTCTTGCTCGCCGCGTACAGCGTCAGCGGGTGCTCCGCAGAGGCGTGCTCGCTGAAGGGCATCGCGGTGTTGGCGCCATAGACCGACGAGGTGGAGGCATACACCAGGTGCTCGACGCCGTGGTGGCGGCAACCTTCGAGGACGTGCAGGAAGCCGACCACATTGCTCTGCACGTACACGTGCGGGTTCTCCGCCGCGTAGCGCACCCCGGCCTGCGCGGCGAGGTTGACCACGCGCTGCGGCTTGTAGGCGGCGAAGGCGGCTTCGACGGCGGCACGGTCCGCGAGGTCGCCGGCCACGTGGGTGTAACCGGCGCGCGCCTGCAGCCGCGCCAGCCGTGCCTGCTTCAGGGTGACGTCGTAGTAGTCGTTGAGGTTGTCGAACCCGACGACCTCGTCGCCGCGGTCGAGCAGGCGATGGGCCAGGTGGGAGCCGATGAACCCGGCGGTGCCGGTGACCAGGACCTTCATGCGGGGAAGCGCTCCGGCGCGGGAATCTCGGAGCGCATTCTACGTGGCCTGCCCCGGGGAGACCGCATCGTCCCCGGTGAGGCGCACGCGCCCGCGACGATCGACGCCACCCGCTCCGCGCGGCATGGGCACCTCCTGCACGTACACGACGGAACCCCGCCCGGCATGGACCTCGATGCGTCCCATGGGCTTCGCCCCCATCCGCTGGTAGAACCGGTGCGCGGCGGCGAGCGATTCGCCCACCGTGATGCGGAACGCGTTGATGCCTCGCCGCGCGAAGTGCTCCTCCAACCCCTCGTAGAGGCGCACGGCCAGGCCTGTCCCGCGACAAGCAGGATCCACCGCGACGCTCAGCAGTTCCGCGCGCGGCAGGACGAGACCGGCGTCCGATGCCCTTCCGTAGCGAACGATGTCCATCATCCGCAGGAGCCTGGACGGCTGCGCGAACACCGACGCCAGCGAGAACGCCAGCTGCAGGGGATGTCGCAGCATGCGCCGGTAGATCGTCGCCATGCCCGAGCCGCCCGCCACGAAGCCCACGACCCGCCCGTCGAGTTCCTCGACCAGCAGGACGCTGTCCGCGGCCTCGTCGATCGCGCGATACACCTGTGCCAGGAAAGGCTCGCCTAGCGTGGCCAGGAAGCCCTGGTCGATGGCGGCCGCATGCAAGGCCGCGACCTGGCGATGGCGTTGGGCAGGCGACATGCCAGGCTCAGAGGGATCCCGCGAGCCCTTCCGGGGCGCTGGGCAGCCCAGGAAAAAGCCGCCAGGCCACGCGCGAGGCCGGGAACAGCACCACCCATGCGGTCACGAAGATCGCGGCGAGGTAAGTCCTGGCCCCCTGGTGCGCCACGTACCACTCTTCCAGCCGGCCCTTGTACGGCATGATCACCTCGTCATAGAACCGCTCCGGTTCCTGGCTGGCATGCATCAGTTCTTCCTCGTCGCGAAAGACGATGGAGCCGATGCCGGACAGGCCGGGGCGTACCCTGATGATCTGCGCCTGCGATTCCGGCGGGAACGCATCGAAGCAGCGCTGGGTTTGCGGGCGCGGACCGATGATGCTCATGTCGCCCTTCAGGATGTTCAGCAGCTGCGGCAATTCGTTCAGCTTGGTCTTGCGCAGCAACCGGCCCAATGGCAGGACACGCGGATCGCCCTTCACCGTCACCGTTCCGGTGCCGATGTTGGGACTGTCCTTGAGCATGGTGGCGAACTTGTAGAGTCCGAATGGGCGGCCGCCGCGCCCCACGCGCTGCTGGATGAAAAATACCTCGCCCTCCCCGGTCAGGCGCAGGATCAGCATGACGGGAAGCAGCAGCGGTGACAGCACCAGCAGGGCCAAGCCAGAGAGCAGGATGTCGAGGAAGCGCTGCATGGCCTACATCCGCCCGTCGAGGTACTTGCCGGTGTCCTTGTGCCGGAACTCCGGGATCATGTGGTTGAACAGCTCCACCAATTCCGGCTTGTCCCAGGTGGGCTGGGCGCGCAGGCGCTCGATGGTGGCCAGGAAGTAGTCCAGCTTTTCCCCGTCGTACACCGCTTCGTTCCGGATCACGCCGATGGCTTCGAAGCGGTCCAATTCCAGCGCTTCGGCCCCGGTGTAGAACTCTTCGAAATCCTTCTCGCCGGTGGTGTCGCTGGCGAAGAAATACACCGGCCATTGCTTGCGCGCGATCAACTCCGCGGCACGGTCCCGCGCCTCGCCTTCGCTGGCGCATTCGAAGGGCTCGAAGCCCAGGGACTGCAGGTAGCGCACGGCGATGTCGGAAAAGCGGGTCAGGTCCAGTTGCGCGCTCAGCTGGGGGAAGAAGATATCGCGGTTGTCGCCCAACAGGCAGGAGCTCAGGCACAGTTCGCCGGACTCCTGCGGGGTGACGAAGTAACGGCGCACGTCGTTGGGCGCGGAGATCGGCTGGCGTTTGGCGAAGCGCTGGTTGAAGCCGTGCAGCAGCGACCCGTCGGAGAAGGCCACATTGGCGAAGCGCGCGGTGGAGATGGGCAGCGACTCGCTTGCGCGCATCAGGAACATCTCCATGATCCGCTTGCTGGCGCCCATCATGTTGACCGGGTTGGCCGCCTTGTCGGTGGACACGCAGAAATACTTGCGCGCCCCGCCCGCCTGCGCTTGGGCAACGGTCGAGATCGTGTTGAGCACGTTGACCTCGATCATCCGCATCAGGGTGAACGGGTCCTTCTCGCTGCGGACGTGCTTGAGTGCGGACAGGTTCAGCACATGGTCGTAGCCCTGCCCGGCCGCCATCAACGCGGCGAACCCGCGGGAACCGCAGTCGATGGCGAAAGTGCGGAAGTCGCCTTCGATGTAGCCCAGCGTGCTGCGGATGTCCCGCACCAGCTCGACCATGTTGTTCTCGCTGATGTCCACCACGTGCAGCGCACGCGGCTTGCGCTTGAAGATCTCGCGAGTCACCGCCTGGCCGATCGAACCCGCGCCGCCGATGACCAGGAAGCGGCCTCCACTCACCATCGCGGAGAGTTCCACCTCGTGGGCCCGGATATCGTCCTCGAACAACGGACGCTCGCGCCCGATCAGCTGCAACACGTTCATCCCTGGAATTTCCGCATGGCGCCATCCGGAACGCTGGATGGCAAATTCACCACCCGCGCCTCCAGCCACTGCGAGTTCTCCAGCCCGTCGTGCTGGCAATGCTTGAACATGTCGAGGCGCGACATCAGCCGCCAGATCGGTCGGGTCATCACGCCCTGCGCATTCGTGTATTCCAGAAGTGCATCACGCTGCGCCTGGTCGTGCAGCACGATGGCATTGAGCCACCGATTGGCTGTCGCTCCCTCGATGGGCTGCACGAAGCGGACACCGCTGGCTTCGAAGAACCCGGCGTAGCGGCGTGCCACCTCAGCCTTGGCGGCCAACATCTCCGGCAACCGTTCCATCTGCGCGCACCCAAGCGCGGCGTTGAGGTTGGGCAGGCGATAGTTGTAGCCCACCTCGTCGTGCACGAACTCGTACGGATGCGGGATCTTGGCGGTGGTGGTGATGTGCTTGGCGCGCCTTGCCAGCACCTCATCATCGGTGACGATCATGCCGCCGCCACCGGTGGTGATGGTCTTGTTCCCGTTGAAACTGAGCGTGGCCAGCTTGCCGAAGGTGCCGGTGTGGCGACCACCGACGTAGCTGCCGAGCGATTCGGCCGCGTCCTCCACGACGGGAATGCCGTATTCATCGCAAACGGCGACCACCTCCGCGATCCGCAGCGGGAACCCGAAGGTGTGCATCGGCACGCAGGCGGCGATGCGGCGGCCGGTCGTGCGGTTGAATGCCCGTCCTTCGCGAACCTCCGCATTGGCCGACAGCCAGCGGCGCAGCGCTAGCGGACTCAGCCCCAAGGTATCCAGATCCACGTCGATGAAGACCGCATCGGCACCGGCATAACGCAGCGCATTGCAGGTGGCGACGAAAGTCAGCGCCTGGCTGATCACCTCGTCGCCACGCTGCACCCTGGCCAACTGCAGCGCCACGTGCAGCGCTGCGGTCCCGTTGACGGTGGCAATCGCGTATTTCGCGCCGGTGAAGGCGGCAACCTGCTGCTCGAACTCGGCGACCTTCGCTCCCACCGACGAGACGAAGTTGGAGTCGATGCAGTCGACCAGGTACCGGCGCTCGTTGCCCTCGAAGACGGGGCGATGGAGGGGGATGAAGCCCTCCCCGTAGAGCGCCCTGACGTGCGCAACCAGCGCAGGGAACGAATCGTCAGCCTGCATGAGGCGCACCACTCTGCGGGGGGGCAATGCCCATCTCACGCAGCATCACGGCGTTGACCTTGTGCACGTCGTACTTCTCCTCCGCGATTCCCCGCGAGCGTTCACCCATTCGCGGGGCGAGCGCCGGGTCTCCGATGAATTTCACCATGGACTCGACCAGCGCGTCGACGGAACCGACCGGCACCAGGAAGCCGTTCTCCCCGTCGATCACGGTTTCCCGGCAGCCAGGCGCATCCGTGGTGATGATGGGGCGGCCCATGGCCATCGCCTCCAGCACCGTGCGCGGGGTTCCCTCGCGATAGGACGGGAGCACGTACGCCGTGGCCGCGGCGATGGCGGGCCGGACATCTTCCAGCCTGCCCAGGAACTCGATGGTGCCGTCCGCGACCCAGGCGTCCAGTTCTTCCGGTGCGATCGCATCCGGGTTGGCGTCGATCCAGCCCGCCAACCGGAAGCGCGCGGCGGGAAACCGCAGCTTGACGCACCGGGCGGCCTCCGCGTATTCGCGGACGCCCTTGTCGCCGATCAGGCGACCGATCATCAGGAAGACCGGGGACCCCGTCGGCAGCGGGGTGGCAGCGTAAGAAGCGACGTCGACGCCCGAGCCATCCACCACCACCGACGGCGTCGAGGAGAGGAGCAGGCCCCGCGCTCGGAACAGGCGTTGGTCATCCGGATTCTGGAAGAACACCAGGCGTGCCCGCACCAGTGCGATCCGGTACAGGAAAGCGACCACCTGCGTGAGCATCCCGCGGCGACCAGCGGTGAAGGCGAACCCGAGCCCGGTGACGAGGGCGTAGCGGTACGGCACGCCGGCAACCCAGGCCGCCAAGGTCCCGTAGATGACGGGCTTGGCGGTATACGCCAGCGTGGCCGCGGGCCTGACCCGCCGCATCAGGCGCCAACTGCGGAACAAGTAGGCGAGGTCCGCAGGGATGCTGGTCCCGGTCCGCCCGAGGGGTGTGTCGTGCATGCGCACGCCCATGCGCGACAACGCTTCGGCGACCTCGCGGCAGGCGGACAACCCCGGCGCCGCCACGTGCACCTCGCAGCCGCATGCCTGCATCGCGCGAATCAGGTCGCCGCGGAAACGCACCACCGACGCCGCGAACCCGGCCAGCAACAGCACCCTCACCGCCGCGACCCGTCCGCAGCCCGTGGCGTCTCGACCAAGGCCAACAGCGCGTCGATCTTTGCGCCATCGTCCATCAGCGCGTCGGGATACCCTCCCGCCGCCAGGCGCGACCGCAGCGCCGGGTCCAGGAGCAGGCGACGCATCCCCGACACGATGGCATCCGTCTCCTGCTCCACGATCAGGCCGTTGACCCCGCTTTCGATCTGTTCCTCGACGCCCGCGAAGCGGGTCGCGATGATCGGGCGCTCCAGCACGCGCGCCTCGTTGACGACCCCACTCAGTCCTTCGATATAGGACAACACCGCCACCAGGTCGGCGTGCGCATACCAGGCGAATGGATTGGCCACGGCCCCATGCAGGATGAAGGTGCCTGAGGCGCCGCGCTCCGCGATTGCGCGTTCCAGCAGGAAGCGGTCCGGACCATCGCCCAGCACATGCCATTCGTGCCGAATGCCGGCATCCAGCAACCGCTGGTGCACCTCGACCATGCGCAGCAAGGCCTTCTGCGATTCCTGCAGGCGGCAGACGCTGAGGACCCGCGGGCCAACTTGATCACCGGCGACGCCGAACGGATCCGGTGCCTCCGCGGCGCGCGCGCGCATGCCTTCGGGCTGGATCAGGTTGTAGATGCGGACGGCCTTCGGCGCCAGGTGCGGGAAACGCGCCAGCAGCGACGCCCGTACCGCGCCAGAGACGCAGACGTACGCGTCGATGGCGTCGGCGAAGCGCGCGATATTGCGGCGCAGGCGGCCCCGCGGGTCATCGGCTGCGTCGCTCCTGACCATGACCAGCCGCGTGGCGGCGCGAACATGCCGGCATACGAACGCAGGCGAGGTCCCGTGCAGACCGACGATGGCGGCATCGAACGCCATCGCGTGGAAGCGCCGCGACCGCCATGCTTGCTGGACCCTGCCACGGCACCAGGCCGCGATCCCGCGCAGGTAGCGGAACGCATCGGCGATGCCCGCCAGGCGGTTCGGCAGCTCGGCCGCCCCGTGGCGCAGGTGATGCACGACCACCCGCGGATCGACCTGTGGCTCAAGCGTCCCTCCTCGCGTGGTCAGTACCAGGTGCACTTCGCACCCCCGATCGACCAGCGCCGAAAGCAGGCGCAGCGTGGAATGCTCCGCTCCGCCGGTATTGAGGACGGGATAGTGCAGGAGGATCCGCGGTGCCTGCCCTGGCGTAGTTTCAGACTGCATCGCGGGCTCCTGCCGCCAAGGCACGCATTCCGCCGAACCACTGCTCGAGAACGAGTGCCTGATAGGCAAGCTGGTCGCGCAGGCCACGATCGAAACGGCCGGACGGATGCGCCAGCGAACGCGCACCCCGTTCCGAAAGCAGGCCGGCTGCGACCATCGCACCGCCGACCAGCGATTCGCCGCGGGCGCGCACCAGCGCCGCCACCCACTCGCGCGTCGGCGGCGAGAATCCACGCTTGGGGCGATTCAGCACCCACTCCGGGATGTCCTGGGCCACGGCGGCACGCAGCCAGCGCTTGCCGGGTGCCACCGCATCCGCCTGGGTGTCGTTGAGCCCCACCGCGTGTTCGACCAGCCGGTAGTCCACGAAGGGCAACCGCGCTTCCACGCCTGCCGCCATGCTGTAGCGGTCGGCCTGCGAGATGCCATTCTCGAGCAGGTAGGTCGCCAGGATGTGGCGCACCAAGGCCCGTTCCCAGGATTCGCCCGGCACACGGCCGTGGAATGCCATGCGCGCCTGCTTGAGCGTCGCCAGCGGGCGCATCGCATCGCCCGCGAGGTCCGCCACCGCCGCGGCAATGCGATCCATGGGCCTTGCAACGTCCCAGAACAGCACCTGCCCCGGGTCGTGCTGGCGCAGGCGACGATACATCGACAACGCATCGACAAGACCGCCGCCCTCCACCGCCCATTGCGCCAGCGTACGCGACACGAAACGCGCGGGCAGGCGTACCTTGCTGCGCAGGCTGCTCGCCAGGGTGGCCGCTGCACCGGGTCCTGCTTCGCGCGCCCGGTTCTCCGCCAGCGCCTGGCGCATCCAGCCATAGCTCCAGAACAGCTCATCGGCGCCCTGGCCCTGGAACATCACCTTGACCCCGGCATCGCGCGCGGCACGCATCACCGCGCGGTAGCTGGAACCGGCGGCATCGGCGATCGGCTCGCCCATGTCCGCGACCAGCCCTTCGAAGCCGGAGACCACGTCGCCCGCGGCGAGCTCTACTTCCACCATGCCGATGCCCAGGTGGGCGGCAAACGCGCCGGCATCGCGACGCTCATCGTACGCGGGCCTGCCCTCGTAGCCGACGCTGAACGCGGTGACCTGCTGCGCCGAGTAGCGCGCGGCGAGGCTGGCGACCACGCTGGAATCGAGGCCGCCGCTCAGCGCCACGCCCACCGGCACGTCGGAGCGGACGATGATGCGACCGATGTCCTCCAGGTCCGCGCGCACGATTTCCACCGGGTTCCCGCTCAGCGAGGGGACCGCCGAAACATTCCAATAGCGTTGCGGGACGGGCCAGGGTGATTCGGGGGAAAGCGCCAGCAGATGGCCTGCTTGGAGCTTGCGCACGCCACGCAGCGGAGTGGCCGGTTCCGGCACGAAACGGAAATGGAAATAGCGATTGATCGCCTCGGGATCCGGCTCCACTGGAATCGTGCCGGAGGCGACCAGCGCGGCGATTTCGGAGGCGAAATACACCGTGCCGTCATCGCCGGCGGCGTAGAGGAGCGGCTTTTCGCCAAGGCGGTCGCGCAGCAGCAGCAAGCGCTGCCGCCGGCCGTCCCAGATCGCGGCGGCATAGGCGCCGCGCAACCGGTGCACGAACGCGTCGCCCTCGCGCTCGTAAAGGAACGGCATGACCTCGCTGTCGCTGCGGGTGCGCAGGCCCGCGCCCGCGGCCACCAGTTCCTGTCGAAGTTCGATGTAGTTGTAGATCTCGCCGTTGACGATGGCGACAACTGCGGGATCCTGCCCGCACAGCGGCTGGGCGCCGCCCGACAGATCGATGATGCTCAGTCGGCGATGCGCCAGCGCGACGCGCCGGTCCTGGAACCAGCCTTCGCCGTCAGGCCCGCGCCTCGCCAGCGCGCCCTGCATCCTGCGCACGGCGCGGATGGCCGGCACGGACAGGCGATCGGAATGAAAGGCGCCAGCGATCCCGCACATTCAAGGATCGCTCGTGCGCTCGTCGCATTGGGATTGCGAGGCAATGGCCACTATTCCAAATGCCCCAGCCGGTCTGTTCCAGTCATGCTTCTTTCAGTCCGGTGGCGAGCACCTGGTTCCATTTGGTCTTTCTGCGTATAGGCAACGTGTTGTAAATGAAATTCCCGTAAAGGTAACTCAACCAATGAAATATCTTGAACCCGAATAGGCGAATGAACATCCGATATTTGGGCACCCACTTATGCAGTAACGCTCGGGATTCTATGCATGTAAAGCCTGCGCCCTGAAGGATATTTCCGAGGTTCATTGGGCTAAAGCTGTACAGGTGATTGCAGACGTCATTCGGAACCCATCTGTAAGAATAAGAATCGATCGGAACACAGATCACGATCCTGCCACCGGGCCTCAGCTTCCCCTTTAGTTTCTCGATGGTGTGATACGGATCTTTGACATGTTCGATGCAGTGATTGCTTATGACCACATCGAAACGACCATCCTCGACCTCGTCGAGCGAAGCATGCACCTTGAAGCCGTGGTTTTCCTCACAGTAGCGCCTGGCGTGCGGATTCAGCTCGACACCAGTCTTGGTTGCGCATGAAATGTTGTTGAGCAAGAACCCTCCACCAGAGCCGAAGTCGAGCACGTCGTCACTGGATTTTATGTATGGTTGAAACTTGAAGAGGTTCGCTCTGCCGCCGATCTCACCGGTCGCCCGTTGCGAGCGATAGAAATACTCGTAGTCGTAGTGGGAAGTAATCAAGTCTTGGCTGTTCATTCGTTTGCGCTTCCGATCAAAATGGAAATAGTGGGTAGCCAGCGCCTGCCGGGCATGGTTCGCATCCCGCTCATCCCCACTTCTTCCACACTACCTGGTTCACGTAATCCACGTAGCTGTGGAGGATCCGTACCACCTTGTCGGACACGTTCGGCATCGAGTAGTCCGCCACCTGGCGCAGCATCCGCTCGTCGCCGACGGGCTGCGACTCCAGGACCGCCAGCCCCTGCATCACCCGCTCGACGTTCATGCCGACCATCATCACCGCGCCCTCCTCCATCGCTTCCGGCCGCTCGTGCGCCTCGCGCAGGTTGAGCGCGCGGAAGTTCAGGATCGAGGCTTCCTCGCTGATCGTCCCGCTGTCGGACAACACCGCCTTGGCATCCATCTGCAGGCGCACGTAGTCGCTGAAGCCAAGCGGCTTGAGCAGTTGCACGCGGGCGTCGAGGCTGATGGCCAGCGCGTCGATGCGCTTGCGGGTGCGCGGGTGCGTGGAGACCACCACCGGCAGGTCGTAGGCGGCGGCCACCGCGTTGAGCGCCTCAACGAGGCCCCCGAAGTTGCGGTCGGACTCGATGTTCTCCTCGCGGTGCGCGCTGACCAGGAAGTAGCCGCCGGGCCGCAGGCCCAGGCGGTCGAGCGCATCGGATGCCGCGATCCTGGGCGCGTAGTGCGCCAGCACCTCGCACATCGGGCTGCCTGTCTTGATGATCCTGTCGGGCGGCAGGCCTTCGGCCAGCAGGTATTCGCGGGCGATGTCGCTGTAGGTCAGGTTGATGTCGGCGGTGTGGTCGACGATCCGCCGGTTGATCTCCTCTGGCACCCGCATGTCGAAGCAGCGGTTGCCGGCTTCCATGTGGAAGATCGGGATCTTGCGGCGCTTGGCCGGGATCACCGCCAGGCAGCTGTTGGTGTCGCCCAGCACCAGCACCGCGTCCGGCTGGATGTCGGCCAGCGCCCGGTCGGCGGCGATGATGACCTTGCCGATGGTCTCCGCACCGGTGGCGCCGGCCGCCTCCAGGAACACGTCGGGCCGACGGATGCCGAGGTCGTCGAAGAAGATCCCGTTGAGTTCGTAGTCGTAGTTCTGGCCGGTGTGCACCAGGACGTTGTCGCAATGGGCATCCAGCGCTGCGATCACCCGCGACAGCCGGATGATCTCCGGGCGGGTGCCGACAATGGTGGCGACCTTCAGCTTGCGCCGGGCCATGACGTGTTCGTTCATACCTTGCTCGCCACCGTGTCGGGTCGTTGCCGGTCGAAGATCTCGTTCGCCCACAGCATCACCACCAGTTCGTCGTCGCCGATGTTGGTGATGTCGTGCGCCCAGCCGGGGATGGTCTCGACCACCAGCGCGGTGCCGCCGTCGCTCTCGACCTCGAAGGTCTGGTCGGTGAGCAGCTCGCGGAAGCGATACCGCGCGCGACCCTTGATCACCAGGAACTTCTCGGTCTTGGTGTGGTGGTAATGGCCGCCGCGGGTCACGCCGGGATGCGCGGTGAAGAACGAGAACTGCCCGCAGTCCGGCGTCTTCAGCATTTCCACGAACACGCCGCGTGCATCGCCGTGCATCGGCACCGGGTAGCTGAACGACCCGGGCGGGAGGAAGCTCACATAGGTCGCGTACAGCGCCCGCACCAGCCCGGTGCCCACGCGCTCGCTGACCAGGGTGCTGCGCACGTCCCGAAAGGCCTCGACCTGCCGTGCCAGTTCGCCCACGGTCGTGGCATGCACCGGACCGGGCTCAGGGAAGCGCACGCCCTGCCCCGGATCGGCGAGGAATCGCAGCAGCTCGGCCACCACGTCGTCGATGTAGATCAGCCGCAACGGCACCGATGGATCGTCGATGCGGATCGGCAGGCCGCGGGCGATGTTGTGGCAGAAGGTGGCCACCGCGGAGTTGTAATCGGGTCGGCTCCACTTGCCGAACACGTTGGCGAAGCGGTACAGCGCGACGCTTGCCCCGGTGGCCTCGCCGTACGCCGCGAGATGCGCTTCCGCGGCGCGCTTGCTGGCGCCGTAGGCGTTGTCGCGCGCCGCCTGGATCGACGAGGCGAACGCGACCGGGATGGCGCGCCCGGTGGCCGACAGCAATGCGCACAGGCGCGCAGTGAAGTCGGCATTGCCGGTCGCGAACTCGACGGGATCCGTTGGCCGGTTGACGCCTGCCAGGTGGATGACGGCGTCCGCGCCCGCGGCGGCCGCGGCCAGGTCGGCCTCGCTGCTGGCGCGCGTGACCGGCAATACCTCGAAGCCTTCGCGTTCGCCCAGGGCGACGCGCAGGTTCCTGCCGATGAAGCCGTCGGCACCGGTGACCAGGACCTTCATGTCAATCCACCGGCACGGCCGGACGGCCGGCGACCAGGTCACGGATGAAGTCGAGTTTCATCAACAGCGCCTTCATCCCGTCCACGTCCAGTCGCTCGGTATTGGCCGAGGTGTAGTCCTCCGCCTCGCTGATGCGCTTCTCGCCCTGCTCCACGTACTTGCCGTAGTTCAGGTCGCGCAGGTCCGGCGGGACGCGAAAATAGCCGGGGAGGTCTTCGGCGTGGGCCATTTCCTCACGACTGAGCAGGGTTTCGTGCTTCTTCTCGCCATGGCGGGTGCCGATGATCTGGATGGGATGGTCCGGCTTGCCGAGCAGCTCGGTCAGCGCACGGGCCAGCGTGTGCATGGTCGCCGCCGGCGCCTTCTGCACGAAGATGTCGCCGCTGTTGCCGTGCTCGAAGGCGTACAGCACCAGGTCCACCGCGTCGTCCAGGGTCATCATGAACCGGGTCATTTCCGGGTCGGTGATGGTGATCGGCGTGCCGGCGTTGATCTGGTTGACGAACAACGGGATCACCGACCCCCGCGAAGCCATGACGTTGCCGTAGCGGGTGCCGCAGATCGTGGTCTTCGCCGGATCGACGTTGCGCGACTTGGCCACGAACACCTTCTCCATCATCGCCTTGGAAATGCCCATGGCGTTGATCGGATACACCGCCTTGTCGGTACTCAGGCAGATCATGCGCTTCACGCCGCACTGGATCGCGGCCTCGGTGGCATTCTCGGTACCGATGACATTGGTCTTCACCGCTTCCATCGGGTGGAACTCGCAGGAAGGCACCTGCTTGAGCGCCGCCGCATGGAACACGTAATCCACCCCGCGCATCGCGTTCATCACGCTGGCCGGGTCGCGCACGTCGCCGATGTAGAACTTCAGCTTTCCCGACGCATGGCGCTTGCGCATGTCGTCCTGCTTCTTCTCGTCGCGGCTGAGGATGCGGACTTCACCGATGCCGGTTTGCAGGAACCGGCGCAGCACAGCGTTGCCGAAGGAGCCGGTGCCGCCGCTGACCAGGAGCGTCTTGTTTTCGAACATGTCAATTTCCTTGGGACGTGCCGGTACGCGGGGCCTCGCCCCTGGCCCAGGCCAGGTATTCGGGCAACCCGTCTTCCATCGTGATGGCAGGCTGGTAGCCGAACGCATTGGATGCGGCCTCGATGTCGGCAAGGCTGTGCTCCACGTCCCCGGCTCGCAGCGGACCGAACTCGATATCGACCGGCACGCCAAGCCCGTCCTTAACGGCAACTGCGAGATCGAGGATCCGCGTCTGAGAGGCGCTGGCGATGTTGAATGCGCCGGTGACGCCGGGTGCCGTCGCAGCCTTGATGTTCGCCTGCACGACGTCCGCGACGTTGACGAAGTCGCGGGTCTGCATGCCGTCACCGAAAATCGTGATCGGACGCCCCTGCAAGGCATTGAAGACAAATATCGGAATGACATTGCCATAAGCATCGAATCGCTGGTTCGGCCCGTAGACGTTGAAGTAGCGCAGGGCCACGGCCTCGATGCCATGCGTGGCCGCATAAGCCAGGCATTGCTTCTCCATGCACAGCTTCGACGCGCCGTACGGGGTCAGCGGATCCAGCGGATGGCTTTCATGGATCGGCACGGTGCGCAGTTCGCCGTAGATGCCGGCGGACGAGGACACCACGATCTTGCGCACGCCGGACCGGCGCGCGGCTTCCAGCACCTGCAGGGTTCCGATGACGTTGATCGAGGCATCGCCGATCGGATCATCGATCGACCGCTTGTTGCCCACCGACGCCGCAAGGTGGAACACTACGTCGCAACCGGCAACGGCATCCGCCACCGCCAGCGGATCGCGCACATCGCCGTGGCGGAAGTCGACCGGCAGTCCGTCCAGGTTGGCGCGGTATCCGGACGACAGGTCGTCCAGCACGCGCACGCCCCAACCCTCTGCGGTCAATGCCCTGGCGATGTTCGATCCGATGAACCCGGCGCCGCCGGTTATCAACGCTTGCATTCGTCTTCCTTCATTGGTGCGTCTGGTGCTGGAGCAGGTCGTGCAGGGCCGTCGCGTAACCCGAGGGATGGAACGCGGTGGATGCATGGCCGATGCAGGCAGCGCGCATCCGGCGCAGCACCGACGCATCCATCGCCAGGGCGCGCTCCAGCGTCGCTGCAATGGCTACGGCATCGGGCCCGTCGCACACCAGCCCCGTCTCCCCGTCCCGCAGGTGCAGGTGCAGGTCGCTGGTGAGGTTGGCGATGACCGGCGTCCCGCACGCGAAGCTTTCGACGAACTTGGTCGGGAAGCCCGCCTGCGACGTGCGACATGGCTGCCGGACAAGGATACTGAAATCCGTGCTGCCCACCAGCCGCTGCACGTCCCCGTGCGCCAGCATGCCGGGCGTGCGCAACCAGGGAATCTCCCGCTCGTGCGGCGCGCCGAGGAGGCGCAGCACGTCCTGGCGCGCGGGCCCGGCGACCGTCAGATGGATCGCGGCGCCCTGCCCCGCCAGCGCGGCCACGGCCCGCAGCACCGCCCCCAGGTCGTCCTTGTAGCCGGGGTTGCCGGCGTAGCACAGGCGCAATGCAGGATCCGGCTGCCATGGACCCGGCGCGATCGCCCCGGTGGTCGGCGGCACGATCTCCACCGGAAGGCCGCGCGCCCGGTAATAGTCGGCCAGGTAGCGACTGATCGCGATCACGGCATCGACCTTCGGTACCAGGCGGCGCATCGCCCATTCGATGTTCCATTGGTAGGGCGATGTGAGGTAACCCGATGGATGCGCGGGCTCGTACCATTCCACTGCATCGAACAGCAGGCGTACACCATTGCGGTGACACCACGGCAGCAGGCGCTGCAGGTACGGCGTGTAACCGCTGTAGAGCACGACCGCCTGCGGCAGCGTCGGTCGCGAGGCCAGCCACGCCACGGTGCGCTCGCCCATCCATGCGTAGCGGAAGCGACGCAACGGACGCGGCCAGTGTTCCGCGGTTCGCTCCGGCAGCAGGCAGTAGGCGATGCCGTCCCCTTGCGGCACCAGGACTCCCGCGTCCGCTTCCGATGACCCCGACCCACTGGCCACCACCACGTCATGACCCGACTGCGCAATGCTCTGGGCCATGCCCAGCACGCGCCGCGACGCCGCGCCGCCTGCCGGATAGGGGAACGGACCCACATAGGCAATCCAGGGCCGGGGCTCACTCATCCGCGTCGCCCGCCCGCCAAAACGCCTCGGACCTGCATGCGCTCAACGCCATTCAGGGCGATCGCCCACATCAGGCCGAGATAGACCAGCGTATACACCGCGATCTTCAGCGCCAGCGCAAACCAACCCTGCGCAGGCAAGCCAAGGTGCAGCACCCACCCGACGGGGAGGCTGAGCAACAGCGCCGGTGCGATGCCCTTCCACACGCCGCGCAGATAACCGAATACCGGGATACCGGCCTTGCTCGAGAGCACCCAGGCAACGCCAATGTAGGCCGCGAGGATGCCGCCACCGGTACACACCGCAGCCCCGACGATGCCCCAGTGCCGCATGGCCAGCAGCGTGGCCGGGATGTTCACCAGCGCCGCGGCCAGAAAGATGCCGGCCCGCCACCAGTACAAGCCCTTGACCTGCAGCACCACGTTGCGGACGTTGCCGATCAACTCGAAGGCATACGGCCCCAGGGTGCACACCAGCACCCAGTACGACAGCTCGTATCCGGGCCCCATCCAGGTGCGGATGAAATGCTCGCCGAACAGCACCAACCCCGACAACACGAGCATCAGCACGAAGGCCTGCCAGCGGGACACCTCGACCAATCGCCCGGTCAGTTCGGTCGTATCGCTGCCGGCATCGATGCGCCGCACCAGGTCCGGCATCATCACCCGAGAGATCGCGGTGGCGAACGCCATGAAGTACTTGTTGAACATCACCCCGATCGCGTAAACCGCCACCGCCGCCGCCCCCAGGCGGGCGCCGATCAGGATGTTGTCGAGTTTCCAGAAGATCTGCTCGACCAGCATCGACACGAAGATCGGGGCGGCATACGACGACATGCCGGTGAGCTGCGTCCGATCCACGTGCCTTGCCGCGAGTGGAAGCCGCAAACCGCCGCGCACCATCAGCCATTTGCAAAGCGTAGCCAGCATGGCGCCGCTGCTGGCGACCACCACGACCGACAGCACACCGCCACCCAGCAGCAAGGCGGCGACGTTGCCGAGGGTCACCAGCACGACCGTGGCCATCTCCAGCGACCGCAGGAACACGAAGCGTTCGTGCGCCACCAGGGTGGCATTGAGCGGGTTGCCGGCCACCACCACCGCGGTGCTGATGCCCAACGGAACCAGCATGGTCTGCAGGGTGCTCAGTGCGTCGGGCGCCATGGTGCCGCCGAACAGCATCGGCACGCACGCGATCGCGATGGCCGCCGCGCCGAGGATCATCAGGCCCAGCACGCCATAGAGCGAGACCATCGAGCCGAGGAAGTCGCGCTCACCCTGGCGGTCGTCCTTGCCATGAAGTCCCACCAGCCGCCTGACCACCGAATCGGCCAGGCCCATGTCCAGGATCACGAGGTAGGAGGCCATGGCGCCGGCAATCGCGAACAGGCCGTAGTCGGCCTGGCCCAGCGTGCGCACCATGAAGGGCGTGTACGCCAGCGCAATCCCGATGTTCAGGGCGATCTGCAGATACGCCAGCATCCCGCCCAGCCTGCGCTGGCGCGCGCGATGGGCAGCGTCACCCAGGCCGTGGCCGCCGTGCATCAACGTCCCAACCAACCCGCCAAGCGTGGCCAGCGTGCCAATGCATCGCGCAGCAGGCGCCCACGCAAGGGACCGGAATAGGTGCGATGAAACGCCTGCTGGATGGCAGGGTCCAACGCGACCTTGCGCAATGTGTAGTCGGATTCCGCAATACGCTCGTTCATCGGCGTCCCACTGCCGCAATGCACCCCGCTACCGTCGTAGCCGGTGTTGCCGACCCGATTCACCGCGGGATAGACCGTCCCCAATCCGCGCAAGAACAGGGACAGGCCGAAGCGGATCGACCACGAGTCGATCTTCCCCGCCATCTGCCGCCGCAAGCGGTCGTAGCGATCGTTGCCCTCGCGGTTGAATTCGCGGCGCACCGCCCACTTGCGGTCCAGGCGCTGCTTGCCGGCAGCGGACCAATCGACACCATCCCAAACCCGCCTCCACGTGCCCCAGCTGTGGCTGGCATTGCGCATCGCCATGAAGACATCGCCCCGAAAACCAGCAGGCATCGACTCCAATGGACAAAATCCGGTGACCGCACCCACGGAAGCATCTTCCGCGTAGTAGTCCAGGCAATCGTTCATGAACACCAGGAAGTCCGCCGTCACCAGCAGGTCGTCCTCCAGCACGATCGCCCGGCCGTGGCGCTCGATCACGCTGCCGACCCCTCGGATGATGGAGTTCGCCAATCCGCGATTGGCCTCGGAGGCGTCAATATGGAAACCGGCGAAGCGCCCCCGCGTCGCTTCCTGCGCCAGCACCTCGCGGACCTGCCGGATGGCCGTCGCGGCGGCGGCGTTGCGTGGCCCGTCTGCGAAGGCGAACACCTCGGTCTGGTCCGCCAGGCGGCAGGCTGCCAATGCGTCCAGGGTGCGTTGCAAGTGAACCGGGCGGTTGTAGGCGAACACCACCACGGGGGCCGGTACGCGCGTCATGGCGTGCGCTCCGGCTGCAGGATGGCGCGATAGGCGCGTAGGAGGTCGTCCAGGTTCGCCTCCGGATCGTGAGTCTGCATGGCGCGCGCGCGCGCCGCCTCGCCCAGCGCCTGCGCCAATGCGCCGTCGTCGAACACGCGCTTCAACTGCCAGGCGAGCGTTACCGGATCTTCTGCGCGATAGAACAAGGCCTCATGTTCATCGCGCGCCATGCCCGGGGCGCCGCCGGCGTAGGCGCTCACGCAGGGCATGCCCAGCATCATCGCTTCGCCCAGGGTGTTGGGGCTGTTTTCGATCAACGAGGTCATCGCATAGACCTGGCAGCGTGCCATGCGGTGGGCCATTCCCGCTGCATCGAGCAGTCCCGTGAATTCCAACGCATCGGCGAGGCCCAATTCGGCAATCCGGCCTCTCAGGTAAGCCGGGTAGCCCACCCAGCGACGCAATGCGCGGCCACCTTCGAACGGCGACTGGCCCGCCACCACCAGTCGCGCCTTCGGGAACTCCCGGCGCAGCAAGACAAGCGCCTCCAGCATGACATGCACCCCTTTGCGGGGCGCGGCTGCATTGCCAACGAAGATGGTGTGCGGCTCGCATCCCTGCAGCGACCAACGTCGCTGGTGGAACGGATCGCGCAGGGTTCGGCTGCAGTGGTGGTAACGGGCGCGCGGATTCAGCGCCCAGGCTTGCGCGCGATCCCAGGGCGTGCGCCCCATGATATGGCCTGCCATGCCTACGGCTTCACGCTCGCCGGCAAGACGGGGCATGAAGCGCAGGCGCTTGTTCAGCAGCAGTGCCAGCGCCGTGAGCATGCGTGCCGGACGCGCCGAAGCCAGCATGGCGCCCGGCCGCAACGCGCCAAGTTCGAACGCCTCGTACCCGTTGATGACGCCCTGCAGGCTGAGCAAGCGCGGCCCCGGCCATGCGGCCAGCATGCGTCGCGTGTAAGCCATCTCCGAACCCTCGGCATGCAGCAGGTGTGGTGCGAAATCCGCCAGTACCGCCGCGCAGTCCGCGCCACGCGCGTCCAGGGCGCCCTTGCCGACCTGCGGCAACGCGTAATAGCGAATGCCGTCCACGTCCGCGATCTGCAGTTCGTCGACGGGCGCACGCATCGCCACGCCCAGCTCCACGCCGGGCACCCGGGCCAGGCGCCGGGTCATGGTCGACAGCCAGCCGCCGAACGGCGTGCGCGGCAGGCCCAGGGCTTCCGCCGCGTGCGGCAGGGGGATGTTCACCAACCACAGGATGCGCATCGGGCCGGTCATCGCGGCATCCTGAGGTTCTGCATGAACGCGCGCATGCGCGGCACCCAGGCCTGCACCGCGAACGGGTTGTCCGCCGCCACACGTGCTTTCATCGCGGCCCGTTCCGCCCGCGACAAATCGAACGCACGTTGCAGGCCCTGCGCCAGCGCATCCGCCCCGCAGTCCGGCAGCAGGATCCCGTTGTCGCCATCGCGCAGGTAGTCGCCGATATCGCTGCTGCGGTTGGTGAACACCGGGACCCCGCAAGTGACCGCTTCGGCGTATTTGGTTGGGAAACCCACCTCGCTGACCCGGTTTCGCTCGCGCACGAAGATCGAAAAATCCGCCGCGCGCAGCACGCCTACCGCGTCCCGGTGCGGTCGCCGGCCGAGGAACCGCAGGCGACCTGCATGCCTGCGCAGGATCGCGGCATGCGCCGGCACGCTGCGCAAGTAGTCCTGCGCGGACATGCCGACCACCGCGAAACGGTAATCGCGGGAATCGCCGGCGACCCGATCCAGCGCCTGCACGATCAGCGGCAGGCGATCCTTGTGCATCCCGAGGCCCGGGCTTCCGGAATAGACGAACCGCAGCGCATCGGTACCCGCGCACCAGTCCTCATTGGGTGGCGTCTGCCAGCAGTCCCATCCGGGATCCAGGGCAAATGGCAACACCAGCGCGTTGACGCCCGGATGCCGGGCTTGCGACCAGCGGGTTGCGCATACAAGGTTGCCGGCTTCGCGCACCAATCCGTTGTTGCGCCAGCGGGACTCAAGAATGCGCCGGACATTGGTCACCGGCCGGAAGCCTTCCCAACCGTACCACTCGGTACTCTCGTTGATCACCGGAATACCCAACCGGTGCGCTACGCGAATCAACCGCGCCAAGCCAAACCCCGGGAAGTTGTAAGCCATCACCGCGACCACACGCTCCGGCCCGACAAGCGCCAGCAGGGCCTCGATGTTGGCCGGCGTCAGCGTGTAGTCGCGACGCGGCGTGCCGGCCAGTGGCTCGCGGATGTCATGGCAGTCGAAGCCCTGCACCCGCAGCGGCTGGCTGGCCGGGTCCGGAATCTGCGCGAACTTGCCGGCGACCACCACCCGATAGCCCGCCGCGCGCAAGACCGCTGCATTGCCCAGCGCACGCAGCGCCGACGCGGTGCGGTCCGGCAAGCCGAACCCGCCGACGTAGAGCACCGTGTCACGCATGCGCAGGCACTCCCGGGGCGTGGCCTAGCCGCCGCTCCCGCTGCAGCGGGATGCCCATCACCGCCAGTGCCCCACGCGAGAACACGTACAGGATCAGGCCCCAAGACATGAAGACGTTGTTCAGGAGGGGGAACGCAAGCGCGACCGCCAGGAATGCCAACGCGGGACCGAACGGCACCCGCCGGTCGCGCACGAATCTCCAAGGCAGGTACACGAGCAACAGCAGGAACAGGGTTCCGATCACGAATCCGTACTGGGCGTAACGATCCAGCGCGGCCGAGTGTTTTCCCACGTGATCAAAGGTCAGGGTGCCCATCACCGGATTCTCCAGGGCCAACCGCATACTGCGCTGGTAGCGTTCCGCGCGGTCCCCTACCGTGCCGGTGCTCTGGTCTTCATCCAGCGAGCGGCGCACATCGCGAACCTTCGCCGCGTACTCGGTTCCCGCCGCAGCCCCCTGCAGGCCATCCAGTGCCGGGCGCAGCGCGAAGGCAGCCAGCAGCACCAGCATCGCAGATAGCGACAGCGAGATCGCCAGGCGCAAGCCACCCCGCGCACGCACCAGCAACACCAGGCAAAGCGCAATGGCCGCCAACACAAGCCCGATGGTGTAGCCGGCACGCAACAGCAGCAGGTAACCCAGCAGGAAATTGAGCATCAGCAGCGTCATCACCCCACGCCTGCGCCAACCACGCGCCCCCATGGTCGCGGCAGCGCTGCGGGGACGGGTGGCGAACCAGGCGAGGAATGGCAGGCACAACAAGACTGTATAGACAAACCCGTATCCACCTACGCCCTGCCCGGCCAATGTCCTCGCCTCGTCGGATGAGCGACTGATAGTGCGCGCCACGTCGACCGCAATCGTCTCGATGCCACGCAAGGTCGCAATCGACCAGATTGGCAGCACCAGCAGCACCAGCCAGAAGCACAGCCTTGCATCCCCGTCGCGCCCCCTGCCCAGGCTTTCCCCCACCAGCAGGAAGAAGAACATGATCCATATCTGGAAGTGTCGGCTGATCTCTCCCGCATCCGGGACCAGCCATTCCACGAAGGCGGTGTAGCCGAGGAAGACGACGGTGCCG
Source organism: Thermomonas aquatica (assembly GCF_006337105.1). Taxonomy (NCBI): domain Bacteria; kingdom Pseudomonadati; phylum Pseudomonadota; class Gammaproteobacteria; order Lysobacterales; family Lysobacteraceae; genus Thermomonas; species Thermomonas aquatica. The sequence goes on along the minus strand of NZ_CP040871.1, from coordinate 43,865 downwards.
AGCACCGGCCACGACGGCTTCAGCAAAACACTTCGCGGGGCTGCCAGTTCGAGTAGCAGCCAAGTCACCATGGCAGACAAGGCAATGAAACGCCACATGGCACCATATGCAAGAGGTGGCGAGAGCACCCAGACGATGAGGTAGGCCAAGGCAGCCCTGCGGAGCAGTGTCGATGCAGGCAACCTCGCAACACGAATTTTCATCTCGTGTCGTCACTTCCGTTTGCGTCTAGGACCGCCATTTCACAGCCTCCCATCCACCGCCTCCCGCGGCAACAGGCACTTCACGTCGTACACCACCGACAACGGCTTGCCGAAGTCGCGCACGCCCTGGCCGCCCAATGCCCGGAACTGGTCGTGGCCGACCGCAAGCACGATGGCGTCATAGGCGCCCCGCTCCGGCGCCGGGATCGGCGCAAGCCCGTATTCATGGGTCGCCTCGGCGGCGTCCACCCACGGATCGTGCACGTCCACGCTGCAGCTGTACCCGCGCAGCGTCTCGATGATGTCCACCACGCGGGTGTTGCGCAGGTCCGGGCAGTTTTCCTTGAACGCCAGCCCCAGCAGCAGCACGCGCGCGCCGACCGGGTTGATGCCCTTTCGCACCATCAGCTTCAGGACCTGGTCGGCGACGTAGCCGCCCATGCCGTCGTTGGTGCGGCGGCCGGCCAGGATCACCTGCGGATGGTGGCCGACCTCCTGCGCCTTGTGGGTCAGGTAGTACGGATCGACGCTGATGCAGTGGCCCCCGACCAGGCCGGGCCGGAACGGCAGGAAGTTCCACTTGGTGCCTGCCGCTTCCAGCACGTCCAGCGTATCGATGCCCAGCTTGTTGAACAGGATCGCGAGGTCGTTGACCAGCGCGATGTTGAGGTCGCGCTGGGTGTTCTCGATGACCTTGGCGGCCTCGGCGACCTTGATGCTCGGTGCCTTGTGGGTGCCCGCGGTGATGATGCTGGCGTACAGCGCATCGACGAAGTCCGCGGCCTCCGGCGTCGAGCCGGAGGTCACTTTCAGGATGTTGGTGACGCGGTGTTCCTTGTCGCCGGGATTGATGCGTTCCGGGCTGTAGCCGGCGAAGAAGTCCGCGTTGAACCTCAGCCCGGACACGCGTTCGAGGATCGGGATGCAGACTTCCTCGGTGCAGCCCGGATAGACGGTGGACTCATAGACCACGGTGTCGCCGGGCTTCAACACCTTGCCGATCGCCTCGGAGGCCTTCACCAGGGGGGTCAGGTCGGGGCGCTTGGCGGCATCGATCGGGGTCGGCACGGTGACGATGAAGACATCGCAGCCGGCGATGCCGTCCAGCGCGTCGGTGAAGGCGAGCCGCGCGGCCTGCGCCAGCAGCTCGGGTTCCACCTCCAGCGTGCTGTCGCGCCCCTGGCGCAATTCCGCGATGCGGGCGGCGTTGATGTCGAAACCGATCGTGTCGTAGCGCTTGCCGAATTCGACCGCCAGCGGCAAGCCGACATAGCCAAGACCGACGATGGCGATGCGCGCATGTTCCAGTCGTTTCGACGGCATATGTCGCCGGCTCCAGATCGCTTATTGCGGTGCGACATTATGCCGGTTGCGTCGTGTCCGCGTCCTCGCCATGGCCCGCGCGAGGCCATTCCGCTGCCGCGGCTTGCGGCAAGGCGCCGTCGCCCTGCACCGACGTCCCACGCTCGTGGCGGATGCGACGCCGGGATTTCTCCCGCACCAGCGCATCCGCCAACGCGCCCAACATCAACCCGGCCAGCATCGCCGTCGTGGTCATCAGGGCGGTGGTGCGCAAGGGGTAGTCCGCCCAGGAATGCGCCAACACCGCGCAGACGGCCACGCAGCAGGATGCGGCCAGGTTGGCATCGCCGCCGCGCGAACGCAGCCGTGCGATGCGCCAGATGCAGATGGCCAGCAGCGCCAGCGCGAATGCCAGCACCAGCATCCCCAGCCAGCCCGTTTCGAGCCACCATTGGGCGTATTCGTTATGCGCGTGGTTGACGTAATGGGCCAGCCACAGCGAAGGGGGGGACGACGTCTCGAACACGGGGACGAAACTGCCGGCGCCGCTGCCCAGCGGCGCCTCCGTCTTGCCGGTCGCGACCGCGGCGGCACGGATGATGTGGCGCAGTTCCTCGGCCTCGTCCACCGCCATCCAGCCCAGGGCGGCGCGCACCCCAACGATCGCCAACAGGGCCAATCCGAGCGCCAGCGCAGTCGCACGCTTGCTGCGCCCGATCCGCGAAGGCCGCAGTCCGCCGGTGAGCAGCAATACGGCGGCCAGCGCCGGCAAGGCGATGGCCATCCCCGCCCGCGCCGTGCTCAACGGCACCATCAACAGCAGGCAGCCGGCTAGGGCCGCATACCACCAGGGCATGTGCGGCCGGGTTTCGCCGCGTTCGACGCGGAGCCTGGACTCCACCGCCAAGCCCACCGCCAGCACCATGGCGATGATGCACGCCGTGGCCTGGTGGTTGGTATTGGCCAGCAGGCCGCCGAAACCGGCATCGAACTCCTGGTACAAGCGCAGGGCACTGCCTTGCGGCAGACCCACCTGGAAGAATGCGAACCCGACGTTGAACAGCACCAGCAGGATGATGGCCTGCACCAGCCTGCGCCGACGCCCGGCACCCATCGCGAGTACAGCAAGAAACGCAGCCAGTGCGGGCAGCGATGCCCAAAGCGCGTTTTCGGTGGCGTGAGGCGCCAGCGTCCAATGATCGCGGAGCGCCGCGACGCCTGCCTGTTGCAGGTCGGCAACCAACGCACCGCGCGCGGGCGGCAGGTTCCACCAAGCCGCAGGCACGGGCAGCAATTGCAGCAATGGCACGGCGACGATCAATAGTGCGATGGCGATGCCACAACGGCGGTAACCGTCTTGCGGGAACTCTGCGACCAGAACCATGACGGCCGCCGCAAGCAACGGCAATGCCAACAACTGCAGCCACTCATCGGTGGCGGTGCTGTCCTCGGTGACGCCGCCGCCCAGCCATACCGCGACCAACAACCCGCCGAGCAAGGCGGGCAACAACGTACGGCGGAGCGTGTCGATCATGGGCATGGCGGGAATCCGGCATCGCGTACGCGCATCAGCATGCAGAAACGAACAGGGCAGGCCTTTCGACCTGCCCTGCCGGCTATTCCTTGGTCAACCCCGGTGCTCGATCAGCGAGCACCGGTGCTGATCGCGCCGTTGTCCTTGGAACTACCGGAATTGATCAGCGCCGCGCCGATCACGGCCGCACCTGCAATGACACCCGCATTCGCGCCGCTGATGTGGCCGCCATTCAACCATGCGGCGGCCGGCGTGCAGACGGCATCGATGATGTAGGTATCCGGATCGGTGTAGTCCTTGACGCACTTGTCGACGACCTTGCCCTCGTCGTCGAGTTCGTAATAGACGACCTTGGCCTTGGTGGCATCGCCGAGCATCATGTGCTCGCCGACGATCAGCAGCTTGCCGACGTCGGCGGTCTGGTAGTCGCCGCCGGTGCTGGTCATGACGTTGCCCGCCTTGTCCTCCAGCACGATCTTGTCCCAATCGCTCTTGTTCTGCCCCTGGGCGATGGCAGGCGCAACGAAGGCCGCGGAAAGCGCGACAAGGGCGAACGCGAACTTCTTCATGACGATCATCCTTGGTCTGCGTTGCGTAGACGCTAATCTTCAGTCTCGACAAGGCTAATGCCACATCCCGGCAAATGCAACACTTACCCCCATGATTTATCATGGGTATTTCGTTCACTTTTGCAATATGACCTTCACGTCGTCCACCCAGAGTTCGCCCATCACGCGCTGCGCTGCGCCGGAGGGAACGGGGTTCACCAGCCGCAGCCATTGACCAGGGCAGCCGGTTGGTGGAATCGCGATGTCCGCTTCGAATGTACGCCAACCGAAACTGCCGTCGACCGGCTCGGTACGCCCCGCCACCCCACCCGGCCCCGAACAGGTGACCATCCATTGCAAGCCCAGTTCGCTGCGCAGCCCTTGGGCCCGCATCCGCAGGGTCAGCCGATAATTGCCCGGCGAAAGCAGCAACGGCTGTTCCAGCCCGGCGTTCGGCACGCGGCGATCCAGGAAATGCAGGTAGGCCATCTGCCCTCCCCCGCCCCCGCGTCTGACTCGAACTGCAGCAGCACGCCTGCGACGCGGCGCAGCCGCCAATCGAAGCCGGCGCCGGACGGTACCTGCGCGAAGTCGCCGTTGTAGACCAGCGGCAGGCGTCCGCCGGGCTTCGGCACCCGCCCCGCCCAGCGCGCGTAGGCTTCGCCCCAGCGCCCTTGGGCGATCAACCCGTCCAGCCAGGCCGCATATTCCTCCGCACTCAACCCACCCCGGTTCTGCAAGGCCTGCATCACCCGCCCGGCAGCCGACGGATTCCCGCTCTTGGGGTCGCGCAATGCGGCAAGAATGCCCCGACGCCATGGCGGATCCTGGCGCAGGACAGCGGCAAGCGCATCCGCGAATTCCGGATCCTGCGCAAGCTGCACCAGCACAGGATGCAGACTCTCCGCGCGTTGCGGGGACATCCGCAGGATGCGGTCGATCTGCGCCAGCGCCCGCACGAAATCGCCCTGCTCCAAATAACGCTGCGTCAGCCAGGCGCGGGTCGGCAGGTCCCGCGGCGCCCGGCGTTCGGCAATGAGGTACAAGCGGAAGGCTTCGGCACGCCGCCCCTGGCGATCCGCCGCCGCGGCCAACACGCGGAAGGCGACGCCCTGCAGGGGTTCGTGAACCAGCAGTCGGCGGGCACTGTCCCGCGCCGCGGCGAAATCGCCCTGGGTGAGCTGGCGTTCCGCCAACACCAGCAGCGCCTGCGGATGATTCGGCCGCCAGCGCAGGGCGCGTTCCGGTTCGGTGTCCGCATAGCGCTCCGACTGCATCTGCCCGACGATGCGCCAACCGGCGATCAGGATGAAGGGGAGGATGGCAAATATCACCAGGAAGCGCAGAATCGGTTTCATTGAGTGCGCTCCATGCTCAGACCGATCACCAGCCAGCGATCTTCCCGCCAGATCATGTCGGCGGTCAGACGACCGACACTGGCGTTTTCGCCACGCACCGCGTAGGCCGACGTCAGCACGGCATTCTCGTTGCCGATCTGCCATTGCCCGGCTGACAGACGCACCCGCCCGGTATCGTGCAGGTCTTGCCGCATGCGGTTCGCGCTGGATTGGATGACCGGGCTGTTCCAGATCGCGGGTGGCGGCCTGCCGACCGCGGCCATGTAACGCAGCAACTGGTCGCCGGTGGCCCATGCCTGCCGGACGCGCGCAGCATCCGGCAATGTCGGCGCCTCCGCTGCTGGCCGGCTGGTTGGCACCGGCTGGGCCTGCTCGTTGATCGACGCCGGAGCGCCGCGGTGCGCGACCGCCACGGCATCGGCAATCACGGGCGCAGCGATCTGTGCCTGTACCTCGTCGTTCGCAGACAATGAAACTGGGGCTTGAATAATCCGGATCGCCTGTCCGGCCATTTCGCGACTGTGCAGTCGCGCTTGCGGCACGGCTTCGGGAGCATGCAAGACAGTGGCCACGGTAGCGTCATGCAGCTCGGGATCCGCGATCGCATGCCTGATCGCATTGCGAACCCGCTCGGCAAGTTTGCGCGGCCCGGATTCCGGAAGCCGTCCCTCGTCGCGCCGAGGCACCGAAATCCCCAGTCCGTCCCCAGCCGCCGTCCCGACCGACTTCTCATGCTCCGCGTCCTGCCACGTATCTGGCCTGCCATCCATGTCGCGCAGGATCAGCATCACCAGCAAGATGGAGGATACCGTCAACACCAGCACGGGCAGGCGCTGCCGCCAACGGCTGTGCGGGATCTCGGCCTCCGGCGCCCAGGCAGGCACGCTACGCAGCGCGCTGCCGGCGTCGAACGTTTCCGGCGCATCGTCCTGCCGGAATGCCTCGTCATAAGCCTTGCGCCGTTCCCGGCTGCGCAGCCGGTTCCAGGCGATGTTCACGCGCGCGGCAAAGATTGCATCGTCCTCGTCGCGCATGCGGTCCGGATGCAGCCAGTGCTGCAACAGGCGGTAGTGGGCCTTGATCTGCTCGGCATCCGCGTCGGCTTCCACGCCAAGCACGCGGTAGGCATCGGCTTGTGCATGCAACAGCACTTCGCGAGCATAGAACTGCGCGGCTTCCTGCACCCGCGCTTCCGTTTCGCCCGAATCGCGCGCGGCCTCGGCAAGCGCATCGGGCATGGCGCCGGCGGCAACGCCCAACAGACGATCCATACCTAGCGGAAGCGGTTTCTGCCGCAATGCATGGCGTTCCCCCGGCGCACGCAACAGCGCCAAGGCCCATTCCAGCGCGCTCCCCCTCGCGCCGACCATCGGATCAGCTCTTGGTCAATTTGCGGTCGCCGCCGTAGGCGTAATACGACTCGTAGTGGTAGTGGTACCCGTAGCCGTAGCTGTAGCCCGCGCTACGGACATCGTACTTGGCCAGCAAGGCGCCCACGATGCGCGCTCGCGCCGCTAGCAACCGCTTCAACGCCGCGCGCGCGGCATTAATCTTGGTTTTCGCGCTGTTGACCATCAACAAAGTGCCGTCCACCGAATTCGCCAAGATCGGCGCATCCGCAAGCCCCAGCACCGGCGGGCCGTCGAGGATGACCTGGTCGTAGCGTTCCGCCACCACGGTCAGCGCGGACACCAGCTTGGTGCCGGACAGCAATTCGGCGGGATTCGGCGGCAGCGGGCCGGCCAGGATGACCTTCAGGCCCTGCTCGTCGGTATCCAGAGTGGCTTCGTTGAGGGTGCAGGCGCCCGCCAGCAGGTTGCTCAAGCCGACGCCATGCCCGCGCAGGCCCAAGGTGCGATGCAGCGACGGGTTGCGCAGGTCCGCCTCGATCAGCAGCACGCGCTTGCCCAATTGCGCGAAGTTGCGGGCCAGCGCCAGCGCCGTGGTCGATTTGCCTTCGCCCGGGCCGCTGCTGGTGATCAGCAGGGTCTTGGGCACGCCGCGGTCGGTCGAGAACTGCAAGGCCGTGCGCACGGAACGATACGCCTCCGAGAAGGACGACTGCGGATTCCCCGCCGCCGCCGCCATACTGTCCTTCGCGCCCAGCTTCGGGATGACGCCCAGCACCGCCAGCTTGAGCTTCTGTTCGACGTCCACCGGCGTCTTCAGGGTGTCGTCCAGGAACTCGAGCAGCAACGCGACCAACACGCCGAGCAAACCGCCGAGCAATACGCCGAGGGCAAGGTTGGTGAACAGGTTGGGCTTGACCCGCCATGCGATTTGCGCGCGATCGATGATGGACACGTTGTTGGCGCGCACGTCGCCCGCCACGCCCACTTCCTTGTAGCGCTGCAATAAGCTGTCGTAGAGCTGGCGGTTCGTGTCGGCTTCGCGCTTCAGGATGTTGTACTGGATGCTGCGGCCATCGACATCGAGCGCCTGCCCGCGCAAGGCTGCGATCTGCCCCTTGAGCATGCCTTCCTGCTTGGCGGCTGCATCGTATTCCGCCTTAACCGAAGCGCGCACGCTGCCCAATTCGGCGCCGATCTGGCGATCAATCTCGTCGATCTGGCCCTTCAGCGCCACCATGTCCGGGTAATCCGGCTTGAACCTGCCCAGCTTCTCCTGGTACTGCGCCAGCAATGTGCCGCGCTGCTGGCGCAATGACGGCACACTGGACACGGCCATCATGTCGGACGGCATCGCGCCGCCGCCGGAGGCCTGCCGCCAGCGCGCTTCGGCGCGGATGCGCTGGCCCTGCGCCGTGGCTAGTTGCGCATTGAGGTCGGTCAAGTTCTGGGTGGCCAGCGACTGCCCGTTTTCCCCGGTATTGACCAAGTTTTCCTTCTGCGCGAAGACGACTAGCTTGCGTTCGGAATCCTCGAGCTTCGCCTTGGTCAATCTGAGCTGATCCTCCAGGTAGGTCTTCGCATACGAAGTCGCCCCGAATCTGCGTTCGAGGCCGGCGGCAATGAAGCCCTCGGCCACCGCGTTCGCAACCCGCACCGAGAATCCGGGGATCGTGCTGTCGTAGTTGATGCGCACCAACCGCGAATCGCGCACGGGTTCCACGTTCAGCCCCCGACGGACAATGCCGGCCGCAGCCATCAGCTCTTGCTGCGCGTCCTGCCGCGCATCGGCCGCCCCGCGCTTCTTCGCCTGCTGCTTCGACTGCGGCTGCAACAGCGCCAACATGCGACTGAACCAGCCCGATTGATTCAGATCACCCAGAGTCGTCCGATCCAAGTCGAGTTCATTCGCCACACGCTCGGCCAACGATTGGCTCTGGATGAGCCTGTATTGCGTTTGCAGGAACTCCGGATCCCAGCCTCCGCCAAAATCGCCAGGCTGAACGCCCCCTACCTGTACGACTTGCGTGCCTTCCTTCTGCAATTCCAGCAATACGCTGGCCCGGTAAACGGGCGTGGTCAGCAACGTGATCAACAGCGCCAGAGCCACCACCCCGGCGAGGATGCTCAACACCATCCAGCGACGTTTGACCAAGATGTGCCAGTACGCAAGCAGATCGATCTCGTCGTCGCGCAATTCTTCCTGGATGTCCAGCGCAAGCGAGGTGGCAGCGGAGCGCATCTGCGAGAGCTGCTGGCGCGCGCGCGGATCGTGGCGTGCCGGCAGGTTGCCGCCATCGCCCGGCGCGTCAACCGGAAATTGGTCTTGGGTCATATGATCTTCGTCCCTGACGGATCAGAACCAGCGGAACACGCCGAGTATCGGCATGGACTCGATGAATCGGCGGAACGCGGTCTTCGAGCCGGACTGCTCAACCACGATGATGTCGTCGCCGTAGAGTTGCGGATCCTCGATATTGCCCCTGCGCACCTCGCGCAAGTCGTATACGGCAGCCTGACGCTTGCCAGCCACTTTCCGCATCAGGACGATGCCGCCCAGGTCCGCCAGCTTGTCGTCCACGCCACCGGCCAGCGCAATGGCCTGCAACAATGACGTGCGCCCGGTGATCGGATAGATGCCGGGCTTGGCGACCGCGCCTTCGAGGGTAATGCGCTGGCTGGTGAACTCTTTCACGAACACGCTGACCTGCGGGTTCTGCAGGAATCCCTCGGAATACTTCTTCGCCAGTTCAGCCTCGAACTCGGGGATGGTCTTGCCGCCCGCCATCATGCCGCCGATCAACGGCAGTGAAACCTGGCCGTTGGAGTTGACCCGGACCTCCTTGTTCAGCTCCTGCACGCCGAATATGCTGATTTCCAGCAGGTCCTGCGCGCCGATCCGGTAATCGGTGGCGCCTTCGTAGGCGCCAGATGCCGCGGTAGTATCCGGTGCAGGCAACGCACCCGCCTTGGCGGTAGTCATCCGCCCCCTCGTCTCACCACCGCTGGAACAGGCTGCAAGCATTGCACCGAGGAGTAGAACCAGGGCGGTGCGAATCCAGAGTCTCGACATCATTTGATTCCCTCGGTGGGCTTGCCATTATGCGGTGATGCATCAATCGCGCAAGCGCGCTGCCCCGCAGTCTCGCCATGCGCATGTGAATGCGATGCACACTTCGCAGCGGGACCCGTTGCCCTCTGCTGGTATTCATGTAGAATGCGCGGCCCGACCGGGCGGTTAGCTCAGCGGTAGAGCATCGCCTTCACACGGCGAGGGTCGCAGGTTCGAACCCTGCACCGCCCACCAGATACGGAAAAGCCGGCCTTGCGCCGGCTTTTTCGTGGGCGCTGGCAAAGCCTCCTGGAACGTGCGCCGCGGCTCATTTCTTTGAGGAACTGACTTACACTCTGCGTGGACGCCCGGGGGCCGGGCGAATTCAGGGGGCCAGAATGAACATGAAGTTCCATGTGTTTTGTCTTGCCGCACTCGGCAGCGCCGCAAGCCTGCTCGCGCCGGCAGAAGTGCACGCCGGGAATATCGGGTACGTGACCGGGCAGACCTGCTCGGGCCCCGGCGACAAGGCTGCGGCGATCACCGCAGCCGGGCATACGCCTGTCGGATTGGCGAGCATTTCGCCGGCGACGCTGGCAGGCCTCGATGGGCTCGTTTGGGAGTCGTGCGGCGGCTATGCGGCGAACGCCGACATCGCCAGCGCGGTGAATGCCGGCATGGGGCTGATCATCTCCGATTGGATTCCCAACGCCAGCACCGGCAGCCAGCTTCCGGGCGCACCGGCGATCTCATACAACAACTATAACTGCTTTTCCGAGATCGACCTGCCTCCCACTTCGCCCGCCATATCGGGCCCTGGCGGCACGCTGACCAACGCATCGATGGATGGCGGCAACTGCTCCGCCCACGGCTCGACGCCGGTTGCATCGCTGCCGGTGGGCGTTCAAGTCCTGACGACGACGAACGATCCCGCCCAGGCAGTCTCGTTGATGTACAGCTACGGCGCAGGCACGGTCGTGTATGCCCCCCTTCCGTGGAGCTGGTTCCTCCCGGGCGGCACCGGAGCGAGCAATCCCGCGGCGCCAGGCATTGCGGCGTTCATGATCAATGGGGTGGCGCTGTCCGCCGGGACGGCCGGCCCGGTCACCACCTGCGCCAGCTCCGGCTATACCGGCACCCAGCTGACCTGGTGCCAGAACATCTGCGAGAAGGGCTATACCGGCGCCACCCTCAACATGTGGATCCGCCGCTGGCTGGGCCGTTGGCACGACCTGCCTTACTGCGCAGCGGCGCCGCAGCCGACGCTCAACTGACTCAACCCGACCGGTCAAACAGAAGGCCCGCGCAAGCGGGCCTTCTGTTTGGCTCGATCGCCGGTTTCGCCTACAGCTCCAGCGCCGCGATCACCCGTTCCGCGAGCGTGGCCGGATCCGCATCGCCGGCATTCAGGTGCAGTTCCGGCACCTCCGGGATTTCGTAGGGCGAGTCGATCCCGGTGAAATTGCGCAATTCGCCGCGGCGCGCCTTGGCATACAGTCCCTTGACGTCGCGCCGCTCGGCCTCGGCCAGCGGGGTGTCGACGAACACCTCCAGGAACTCGCCCTCGCCGAACAGCGAACGCGCCATCTCGCGCTCGGCGCGGAACGGGCTGATGAAGCTGACCAGCACGATCAGGCCGGCATCGGTCATCAACTTCGCCACCTCCGCCACCCGGCGGATGTTTTCCACGCGATCCTCGTCAGTGAAGCCCAGGTCCTTGTTCAGGCCGTGGCGGACGTTGTCGCCGTCCAGCAGGTAGGTGTGCTGGCCCATCGCCAGCAGCTTCTTCTCGACCAGGTTGGCGATGGTCGACTTGCCGGCGCCGGACAGGCCGGTGAACCACAGGCAGCGCGGCTTCTGGTGCTTGATCCGGGCACGCGCCTGCTTGTCCACGTCCATGTGCTGCCAGTGGATGTTGCCGGCGCGGCGCAGGGCGAAGTCCAGGGTGCCGGCCGCGACCGTGGCATTGGTCTGGCGATCGATCAGGATGAAGCCGCCGAGCGCCCGGTTGCGCGCGTAGGGCTCGAACGCGACCGACTGGTCGAGGTGCAGGTTGCAGTAGGCGACCTCGTTGAGTTCGAGGTGCTTGGCGGCCAGGCGTTCCTGCGTGTTGACGTCGATCTTGTGCTTGATCTCGGTGACCGAGGCGCCGACCGTGCGCGCGCCCAGCTTGAACAGGTAGGGACGGCCCGGCAGCAGGCGCTCGTCGCCCATCCACAGCAGGTGCGCGGCGAACTGGTCGGCCACTTCCGGCGGGTCGATCGCTGCGGCGATCACGTCGCCGCGGCTGGCATCGACTTCGTCCGCCAGGACCAGGGTGACCGCCTGCCCGTCGCCGGCGCCGGCGAGGTCGCCATCCATGGTGACGATGCGCGCCACGGTCGAACGCCGCCCCGACGGCAGCACCGCGACCTCGTCGCCCACCGCCACCCGGCCGCCGACGATGGTGCCGGCGAACCCGCGGAAATCCTGGTGGGGCCGGTTGACCCACTGCACCGGCAGGCGGAAGGCGGCGGCGGATGCCGGCTCGACGCGCACGCTTTCCAGGTGTTCCAGCAGCGACGGCCCCGCGTACCAAGGCATCGCCGTCGAGGCCGCGATCATGTTGTCGCCCTTCAGCGCCGACAGCGGGATCGCCTGCACCTGCGGGATGCCCAGCTGCGCCGCGAGTTCGCGATAACCGGCGACGATGGCATCGAACACGGATTGGTCGTAACCCACCAGGTCCATCTTGTTCACCGCCAGCACCACGTGCCTGATGCCGAGCAGCGAGACGATGTAGCTGTGCCGATGGGTCTGCGTCAGCAGGCCCTTGCGCGCATCGACCAGCACCACCGCGAGGTCGGCGGTCGATGCGCCGGTGGCCATGTTGCGGGTGTACTGCTCGTGGCCGGGGCAGTCGGCGACGATGAACTTGCGCCGCTCGGTGCCGAAGAAGCGGTAGGCGACATCGATGGTGATGCCCTGCTCGCGCTCGGCGGCCAGGCCATCGACCAGCAGGGCGAAGTCGAGCTCGCCGTTCTGGGTGCCGTGCTTGCGGCTGTCCGCTTCCAGCGCGGCCACCTGGTCGTCGAGCAAGAGTTTCGTGTCGTGCAGCAGGCGCCCGATCAGGGTGCTCTTGCCGTCGTCGACGCTGCCGCAGGTGATGAAGCGCAGCAGGCCCTTGGTCTCGTGCTGTTGCAGGTAGGCGGCGACCTGCGCGTCGGCGTCGTGCGCGGCCATCAGAAATACCCTTCCTGCTTCTTCTTCTCCATCGATGCAGTGGGATCGTGGTCGATCACCCGTCCCTGCCGTTCCGACGATGTGGCCACCAGCATCTCGGCGATGATCTTCTCCAGCGTGTCGGCCTCGGATTCGATCGCGCCGGTCAGCGGATAGCAGCCCAGGGTGCGGAAGCGCACGCGCTTGAGCGCAGGCGTTTCGCCCGCGCGCAGCGGCAGGCGTCCGTCGTCGACCAGGATCAGCGCGCCGTCGCGTTCGACCACCGGGCGCTCCCGTGCCAGGTACAAGGACGGCACCGGGATGTTCTCGCGGTAGATGTACAGCCAGACGTCGAGCTCGGTCCAGTTGCTGATCGGGAACGCGCGCACCGACTCGCCCTTGTGCACGCGGGTGTTGTACAGGTTCCACAGCTCGGGGCGCTGGTTCTTCGGGTCCCAGCGGTGCTGCGCGTTGCGGAAGCTGAAGATGCGTTCCTTGGCGCGCGACTTCTCCTCGTCGCGGCGCGCGCCGCCGATGGCGGCGTCGAAGCCCCACTTGTCCAGCGCCTGCTTCAGCGCCTGGGTCTTCATCACGTCGGTGTGCACGGTCGCGCCGTGGCTGATCGGGCCGATGCCCTGCGCCAGGCCTTCGGGATTGGTGTGCACGCGCAGTTCGATGCCGGTTTCGGCGGCGCGGCGATCGCGGAATTCGATCATCTCGCGGAACTTCCAGCCGGTATCGACGTGCAGCAGCGGGATCGGCGGACGCGCCGGATGAAACGCCTTCTGCAGCAGGTGCAGCAGCACGGAGCTGTCCTTGCCGACGGAATACAGCATCACCGGGTTGCGGAATTCGGCCGCGACTTCGCGCAGGATGTGGATGCTTTCGGCTTCCAGCCGATCGAGATGGGAGAGCGCTGCGTTCAAGGCCACGAGATGCGTTTTCGATGAACGCGCAGGGTATCAGTTCGACTTGCCCGACCGCAGCCGCAGGACATTCTCGGGCGGCATGAAGGCATCACTGCGGGCGGCTTGCCAGAAGTCCTGGAACACCGCGTGCTCCGGGATGCCGCCGCCGAGCAATTCGCCGGGCTTGAGGAAGCGGTACAGCGCGCCGAGCGAACGCACCTCGGTCGGCGAGACGCGGCGCAGGATGTGCTCCGGCCCGAGCTGGTCCGGATGCTCCAGGCCCGCCGCGCACAACAGGTCGCGCAGCGCATGCAGGGTGTTGCCATGGAATTCGGCGACCCGGCTGGCCTTGTCCGGCACGTCGAGCCGCTTCCAGCGCCGCGAGTCCTGGGTGGCGATGCCGGTCGGGCAACGGTCGGTGTGGCAGCTCATCGACTGGATGCAGCCCAGCGCGAACATGTAGCCGCGCGCGGCGTTGCACCAGTCCGCGCCCATCGACAGCGTGCGCGCGATGTCGAACGCACCGACGATCTTGCCGGCGGCGCCGATCCTGATCCGCTCGCGCAGCTCCAGCCCCACCAGGGTGTTGTGCACCAGCATCAGCGCCTCGTGCATCGGCACGCCGACATGGTCGATGAATTCCGCCGGCGCCGCGCCGGTGCCGCCCTCGGCGCCGTCGACCACGATGAAGTCCGGCAGGATCCCGCTCTCGTGCATCGCCTTGGCGATCCCGAACCATTCCCAGGGATGGCCGATGGCGAGCTTGAAACCGGTCGGCTTGCCCCCCGACAGATCGCGCAGGCGGGCCACGAATTGCAGCAATCCAAGCGGCGTGGTGAACGCCGAATGCCGCGCCGGCGACACGCAGTCCCGGCCCATCGGCACCCCGCGCGTGGCCGAGATCTCCGCACTGACCTTGGCCGCCGGCAATACCCCGCCATGGCCGGGCTTGGCGCCCTGCGACAGCTTGATCTCGATCATCTTCACCTGCGGGTCGCGCGCCTGCGCTGCGAAACGTTCCTCGCTGAAGCTGCCGTCGTCGTTGCGGCAACCGAAATAGCCGGAGCCGAGTTCCCACACCAGGTCGCCGCCGGCCTCGCGGTGGTAGGGCGAGATCGAGCCTTCGCCGGTGTCGTGGTAGAAGCCGCCGCGCTTCGCGCCCGCGTTGAGCGCGCGGATCGCCGCCGCCGACAGCGAACCGAAGCTCATCGCCGAGATGTTGAACACGCTGGCCGAATACGGCTGCGCGCTGTCGGCGCCGATGACGATGCGGAAGTCGGACGAAGGGATCGAGGCGGGCGCCAGCGAATGGTTGATCCACTCGTAGTCCACGCCGTACACGTCCTGCTGGGTGCCGAACGGGCGCACGTCGTTCATCCGCTTGGCCCGCTGGTAGACCAGCGCGCGCTGCTGGCGCGAGAACGGCACCTCGGCGAGGTCGGACTCGATGAAGTACTGCCGCATCTCCGGGCCGATCGATTCCAGCCCGTAGCGGAAATGGGCCAGGATCGGGTAGTTGCGGCGCAACGTGCTCTTGCGTTGCAGCAGGTCGAGGGTGCCGAGCAGCGCCAGCGCGGCGAAGGCCGCCGCCGCCCACCACCAGCCTGGCTGCGCTTGCGCCAGCAGCAACGAGACGAGCATCAGCGCGATGCTGGCGACATAGGCTGTGTAACGGGACACGGCACCTCCGATCCGAGCATGGTGCCTGGGGAGGGACTCGAACCCTCATGGCCTTGCGGCCGGCGGATTTTAAGTCCGATGCGTCTACCGGTTTCGCCACCCAGGCTTGCGCGGAAGCTTACGTCATCCGCCGCCGGCATCCGCCATGGCCCGGCGCATCGGCGCACGCAACAAAAAACCCCGCCGGAGCGGGGTTCCATGTTTGGAGGCCGAGGTCGGAATTGAACCGGCGTACGCGGATTTGCAGTCCGCTGCATAACCACTCTGCCACCCGGCCGGTGACTTGGACAACGATGCGCTTGCATCTTACTGAAACAACGAAGCCCCGCGTACGGGGCTTCGTCTGCAAACTGGAGCGGGAAAAGGGATTCGAACCCTCGACCCCGACCTTGGCAAGGTCGTGCTCTACCACTGAGCTATTCCCGCGTTGAGCCCGCCATTTTACGGGTTCATTTCCGGGTGTCAACACCTCGCTGTGCAGCGACGGCATTTTCCTGCGCGCGCAATGCCGGCCACGCGGCGCGCGCGTACTCGAATCCGGACCACAGTGTCAGGATCGCGGCGGCGGCCAACAGCCATTCGCCGATCTGGAAAATCGGCAGTCCCAGCAACGGCTCGCGGTACAACAGGAAGCCCAGCGCCACCATCTGCACGATGGTCTTGATCTTGCCCACCGTGGCCACCGCCACCTTCGCCCGCTGGCCCAGCTCGGCCATCCATTCGCGCAGCGCCGAGACCGCGATCTCGCGGCCGATGATCACGCTGGCCCACAGCGCCATCCACACCGTGTGGTGGTGCTGCACGGTGATCACCAGCGCGACCGCCACCATCAGCTTGTCGGCGACCGGGTCGAGGAAGGCGCCGAACGCCGAGTACTGCTGGTAGCGACGCGCGATCCAGCCGTCCAGCCAGTCGGTGATCGAGGCGAAGGCGAAGATCGCGGTCGCGGCGACATTGGTCCAGCGGTAGTCCAGGTAATAGACCGCCACCAGCACCGGGATCATCGCGATCCGCGCCAACGTCAGCCATGTCGGTATCGTCAACTTCATCGGCCGATTATGCGGTAGGTCATGCCTGTTCGTTCGCCGCGCCCTGCTCCAAGCCGTGCAGGCTGGCCCAGATGCGTTCGGCCAGCGCGCGGTTGACGCCCTCGACCCTGGCGATGTCGTCCACCGCCGCCGCCTTCAATCCCGACAGGCCGCCGAAATGCTTCAACAGGGCCGCGCGCCGGCGCGGGCCGATCCCGGCGATATCCTCCAGCCGGCTGGTCGCGCGCGCCTTCTGGCGCCTGCCGCGATGGCCGGTGATGGCGAAGCGGTGCGCCTCGTCGCGCACCTGCTGCACCAGTTGCAGGGCGGGCGAAGCCGCGCCGGGCTGCACTTCGCGCCCATCCGGCAGCAGCAGGGTTTCGGCGCCGGCCTTGCGCGCCGGGCCTTTCGCCACCCCGACCAGGACCACCCCGGCCACCCCGTTTTCCTGCAGCACGTCGCGCGCCTGCGCCACCTGCCCCGCGCCGCCGTCGATCAGCAGCACATCCGGCAGCACGATGTCGGGCTCGCCCTCGACCGCGGGACGGAAGCGCCGCTGCAGGGCCTGATGCATCGCGGCGTAATCGTCGCCGGGCTCGATGCCGGCGATGTTGTAGCGCCGGTACTGGTTGCGCACCGGGCCGGCCGCATCGAACACCACGCACGAGGCCACCGTCGCCTCGCCCATGGTATGACTGATGTCGAAACACTCGATCCGCTTCGGCGGTTCGGCCAGGCCGAGCAGCTCGCGCAGGCCGTCCACCCGCGCCTGCTGCGCGCCGCTGCTGGTGAGTTCGGTAGCCAGCGCCAGTTCCGCATTGCGCTTGACCAGGTCGAGGTGCGCCGCGCGCTCGCCGCGCACGTTGCTGCGCAACTCGACCCTGCGGCCGGCGTGCTCGGCCAGCGCCTGCTCGATCAGTTCGCGTTCGGGGATGTCGCGGTCGAGCACGATTTCCGCCGGCGGCGGCTGTTCCGCGTAGTACTGCGAGACGAATGCGGCCAGCACCTCGGCGGCGCTGTCCTCGCCATTGGTCCTGGGGAAGAAGGCGCGGGTGCCGAGGTTGCGGCCGTCGCGGAACGCCAGCAGCAGCACGCAGGCGGAAGCGCCCTGCATCGCCACCGCCAGCACGTCGAGGTCGGCGTTGCGGCCATCCACGTATTGCCGCGCCTGCAGCTTGCGGATGGTCGCGATCAGGTCGCGCAGGCGCGCGGCCTGCTCGAACTCGAGGCTGTCGCTGGCCTGCTGCATCGCCGCCGCCAGCTCGTCGCCGAGCTCCTCGCTGCGGCCTTCCAGGAACAGGCTGGCGCGGCGCACGGCATGCGCGTAATCGCCGGCATCGACCAGGCCCACGCAGGGCGCGCTGCAGCGCCCGATCTGGTGCTGCAGGCAGGGCCGGCTGCGGTTGCGGAACACGCTGTCCTCGCAGCTGCGCAGGCGGAACAGCTTGTGCATGAGGTTGAGCGTGTCGCGCACCGACACCGCGCTCGGATACGGGCCGAAGTAACGGCCCGGAATGGCGCGCGGCCCGCGATGGAAGGCGATCCGCGGCCAGTCTTCCCTGGTCAGCAGCACGAACGGGTAGCTCTTGTCGTCGCGCAGCATCACGTTGTAGCGCGGCTGCAGCGACTTGATCAGCTGGTTTTCCAGCAGCAGCGCGTCGGCCTCGCTGCGGGTGACGGTGACCTCGATGCGCGCGACCTGCGCGAGCATCGCCATGATCCGGGTCGGCTTGGGCGTGGCGTTGAAATAGCTGCCGACGCGGTTGCGCAGCGCGCGCGCCTTGCCGACGTAGAGCACGCCGCCGTCGGCATTGAGCATCCGGTACACGCCCGGCGCGGCCGGCAACGCGGCGGCGGCGGCCTTGCCGTCGAACCCAGGCGGGTCGGCCTTGCGCCTGCTCATTCGCGCCCGTCCATGCCCGCGCGGCTCAGTAGCGTCCCTGGCGGATGCGCTCGACCACGCCCAGCGCCGCCGCATCGGCCAGCTTGAACGCCTTCTCGAAATCGCGGGCGTCGCCGTAGTACGGATCGGGCACGTCCTTCTTGCCGACGCCGCTCCATTCCAGCAGCAGCTCGACGTCCGCATGCGAGGTGCGCGGCTTGCGGATGCGCGCATCGTGCAGGATGGTGCGGTCGGCGCAGAGGATGAAATCGAACTCGTCGAAATCCTCGAGTTCCAGCGCGCGCGCGCGTTGCCGGGAGATGTCGATGCCGTGCTTGCCGGCGCAGGCGATGGCGCGCTCGTCCGGCGCATGGCCGATGTGCGAACGCCCGGTCGCGGCGGAATCCACCCGCACCTGCCCGGCCAGGCCGGCCTCCGCGAGGCGGGCGCGCAACACGCCTTCCGCCATCGGCGAACGGCAGATGTTGCCCAGGCAGACCATCAGCACACCCAGCTTCCTGGCCATCAAATGCGATTCCTTTCCTGTGCCTGGTACGTGCGCTCGGCACGCTCGAGGTCTTCCGGCGTGTCCACGCCCGGCGGGAACGGCGACGGCGCAAGGCTGACCGCGATCCGCCAGCCGGCTTCCAGCGCGCGCAGCTGTTCCAGCGACTCGGTGCGTTCCAGCGCGCCCTGCGGCAACGCGGCGAACGCGCGCAGGGCCGAGGCGCGATAGCCGTAGATGCCGATGTGGCGCAGCCAGCGGCCTTCCGGCATCGCGCTGCGGTCCCTGGCGAACGCATCGCGCGGCCACGGCACCGGCGCGCGGCTGAAGTACAGCGCGTCGCCGTTGCCGGCCAGCACGACCTTCACCGCATTGGGATCCAGCAAGGTGTCGATGTCGTCGATCGCTGCCGCGAGGGTGGCGATGCCGGCGCCGCTGTCGGCCACCGCCCGCGCCACGCAGGCGATGCCGTCGGCCGGCGCGAACGGCTCGTCGCCCTGCAGGTTGACCACGATGGCGTCGTCGGCCCAGCCGGCGATGCGCGCACATTCGGCCAGCCGATCGGTGCCGGACTGGTGCCCGGCCGAGGTCATCGCCACCCGCACGCCGCTGCCCTGCAAGGCGTCGGCGATGCGCGCGTCATCGGTCGCCACCCACACCTCGCCCGCGCCTGCGGCCAGCGCGCGGCGGGCCACGTGCAGCACCATCGGCTCGCCGCCGATCAGCCGCAACGGCTTGCCGGGCAGGCGCGAAGCGGCGTAGCGCGCGGGGATGGCGACGACGAAATCCGGAACGGTCATGGACGGATTATCGCCGGTCGCCGCTTGCGCGGGGGCATGTTCCGCCGCACGCGGATCGCATCCGGCTCCGATCCGCGCCGGCAGGCCATGCCAGCCCTGCTCGCGATACGCGCCCGTGCGAGCGGCGCCCCCGGCTTGGATCGCAGCCCGTGCGAAGCGGCATGGCTAGCGCAAGCGCGCCGGCAACCGGTCCAGCAGCGCGATCCAGAACGCCTCCGGCAGCTGCGCATCCACCGGCACCGTGTATGCCTGCGCCTCGACGAACGCCGCGCACTTCACCGCATCCTTTTCGGTCATCAGGATCGGCAGCTTGCTGCCGAACGCGAAATCGCCCGGCGTGTAGGCATGGTGGTCGGGGAACGCATGCGGCACCACCGCGATCCCGGCCTCGCGCAGCATCGCGAAGAAGCGCTCGGGATCGCCGATCCCCGCCACCGCATGCACGCGCTGGCCGGCGAATGCCGACAGCGGTTGCGCGCGCCCGCCGCGCAGCGGTCGCGCCGCCGCCACCTGCAGCCGCATCGGCCATTCGCCGAACCCGGATTCGCGCTGCGCCTCGCCTTCGCCGGCAACGCCGAGGTTGAGCACGCGGAATTCGCAATCGGCCGCGCGTTCCACCGGTTCGCGCAGCGGGCCGGCGGGCAGCAGGCGGCCGTTGCCGTAGCGACGGCGCGCGTCCTGCACTTCGATCTCGACGTCGCGGGCCAGCCGGTAATGCTGCAGGCCATCGTCGCAGACGACGACGTCGCAACCGGCGGCCACCAGCGCGCGCGCGGCGGCGACGCGATCGCGGTCCACCCGCACCTTCGCGCCGCTGGCGCGCGCGATCAGCAGAGGCTCGTCGCCGACCTGCGCCGCGACGCTGTCGGCATCGACCCAGCGCGGGGCGGCTTCGTCTTCGCGGCCATGGCCGCGGCTGGCGACGCCCGGGGTCCAGCCCTGCGCACGCAAGCGCGCGACCAGGGCGATCACCAGCGGCGTCTTGCCGGTACCGCCGGCGGTGATGTTGCCCACCACCACCACCGGCGCGCCCGCCTTCCGGCTGCGCAGCCAGCCGCGCGCGTAGGCCTTGCGCCGCAAGGCGGTGACGCTGGCGTACAGCGCGGACAGCATGCGCGCGGACAACGGCGGCACGCTGCCGTCGTACCAGTACGCCGGGGCTTGCGGCAAACGGCGTTGGCTCATGCCGCCGGCCCGTTCCCGTCGCGGAACTGCATCGCGTGCAGGTGCGCGTACAGGCCGCCGCGCGCCAGCAGTTCGGCGTGGGTGCCCTGCTCCACCAGCCGGCCGCCATCCAGCACCAGCACCTGGTCGGCGTGTTCGATGGTGGACAGCCGGTGCGCGATCACCAGCGTGGTGCGGTCCGGGATCAGCTGCGCCAGCGCGTCCTGCACCAGCCGTTCGGATTCGTTGTCGAGCGCGGCGGTGGCCTCGTCGAGGATCAGGATCGGCGCGTCCTTGAGCATCGCGCGGGCGATGGCCAGGCGCTGGCGCTGGCCGCCCGACAGCTTGCCGCCCTTGGCGCCGATGTGGGTGGCCACGCCTTCCGGCAGCTTCGCCACGAATTCCATCGCATTGGCGTCGCGCACCGCGGCCTCGATCCGATCCGGCGATGCCTCGTGCAACTCGCCGTAGGCCACGTTGTCGGCCACGCTGCCGTCGAACAGCAGCACCTGCTGGCCGACGATGGCGATCTGCCGGCGCAGGTCGACGAGCGGATAGTCCGCGAGCGGATGGCCGTCCAGCAGGATCCGGCCGCGTTCGGCTTCGTAGAAGCGCGGGATCAATTTCACCAAGGTGGACTTGCCGCTGCCGGAGCGACCGACGATGGCGGTCACCGTTCCCGGTTTCGCGACGAAGCTGATTGCGTGCAGGGCCGGCGCGTCCTGGCCTTCGTAGCGCGCATCGACCGCATCGAATTCGATCAGGCCCTGCGCGCGTTGCAGCGGGCGCGTGCCCTGGTCGCGTTCGCTCGGCGCGTCCATCACCGAGAACAGGCGGTCGGCGGAGCTGATGCCCCGCTGCAGCATGCTCTGCACGTTGGTGAGCTGGCGCAGCATCGGCACCAGGCTGACCATCGCGGTCATCAGGGTCATGAAATCGCCGGCGGTGAGCCGGCCTTTCGCCGCCTCGATGCCGGCAGCGACCAGCATCACCGCAACCCCGACCGCGCCCAGTCCCTGCACCAGCATCGACAGCGTGCCGCGGGTGACCTCGATCTTCAGCGCCAGCCGCAGGTTCTGCAGGGTCTGCACGCCGTAGCGCGCCAACTCCGCCGGCTGCGCGCCGTAGGCCTTCACGTCCTGCTGCGCGTGCAGGGCCTGGTCGGCGGTCTGCAGCATGTCGGCCGCGGATTCCTGGATCGCATGGTTGAGCCGGCGATAGCGCTTGCCGACCTTGCCCATCATCCACGCCAGTGCCGGCGCCAGCAGCAGCAACACCAGCGAGACGCGCCAGCTGGTCCAGAACATCACCGCCAGGGTGGCGACGATGCCCAGCGCATTGCTGACCATCACCTTCAGTGCGTCCACCGCGGCCTGCGCGACCTGTTCGCTGTCGGCGCCGAGCCGGGTCAGCATCGATGGCACCGGCTCGCTGTCGAAGCGCGCACCGGGCAGGTGCAGGTACTTGTCCATCAGCTGCATGCGCAGGTCGCGGGCGACCCCGCGGCCGGAACGGGCGATGGTGTAATCGGCCACCAAGCCGAACAGCCCGCGCGCCAGCAGCAGCAGGACCAGCCCGACCGGCAGCCAGTAGCTGAAGTGCTTCTCGACGAAGATGTCGTCGACGATCGGGCCAAGCAGCTTGAGGGTGCCGCCGCTGGCCGCGGCTTCCAGCGCCATCGCCAGCATGCCGATGCCGATCAACCCCCAGTACGGCTTGGCGTAGCGGCGCAGGCGCTTGTAGGTGGCGGAGGTCGCGGCCTCGCTCACTGGATGGCGGCTCCGCCGGGCTTGCCTGCCTCCGGTGCGGTGGCGATCGCCACCCGGCGGAAGCCGAGCTGGCCGAGCGCGTCCAGCGCGGTCACCACCGACTGGTGCGGCGTGCGCGCGTCCGCCCGCAACAGCACCGCGCGCGCGCGATCGTCGCCGGCGACGTCGCGCAGCGAATCCTTCAGGGATTCGACGTCGGTGCGCAGCACTTCGCGGTCGCCGACGAAATAGCGGCCCTGCGCATTGACCAGCACGCTCAACGCCTTCGACTGCGCCTCGCTGGGCTGGCCGTCCGCGCGCGGCAGCTCCAGCTTCAGCACGGAGCGCGCGTCGAAGGTGGTGGTCACCACGAAAAAGATCAGCAGGCACAACAGCACGTCGATCAACGGGATCAGGTTGATCTCTGGGCTGTCGTCCTCGCGGAAATCCTGGATGCGCATCGTCGCGCGCCTCAGTTCGGTTTCGGCGCCGGCGCGTTGGATGGCGGCCCGGCATCGAGCACGTCCATCAACCGGATCGCCTCGTGCTCCATGTCGACGATGTAGCCGGCGATGCGCCCGCGGAAATAGCGATGGAACACCAGCGCCGGGATCGCCACCAGCATGCCGGTGGCGGTGCACACCAGCGCCTTGCCGATGCCGCCGGCGAGCTGGTTGGCATCGCCGATGCCGTGGTCGAGGATGCCGAGGAACATCTCGATCATGCCGACCACGGTGCCGAACAGGCCCAGCAGCGGGCCGGCCGCGGCGATGGTGCCCAGCGTATTGAGGAAGCGTTCCATCCGGTGCACGAGGTGGCGGCCCACGTCCTCGACGCGTTCGCGGATTTCCTCGCGGCTGCGGTTGCGCACGTCCAGCGCGGCGGCCAACAATGCGCCCAGCGGCGCGGTCGAACGCAGCGAATCGACGTGCGAAGGATCCAGCGCCTTGCCGCGCGCCACCCAGGCGCGCACTTCGTCGCCCAGCCCCGGCGGCAGCACGCGGTCGCGGCGCAGGCTCCAGAAACGCTCGACGATGATCGCCAGCGCCACCGCCGACAGCAGCAACAGCGGGATCATCGGCCAGCCACCGGCGCGGATCAGTTCCAGCACGCGTCAATCCTCCGGCCTTCATGGCCGTTACTACTCCGGTGCGTAGCATAGCCCAGCCGCCGCATGCCGCCGCCGCGCGGCATCCCACAGCCGCGGCCGGCTGGCGCGGCGCTCGTCCGCTTGCAGGCCGTTGCGGCCCAACCAGATGCGCACGGCGCCGGAACGCGCGGTATCCAGCACTTCCGCCCCCGCATCGCACCAGCGGCGCACCACCTGCGGCTTGGGATGGCCGAAGCGATTGCCGGCACCGGACGAGACCACGGCCAGCTGCGCCCGGGTCGCGTCGATGAAACCGGGATCCGAGGAACCGGCGCTGCCATGGTGGGGGACGATCACGACCTGGTTGCGCAGGCGGGCGCCCTCGCGGCGCAGCAGCGCGCGCTCGACGTAGTGGCCGATGTCGCCGGTCAGCAGCGCGCTGCCGCGGGCGGTTTCGATGCGCAGCACGCAACTGGCTTCGTTGCCC
The DNA here is from genome assembly GCF_006337105.1 of Thermomonas aquatica. NCBI lineage: Bacteria > Pseudomonadati > Pseudomonadota > Gammaproteobacteria > Lysobacterales > Lysobacteraceae > Thermomonas > Thermomonas aquatica. The sequence goes on along the minus strand of NZ_CP040871.1, from coordinate 20,026 downwards.
AGGTAGGGGAAGCCGGGGGTCGGATGCAGCATGCGGAAACGCACCCCGTCCCATTCCCAGGACTGGCCGGCCACGCAGTTGGCGATCCCGGGTGCCGGGCTGCCTGCCGGCGCCAGCAAGGCGGCGATCGGGAATTCCCTGGCCACCGCGGCCCAGCCGCCGGCATGGTCGTTGTCGCCATGGCTGAGCAGCGCGGCATCCAGGCTGCCCACGCCCAGCGCATGCAAGGCCGGCACCACCGCGCGCGCGCCGGCATCGAAACCGTCCGGCGTCGCCGGCCCCATGTCGTACAGCAGGCTGTGGCGCGCGGTGCGCACCAATACCGACAGCCCCTGCCCCACGTCGATGACCACCAGCTCCGCCTCGCCCTGCCCCGGCAGATCGCGCGGCGGGCACAGCAACGGCAGCCACAGCAGCATCGCCAGCGGCTTGCCCGGCACGCCGCGCGGCAGCAACAGCCAGAACACCGACAGCAGGGCCAGCGGCAGCGCATGCCAGCGCGATTCCGGCAACCAGGCCATCGCCAGCGGGCTGTCGGCGATGCGCGCCAGCAATGGCCACAGCCCGTCGAAACACCATGCCGCCGCGTGCCAGAGGATCGCGCCGCCCCCCGCATGCAGGCTTTCCGCCAGCAACCCGAGCAGGGCCAACGGGATCACCACCAGGCTCCACCAGGGCACCGCGGCGAGATTGGCGAACGGCCCCGCGAACGAGGCCTGGCCGAACAGGGTCACCGTCAAGGGCAGCAGGCCAAGGGTAGCCACGGCCTGCGCCGCGGCGAAGTCGTGGACCATCGCCCAGCGCCGCGGCCCCTGCTCCGCGGGCAGGCACCACAGCAGCCATGCCACGCCGGCGAAGCTCAGCCAGAAGCCCGCGCCGAGGATCGCCAGCGGATCCAGCAGCAACAGCACGATGCAACCCAGGGCGAGGGTGTCGACCAGGCGCTGCCGGCGGCGCAGGCAACGCGCGGCGACCAGGGCCGCGATCATCACCGCGGTGCGCAGGGTCGGCAACGCGAACCCGGTCATCGCCGCATAGGCGAAGGCGCCGGCAATCGCGCCGAACCCGCCCGCGAACGGACGCGGGACATGGCGGCACAGGCCCGGGCACGCCCACCAGCAGGCGACCGACAGCAGGGCGAAGAACCCCGCGACCAGCCCGACATGGAAACCCGAGATCGCGATGAGATGGGTCAGGCCCGCCGCGCGCAAGCGCGACCAATCGTCTTCCGTGAGGCTGCGCGTGTCGCCCAGCGCCAGCGCACGGATGAAGCGCGAGGACGGCAGCGCCGTCGCCGCGATCCGCGCACTCATGGCCTCGCGCCAGGCCTCGATGCCGGCCGGCGGGGAAAGCCGCCGCGCCAGCGCGGGCTCGAGGACATGGCCGGTCGCGGCGATGCGCGCGGCCATGGCCTGCTTTTCGCCATCGTTGCCGCCCGGGTTGCGCAGGCCCTGCGGCGGGCGCAACTGCACCGGCAATCGCCAGCGACTGCCGGCGACCAGCCTTGCGCGCGCGCGCGGATCGTCTTCGTACCAGGCCAGGCGCAGGCGCTTGCCGCGCAGCGCGGCCGGCTGCGCGGCATCGGCATCGACCACGAATTCGAAGCGGGTGCGGCGCGGCTCGTGCAAGGGCAATTCGACGATGCGCCCATCCAGCGCATGCGCCTTGCCGACCCATGCCGCGGGAACCTGCTGGCGCAGGGCATGGGCGGCATGCAGGCCTGCGAACGCGAAGCCGAACAGCAGCACGCCGGCGAGCCGCGCCCATCGCTCGCGGCTCGCCAGGACCATGCCCGTGCACGCCACCACCAGCAGCCAAGGCCAAGCCGGCAAGGCCGGCAAGGCCAGGCAGGCGCCGGCACCGGCCAACATGGCGGTGGCGCAGGCAGGGCCGAACAGCGCCGGCAACGCCATGGCATCGGCGCGGGGCCAGCGCCGGGCGATGCGATTCGGGAAGGAGATGCTGATCGCCATGCGGCCAGCATCGAATCGGGGCCTGCCGCAAGCGATCGGCGCGACCCGTATCCGCGGGTCGGGAAACCCCGCGGGCGGCCTGGCTCAGACGTCGCGCGCAGCCAGCTCGCGCAGCTTGCCTTCGTGCAGCTCCAGCACCCGGTCCAGCTTGCGCGCCAGGCTGCGGTCGTGGGTCACCAGCACCAGGCTGGTGCGCTGCGCACGGTTGAGCTCCAGCATCTGCGCGAACACGTTCGCCGCGGTCTTCTCGTCGAGGTTGCCGGTGGGTTCGTCGCCGAGCACGCAGGCCGGCGCGTTGACCAGCGCGCGCGCGACCGCGGCACGCTGGCGTTCGCCGCCGGACAGCTCGCCCGGCTTGTGTTGCAGGCGGTGGCCGAGGCCCACCGATTCCAGCAACTCCTGCGCGCGCTTGTGCGCGCCGGCCACGCCCTGCCCGGCCAGCAGCACCGGCATCATCACGTTCTCCAGCGCGGTGAATTCCGGCAGCAGGTGGTGGAACTGGTAGACGAAGCCGAGCGCGCGGTTGCGCAGGCGGCCGCGCGCCGCATCGGACAGCGCACTCATCTTCTGTCCGGCGACGAACACCTCGCCCGCGGTCGGCACGTCGAGCCCGCCGAGCAGGTGCAGCAAGGTGCTCTTGCCGGCGCCGGATGCGCCGAGGATCGCCACCGTCTCGCCGGCCTGCACCGCGATGTCGAGGCCGTCGAACACCGGCGTGTGCAGCTTGCCCTCGGCATAGGTCTTGCCCAGGCCTTCGGCGCGGATCACTTCGTCGACGTGCGTGTCCAATGCCTGCTCACTCATAGCGCAGCGCCTCCGCCGGTGCGGTGCGCGCCGCGCGCCATGCCGGGTACAGCGTGGCCAGGAACGCCATCACCAGCGCCACGCAGGCGATGGTGCCCACGTCGGAAGCCTGCAGGTCGGTGGGCAGGCCGGTGATGTAGTACACGTCCTCGGGCAGCAACTGCACCCCGAACACGGCCTCGATGCCCTTGAGGATGCGGTCCAGGTTGAGCGTCAGCAGGATGCCGCCGAGCACGCCGGACACGGTGCCGATGATGCCGATCAGGCTGCCCTGCACCATGAACACCTGCATCACCTGCCGCGGGGTCAGGCCCAGCGTGCGCAGGATGGCGATGTCGGCCTGCTTGTCGGTGACCAGCATCACCTGCGAGGACACCAGGTTGAACGCGCCCATCGCCACGATCAGCGACAGCAGGATCGCCATCACCGTCTTCTCCATCTTCAGCGCGCGGAACAGGTTGGCGTTGTCCTGGGTCCAGTCGCTGACCCGGAAGCCGCTGCGCGGGTCGCCGGCCTGCAGCTTGGTGGCGAGGTCGCGGGCGACGTCGAAGGCCTGGTCCATGTCGTGCATCTTCAGTCGCACGCCGGTGACGCCGTCGCCCATCCGCAGCAGGCGCTGCAGGTCCTGCAGGTTGACCACCGCCAGGCCCTTGTCGAATTCGTTGTAGCCGGCCTCGAAGATGCCGCTGACCTTGAACCGCTTCATGGTCTGCACGCCGCCGACCGGGCTGCTGCGGAAATCGTCGAGCGCGACCAGCACGTCGTCGCCCACGCTCACGCCCAGCCACACGGCGAGTTCGCGCCCGAGCACGATCCTGAAGCTGCCCGGCTGCAGGTCGGCCAGCTTGCCCTGCACCAGCTTCTGGCCGAGCACGGAGACCTTGTCCTCCTGCGCCGGCACCACCCCGCGCAGCATCGCCGGCTGGCTGTTGGCGCTGAGGATCAGCGAGATCTTCTCGATGTAGGGCGCGGCGCCATCGACGCGCTTGTCTTCCAGCGCGACCTTCACCGCGCGCTGCCAGTCCTGCAGCGGCTCGCCGTAACCGCTGACGGTCGCGTGCGCGGCCATCTGCAGCATGCGGTCGCGGATCTCGCGCTGGAAGCCGCTCATCACCGCCAGGGTGGTGATCAACGCGGTCACGCCCAGCGCGATGCCGAGGATCGAGGCCAGCGAGATGAAGGAGATGAAGCCGTTGCGGCGTTTCGCGCGCAGGTAGCGCAGGCCGATGGCGACGGGGACGGGTTTGAACATCGATGACCCTTCGAGTGACCGCCTATCCTGCCATCGATGCCCGGTCCGATGCAGCCTCGCGGCGCTGCATCGCGATCCGCAGTTCACGCCGCATTCCGGCAGGCAGCGTATCCGGCCAGAACGAGGCGCGATGCCGGCGACCAGCGCCGTCGCGCCATTGCAGGAACGCCAGCGGGCCGCGCCAGCCGACGCGAAGGGCGTCGATGCGTTCGCCATTGCAATTGGCGGCGGCGCGGCCGGCGGGGATGGTCAGCTCGCGTGCCGGTGTCGTCCGGTAGCGCCTGGCATCGAAGACGCCCCACGCGCAGGCGACGAAGGCCGCGGGCCAAGCCAGGCCACGCGGCAAATCGGAAGCGATCAGCGAAAACGGCGCGAGCAGCGCCAGCGACCAGAGCATCGCGCCCAGCCAGCGCGACGCGCGCCATTCAAGGCGGCAAGGTGCGGATGCGATCGACGAGCGCCGCGATTTCGACATCGGGCGAAACCTCATGGCCAAGGAACCAGCGCCAGAGTTTGTCGTCCTCGGTGTCCAGCAGCGCCAGGAACAGCTCGCGCTGCGGGGTAGGACTTTGCCGCCATTCGCGGTCCAGCCAGCGTTCCAGCAGCTGGTCGAGCTCGCGCATGCCGCGCCGGCAACGCCAGCGCAGCTTGCGCAGTTCGACTTCGTCGTCGGTCATGCGATCAGACGCGACGCGCCAGCATCAGCTGCTTGATCTCGCCGATCGCCTTGGCCGGGTTCAATCCCTTCGGGCAGGTGCGTGCGCAGTTCATGATGGTGTGGCAGCGGTACAGCTTGAACGGGTCTTCCAGGTCGTCCAGGCGGCCGCCGGTGTCCTCGTCGCGCGAGTCGATGATCCAGCGATAGGCCTGCAGCAGGATCGCCGGGCCGAGGTAGCGCTCGCCGTTCCACCAGTAGCTCGGGCAGGACGTGCTGCAGCAGGCGCACAGGATGCACTCGTACAGGCCGTCCAGCTTGGCGCGGTCTTCCTTGGACTGCAGGCGCTCGCGGGTCGGCGCGGCGGTCTGCGTGCGCAGCCAGGGCTTGATCGAGGCGTACTGCGCGTAGAAATGGGTCAGGTCGGGGACCAGGTCCTTGACCACCGGCATGTGCGGCAGCGGGTAGATCGGCACCTCGCCATTGTCCTTGCCGCAGTCGTCGATGGCCTTGGTGCAGGCCAGGGTGTTGGTGCCGTCGATGTTCATCGCGCACGACCCGCAGATGCCTTCGCGGCAGGAGCGGCGGAAGGTGAGCGTGGGGTCGATCTCGTTCTTGATCTTGATCAGCGCGTCGAGAACCATCGGCCCGCACGCGGCGAGGTCGACGTCGTAGGTGTCGACGCGCGGGTTCATGCCGTCGTCGGGGTTCCAGCGATAGACCTTGAAGGTGCGCGGCTGCTTCGCGCCCGCGGGCGCCGGGAAGTGCTTGCCCTTCAGGATCCTGGAGTTCTTCGGGAGGGTGAATTCGGCCATGGTCGTGTTCGCTCCCGATCAGTAGACGCGCGGCTTCGGCGGCACGACTTCAACATCGCTGCTGAGCGTGTACATGTGCACCGGGCGGTAGTCGATGCGGGTGTTGCCGGCCTCGTCGACCAAGCACACGGTGTGCTTGTGCCAGTTCTGGTCGTCGCGCTCCGGGTAGTCCTCGCGCGCGTGCGCGCCGCGCGATTCGGTGCGGTTCTCGGCGGAGACGATCGTGGTCAGGGCCTGGCCCAGCAGGTTCTGCAGCTCCAGCGTCTCGATCAGGTCCGAGTTCCACACCAGCGAACGGTCGCTGACCTTCACGTCGGCGAAGCTGGCGTTGATGTCGCGGATCGCCTTGACGCCCTCGGCCAGCGTCTCGCCGGTACGGAACACCGCCGCGTCGCGCTGCATCGCGCGCTGCATGTTGTTGCGGATGACCGCGGTCGGGGTGTCGCCGTGCGCGTTGCGCAGCTTGTCGAGGTTGGCCAGCGCCTTGTCGCAGGCATCGGCCGGCAGGTCCTTCTGCGCCGCGCCCGGGGTGATGGTCTCGGCGCAGCGGTTGGCCACCGCGCGGCCGAACACCACCAGGTCGAGCAGCGAGTTGCTGCCCAGGCGGTTGGCACCGTGCACCGACACGCAGGCCGCCTCGCCGATGGCGTACAGGCCCGGCACCACCGCGTCGGGATCGCCGTTGCGCAGCTGCACCACTTCGCCGTGGTAGTTGGTCGGGATGCCGCCCATGTTGTAGTGCACGGTCGGGATCACCGGGATCGGCTGCTTCTCGACGTCGACGCCGGCGAAGATCCGCGCGCTCTCGGCGATGCCGGGCAGCTTCTCGTGGATGTCCTTCGGGTCGAGGTGGGTGAGGTCGAGGTGGATGTGGTCCTTGTGCTCGCCGACGCCGCGACCTTCGCGGATCTCGATGGTCATCGAACGGCTGACCACGTCGCGCGAGGCCAGGTCCTTCGCGTTCGGCGCGTAGCGCTCCATGAAGCGCTCGCCCGCGCTGTTGCGCAGGATGCCGCCTTCGCCGCGCACGCCCTCGGTGATCAGGCAGCCGGCGCCGTAGATGCCGGTCGGATGGAACTGCACGAACTCCATGTCCTGCATCGCAAGACCCGCGCGCAGCGCCATGCCGCCGCCGTCGCCGGTGCAGGTATGCGCGGAGGTCGCGCTGAAATACGCGCGGCCGTAGCCGCCGGTGGCCAGCACCGTGCCCTGCGCGCGGAACAGGTGCAGGCTGCCCTCGGCCATGTCCAGCGCCAGCACGCCGCGGCAGGCGCCATCGGCATCCATGATCAGGTCCAGCGCGAAGTACTCGATGAAGAACTGCGCGTCGTGCGCCAGCGACTGCTGGTACAGGGTGTGCAGGATCGCGTGGCCGGTGCGGTCGGCGGCGGCGCAGGTGCGCTGGGCGATGCCCTTGCCGTAGTGGGTGGTCATGCCGCCGAACGGGCGCTGGTAGATCTTGCCCTCGTCGGTGCGGCTGAACGGCACGCCCTGGTGTTCCAGCTCGATGATCGCCGGGATCGCCTCGCGGCACATGTACTCGATCGCGTCCTGGTCGCCCAGCCAGTCCGAACCCTTGATGGTGTCGTAGAAATGGAAGCGCCAGTCGTCCTCGCCCATGTTGCCGAGCGCGGCGGAGATGCCGCCCTGCGCCGCCACGGTGTGCGAGCGGGTCGGGAAGACCTTGGTGATGCAGGCGGTCTTCAGGCCCTTCTGGGCCAGGCCGAAGGTGGCGCGCAGGCCGGCGCCGCCGGCGCCGACCACGAGCATGTCGAACTGGTGTTCATGGATCTTGTAGGCGGACACGGAATCAGGCTCCCAACGCGATGCGGACGATCGCGAGCACGCCGGCGATGGCCGCCAAGGCGCAGACGAAGATATTGGCGAGGTGCGCGACACCGGCCAGCAACGGGGCGTGGACGTAGTCCTCGATCACCACCTGCAGGCCCATCTTGGCGTGCCAGAACGCGGCGATCAGGAAGGCCACCAGCACGCTGGCATTGATCGGGTCGCGCACGGTGGCGCGGGCGAACACGTACTCGGCGCCGGTCAGGCCGAGCAACAGCCCGATCAGGTAGATGCCGCACAGCCCGAGGGCGATGGCGGTGATCCGCTGCCAGAGGAAATGGCCGGTGCCGTCCTTCGCCGAACCCAGGCCGATGGCCCGCTTCAGCGGCGTGCGGAAATCGGGTTGCATGCTCATGCCTGCCCCCAACGCATCAGCACGATGCCCCACACCACCGCCACCAGCAGCACGCTGCCGACGATCGAGATCCAGCTGCTGCGCACGAAGTCGGGGATCGACCAACCGTGGCCCGCGTCCTGCACCAAGTGGCGGATGCCGTTGAGCAGGTGGTAGGCCAGCGCCCAGCTGAAGCCGAACAGGACCAGCCGGCCCGGGATCGAACCCGCGCAGGCAGCGAAGGCCGCCCAGGACTTCTCGCCGCCTGCCAGCGCAAGCAAGCCCCAGACCAGTCCGAGCATGCCGACGGCCAGGGCGATGCCGGTGGCGCGGTGCAGGATCGAGGTGACCATCTGTACTTGCCACTTGTAGACATCCAAGTGGGGCGACAACGGACGCGTTCGGGCGTTCGGATCAGGAGCAGCCATGGGCGTGCGCTCTCCGGGCTGGGCGGCTCACGCCGCGTGGCGATATCTCAGAAATCGATGCAACGGCCATTCTTTTCCCAGTCGCCGTAGCGGGTCGGCTCGGGGCCGTCGCGCCCGCCGATCTCGACAGCAAGAGCAACGGCAGGTTCAGGCTTCGAGACCGCTTGCGGCACCGGCTCCAGGGGCGGAACCGCGGCCTCGGCGGGCTCGGGGCTGGGAGGGGATTGGCCTATGATCGACGCATTCACAACCCTGCAAGTTTAAGTCCCGCCCCCATGTCCGACAACCCGCAAGCCGCTCCGCCGCAGGAATTCCGCCTGCCCGGCCACGATGTGCTGGCCATCACCGGGCGCGATGCCGTGGCCTTCGCCCAGGCGCAATTCATGAACGACGTGGCCGCGCTCGCCGATGGCCAGTGGCAATGGAATGGCTGGCTGACGCCCAAGGGCCGGGTGATCGCGCTGTTCGCGCTGTTGAAGTTCGATGCCGAGACCCTGTGGCTGTTGCTGCCCGATGCCGCTGCGGCGGATCTTGCCGCGAAGCTGCAGCGCTATGTCTTCCGCAGCAAGGTGGTGCTGGCGGCACGCGGCGAATTGCACGCCAGTGGCGCGTTCGCCGCGCCCGCACAGGCATCGGGCGCGCGATTCGCGGCCACTGAATACGGCATCGAACTCGATTTCGGCGGCGACGGCGGCGCCCGCCGAATGCGCCTCGGCCCGGCGACGGCGCCGGATGCTGCCGCCGCCGTCGCGCAATGGCGCCGCAGCGACCTGCAACACGGCCTGCCCCGCCTGCGCGATGCACAGGTCGAGGCCTGGACCCCGCAACAGCTTTCGCTGGAGCGCCTGCGCGCCTTCAGCGTGAAGAAGGGCTGCTATCCGGGCCAGGAAATCGTCGCGCGCACGCATTTCCTCGGCCAGGCGAAGCGCGGGCTGGCCTTGTTCGATGCCGACGGCACGGTCGCCGATGGCGCCGCCGTCGAAGCCGGCGGGCACGCCATCGGCAGCGTGCTCTGCGTGCAGGACGATGCGGTGCTGGCGGTGGTCGCGCTGGATGCGCCCGGCCAGGCATCGCGCGCCGGGGAAGTCGCACTGCGGCCGGTGCCGCTGCTGGCGGGCCTGGCCCGCTGAGGCTTGCTGCCACGCCGACCGCGCGCGCTATCCTGCCTCCGTGAACGCGAGAATCCGCGATGCCGCCGGCTGCGACAGGGCAAGTCCCGATGGCGCCGTTGCGCGCACCCTGCAACGGCTTTCGGCGGACGGCGCAAGCATCGCGCAGGACCTGGTCGCGGCGGAAATCCCGGTCGCGCTGCACTACAACGACGAATCCTTCGCCGTGCTGATGGCCACGCCCTGCGACCTGGCGGATCTCGCCCTCGGCTTCTCGCTCAGCGAGGCGATCGTCGGCGATGCCGGCGAACTGCGGATCGACGGCATCGCCGAATCGCTGGAGGGCATCGCCATCCGCATGACGATCCCGGACTCGCGCGCGGACGCCCTGGCCAGGCGCGGCCGCAACCTGCCGGGCTACGGCGGTTGCGGGATCTGCGGCAGCGCCGACATCCAATCCACCCTGCGCGCGCCGCCGCGGATCGAAAGCCCGCTGCGCATCGGGCAAGCCGCCCTGCACCGCGCGCTCGCCGCCCTGCATCGACGGCAGCCGCTGAATGCCGCGACCGGCGCGACCCATGCCGCCGGCTTCGCGAACGCGGATGGCGGACTGCTGCTGGCGCGCGAGGACGTGGGCCGCCACAACGCGCTGGACAAGCTGATCGGCGCGATGGCGATGCAAGGCATCGATGCCGGCGGCGGCTTCGCGGTGGTCACCAGCCGCGCCAGCTACGAACTGGCGATGAAGGCGGCGCAGGCCGGCATCCCGCTGCTGGCGGCGATTTCCGCGCCGACCAGCCTGGCGATCGCGCTGGCCGATTCCGCCAACCTGTGCCTGGCCGGCTTCGCCCGCGACCGGCAATGCGCGGTGTACGCGCACCCCGAACGACTGGAGCAACAGCGATGAGCGATCGCCCGGAAATCAAGCCGTACAAGGGCCCCGCCGGCGGCTGGGGCGCGCTGCGCTCGGTCGCGGTGAACCTGCTGCGCCAGGACGTGCCGGTCAAGGGCGGCCTGACCCTGCTGCACACCAACCAGCCGGACGGCTTCGACTGCCCCGGCTGCGCCTGGCCGGACCGCGAGCACGCCTCGACCTTCGAGTTCTGCGAGAACGGCGCCAAGGCAGTCGCGTTCGAGGCGACCTCGCGCCGGGTCGGCCCTGAATTTTTCGCGAAGCACAGCGTCGAGGAACTGGCGCGCTACAGCGACTATTGGCTCGAGGACCAGGGCCGGCTCACCCATCCGATGCGCTACAACCCGGCCACCGGTCACTACGAAGCGGTGGCGTGGGACGAGGCCTTCGCCTGCATCGCGTCGAAGCTCAACGGATTGGCCTCGCCGGACGAGGCGATCTTCTACACCTCCGGCCGCACCAGCAACGAGGCCGCCTTCCTGTACCAGCTGTTCGTGCGCCAGTTCGGCACCAACAACTTCCCGGACTGCTCCAACATGTGCCACGAGCCGTCCGGGGTGGGACTGATCGAGCAGATCGGGGTCGGCAAGGGCACCGTGACCCTGCACGATTTCGAGCAGGCCGACCTGATCATGGTGTTCGGCCAGAACCCCGGCACCAACCACCCGCGCATGCTCGGCGAACTGCGGCGCGCGGTGCAGCGCGGCGCGCGGGTGCTGGCCTTCAACCCCCTGCGCGAACGCGGGCTGGAACGCTTCGCCGACCCGCAGGACGCGCTGGAGATGCTGCACAACGGCTCCGAGCGGATCGCCTCGGAGTACTACCAGCTGCGCATCGGCGGCGATTTCGCGGTGGCCGCCGGCATGATCAAGCACGTGCTGGAGCGCGATGCCGAGGAACGCGCCGCGGGACGCGCGCCCTTGCTGGACGATGCCTTCATCGCCGAACACACCGACGGCTTCGCGGCGTTCCGCGCCGAAGTCGAGGCGCTGCGCTGGCACGAACTCGAAACACTCTCCGGCCTGTCCGAGTCGCGCATCCGCGACGCCGGCAAGCGCTACCTGCACGCCGAGCGCGCCATCGTCTGCTGGGGCATGGGCATCACCCAGCACAAGCGCGCGGTGGCGACCATCCAGATGCTGGTCAACCTCATGCTGCTGCGCGGCCACGTCGGCCGCCCCGGTGCCGGCATCTGCCCGGTGCGCGGGCACAGCAACGTGCAGGGCGACCGCACCATGGGCATTTACGAACAGCCCGCGCCCGCCTTCCTCGACCGCCTGCGCGACGTGTTCGGCTTCGAGCCGCCGCGCGCGCACGGCGTGGACGTGATCGGCGCGATCGAGGCGATGCGCGACGGCCGCGGCAAGGTGTTCTTCGCGATGGGCGGCAACTTCGCCGTCGCCACCCCCGACAGCGCGGCGACCCAGGCCGCGTTGCGCCAGTGCGAACTGACCGTGCACGTGGCGACCAAGCTCAACCGCAGCCACCTGGTGCACGGCCAGGACGCGCTGATCCTGCCTTGCCTGGGCCGCACCGAGATCGACCTGCAGGCCGGCGGCCCGCAATCGGTGTCGGTGGAGGATTCGATGAGCATGGTCCACCTGTCGGGCGGCATCAACGCGCCGGCATCCAAGGACTTGCTGTCCGAGCCGGCGATCGTCGCGCGGCTGGCGCAGGCCACGCTGGGCAAGCGCAGCGACACGCCGTGGACGTGGCTGGTCGAGGATTACGACCGCATCCGCGACCAGATCGCGCGGGTGTTCGAGGAATTCGCCGACTTCAATGCGCGCGTGCACGTCCCGGGCGGCTTCCACCTCGGCAACAGCGCCGGGCGGCGCGAATGGCGGACCGCGACCGGCAAGGCGCGCTTCATGGCGCACGGCATCGCCGCCGAGGACGATCCGCTGCCCGAAGTCCCGGAGCAGCGCGTCTTCACCCTCACCACCCTGCGTTCGCACGACCAGTACAACACCACGCTGTACGGCCTCAACGACCGCTACCGCGGCGTGCACAACGAGCGCAAGGTGGTGTTCGCGAACGCGGCGGACATCGCCGAGCTGGGCTTGAACGCGGGCGATCGGGTCGACATCGAAAGCCTGCACCACGACGGCGTGCGCCGCATCGTCCGCGGCTTCGTGCTGGCCGGCTACGACATCCCGCGCGGCTGCATCGGCGCGTACTACCCGGAAACCAACCCGCTGGTGCCGCTGGACAGCTACGCCGAGCGCGCGCGCACCCCGACCAGCAAGGCGATCCCGGTGGTGCTGCGCATGCACGATCCCGCGCAGGCCCAGGCGCAGGCGCGTGACATCCCCGCTGCCGTCGTCGGCTGAAGCGCTGCTGCGCGAACTCGCCGCGGAGGGCGGCGAGGTGTCGCTGCCGAAGCTGTGCAAGCGGCTCGGCTTGCGCATGAGCGTGTTGCTGCGGATGCTGGCGGCGTTGGGCGAAACGCCGCTTGGCGATGCGCCCGCACTTGGCTACATCGCCGTTCGCGATGATGGGGAACGCCAGTTCGCGCGGATCACCGATGCTGGTCTCGCATGGCTAGCGAGAGAGGTCGGGCACCGGCAGGGCCGGGGGTAGGGTTCGAGCGCGCCATGGACGGCGCGCGGCCGCGCATCGTAGCCGGATGCGAAGCCTATGCGGCGAACCCTACCCCCGGCCCTGGCGGTGCTGCGATGAACTACAACGCTTCAGCCGCCGCGATGATGTCCTCGTCCTTCGGAATGACGAGGAATGCGGCGCCCGCCAGCGGCGTGTAGGTATCCGCGCCAACGACGCGCTTCAGCGGCTTGCCGCCATGGCCCGCTTCGGTGATCGCGGTGATCACGCCCTCGCCGATGCCGGCGCTGTGGCGGCCTTCGTCCACCACCAGGATGCGCGCGCATTCGCCGGCATGCCTGGCGATGGCCGGCTCGTTCAGCGGCACCAGCCAGCGCAGGTCGACCACGCGCACCTTCCAGCCGTGCTGTTTTTCGATTTCGCGCGTGGCACGCAGGCTCATCGGCATGCCGTTGCCGAAGCTGAAGATCACGCAGTCGGTCGCATCCGGGTTGTAGACGCGCTCTTCGCCCAGCACCAGCGCCTGGTCGGGCGCCGGGTACTCGGTCAGCCACAGGCCATCGCCTGCTTCGTACAGGTCCTTGGTCATGTACAGCGCGATCGGTTCGAGGAACACGCTGACCCGGCCATCGACCTTCGACAGCGCCGCCAACGTGCGCAACATCATCGCCGCGTCGTCGCCGCGCGAGGCGCAGCCGACCACCAGGCCGGGGATGTCGCGCAATGCGGTCATCGAGTTGTCGTTGTGGAAATGCCCGCCGAAGCCGCGCTGGTAGCCCAGGCCGGCGATGCGCACCACCATCGGGTTGCGGAACTGGTCGTTGCTGAAGAACTGCAGGCTGGCCGCCTCGCCGCGGATCTGGTCGATGGCGTTGTGCAGGTACGCGAGATACTGGATCTCGGGGATCGGCAGCATGCCCATGTTGGCGAAGCCCTGCGCCATGCCCAGGATCATGGTTTCATCGAGCAGGGTGTTGAACACGCGCTTGTTGCCGAACGCCTTGTGCAGGCCCTTGGTCACCGTGTACACGCCGCCCTTCTGCGCCACGTCCTCGCCGAACAGCAGGGTCTCCGGATACTTGGCGAACAGGTCGTGCAAGGCCTGGTTGATCTGGATGGCGAGGTGCTTCGGCACCTGCTTCTCCGGCAGCTTGTCCTCGCCGCCGAATGCCTGGATGCGGGCCTCCGCCGACGGCATGCGCACGGCTTCGGCCTGCACCTTGTCCGGCGTGTACGGCGCCAGCGGGCGCATCACGTGTTCCAGCGTCTCGATGCGCGGACGCTTGTCCGCGTCTTCCGCGGCTTCGAAGCACTTGCGGCGGGTGTCTTCGTACAGGGCGAGGATCTCGTCCTTCGACATCAAGCCGGATTCCAGCGCGATCTGCGCGGAGCGCAGCAGCGGATCGCCGGATTCGACCTTGACCAGCTCCTCGATGCTGCGCCACTCGATTTCGAAGTCGGTGCCGGCGTGGCCCATGATGCGGGTGGTGCGCAGGTGCAGGAAGGTCGGGCGGCGGGTGCGGCGGCAATGCTCGACCGCGCGCAGCACGTCGCCGTAGCCGTTCGCCAGATCCAGGCCATCGGCGAAGAAATAATCGAGGTCGGGACGGTTGCGGAAGGATTCGCCGATCCAGCCGGTCGGCGTCTTCACCGAGATGCCGATGCCGTTGTCCTCGCAGACGTACAGTACCGGTGCCGGCAGCTTCTGGTATGCGGTCCACGACGCCGCGTTGAACGCGGTCTGCGCGGTGGCGTGGTTGGCCGAGGCATCGCCGAACGAACAGATCGCGATGGAATCGTCGGGGATCGGCAGCTGATGGCCGATGCGGCGCGCGGCTTCGATCGCCACCGCGGTGCCCAGCGCCTTCGGCAGGTGCGAGGCGATGGTCGACGTCTGCGGCAATACCCACAACGGCTTGCTGCCCCAGACCTTGTGGCGGCCGCCGGAGGCGGGATCTTCCGCGCTCGCCGCGAAGCTCAGCGCCGAATCCATGATCGGATCCATGCCCGGCAGCTTGCGGAAGCGCTCGGCCATGAAGCCGCCGCTGCGGTAGTGCAGGAAGGCCGGATCGGTATGCCGCGCGGCGCGCGCGACCATCGCATTGCCTTCGTGGCCGCTGGAACCGATGGTGTAGAAGACCTTGTTCTGCACGCGCAGCACGCGCGCCATCAGGTCGAGATGCCGCGAGATCAGCTGCGACTCGAACAACTCGCGGAAACCCTGCGCGTCCAGCGCGCTGCCGTCGAGGATGGCTTCATGCGCGGCGGGCTTCGCATCGGCACGACCATCCCAGCCCTTCACGAATTCGCTGAAATTGACGTCGCAGATCTCGGCGCGGTTGAGGCCCTTCATGCGGGCCGGGATCGGATTGGGGATGGTGGCGAACATGCGGGTCTCCCCTCCCCGCCGCGGCGGGAAGGTCGATGGAAAAGGAATTCAGGATTGGTCGATCAGCGCCTGCGCCGCCGCGTCCGGCGCGGGCAGCGGCACGAAGCCGGGCGTGGCTTCCACGCGCGCCAGCCAGTCGCGCAGCGCCGGATATGCGTCCAGCGCGATGCCGCCATGCGGTGCGACGCAGGTGTAGGCGTACAGCGCGATGTCGGCGATGCCGTAGTCGTCGCCGCTGAACCACGGGTTCGATGCAAGATGCCGTTCCATCACCGCCAGCGCCGCGTGGCCGCGCTCGCGCAGCTTCGGCAGGTCGGCGCGGCGCGGCGAATCGGCCGGCGTCCAGCCGCAGATGAAGCGCGCCACGGCGATGTACGGCTCATGGCTGTACTGCTCGAAGAACATCCAGCGCAGCGCCTGCGCCTTCTGCCACGGATCGGACGGCAGGTACGGCGTGCCCTCGGCCAGCCAGCACAGGATCGCGTTCGATTCGACGAGGACGCGGCCATCGTCGAGTTCGATCATCGGCACCTTGCCGTTCGGATTCTTCGCCAGGTATTCCGGCGTGCGCGTTTCGCCGAGCGCGCTGTTGGTCTCGATCCAGCGGTAGTCGCGGCCAAGTTGCTCCAGCAGCAGCTTCACCTTGTGGCAATTACCCGAAGGCGAAAACCCGTAGACGGCGATCATGCGAAGCGCTTCCGGTTGTCCGCCCATTCCGCGCGGGACTGGCCCCACGCATCCGATGGCGCGTCTTCGTATGGCGCCGGCAGCTTCACCGGGCCGAGGTTGCGCGAGCCCAGCCGCCGTGCCAGCGCCTGCGAGGCGGCATTGGCCGGATCGATGCAATGGATGACGTCGCCCCAACCGAGGTTGGCGAAGGCCCAGTCGATGGCGGCCGCCGCCGCTTCGGTCGCATAGCCCTTGCCCCAGGCATCGGGATGGAAGGTCCAGCCGATCTCGTTGCCCGGCCAACCGTCCGGCTTCCACGGGCCAGCCTGGCCCAGCCAGCGGCCGCAGTCTTTCTCGATCACCGAGAACATGCCGAAGCCCTGCACCACCCATGCGCCCGGCATCTGCAGGAAGCGCCGCCACGCCGCGGCGCGCGGCTGGTGGCCGCCGATGTAACGGGCGGCCTCCTCGCTGCCGAGCACTTCGGCGAAGCGCTCGAAATCGCCCGCCTGCGGCACGCGCAGGCGCAGGCGTTGCGTTTCCAGTATCGGCCCGAAGTCCATGCCCCGGTTCCCCTTGGCTCAGAACGCGTTGATGCCGGTCAGCTCGCGGCCGATCACCAGCTGGTGCACGGTTTCCGTGCCTTCGTAGGTGATCACCGATTCCAGGTTGAGCGCGTGGCGGATCGCGGCGTGCTCGGTGGTGATGCCGGCGCCGCCGAGCAGGTCGCGGCATTCGCGGGCGATGTCGATGGCCATCCGGCAGTTGTTCCACTTCGCCAGCGAGACCTGCTGCGGCTGCATGGTGCCGGCATCCTTCAGGCGGCCGAGCTGCAGCGACAGCAGCTGGGCGAGCGTGATGCGGCGCGCCATGTCGGCCATCTTGATCTGCGCGCTCTGGGTGGCCGCCACCGGACGGTCGAACAGGATGCGTTCCTTGGTGTAGGCCAGCACTTCGTCGAGGCAGGCGATGGCCGCGCCGATCGGGCCCCAGGTGATGCCGTAGCGCGCCTGCGTGAGGCAGCCCAGCGGTCCCTTCAGGCCCTTCACGTTGGGCAGGCGGTTGGCCTCCGGCACGCGCACGTTGTCGAAGAACAGCGCGCTGGTCACCGAGGCGCGCAGGCTCATCTTCTTGTGGATTTCCTGGGCAGTGAAGCCGGGGAAGTCCTTCTCCACCACGAAGCCCTGGATGCCGTCGTCGGTATGCGCCCAGACGATGGCGATGTCGGCCAGGTTGCCGCTGGTGATCCACATCTTGGAACCATTGAGGATCCAGTCCGCGCCATCGCGCTTGGCGTGGGTCTTCATGCTGGCCGGATCGGAGCCGCCGTGCGCCTCGGTCAGGCCGAAGCAGCCGATCACCTTGCCCGCGGCCATGTCCGGCAACCAGCGCATGCGCTGCTCTTCGCTGCCGTAGGCGTAGATCGGGTACATGCACAGCGAGCTCTGCACCGAGACGAAGCTGCGGATGCCGCTGTCGCCGCGTTCCAGCTCCTGGCAGATCAGGCCGTAGCTGACGCCGTTGAGGCCGGCGCAACCGTATTTCTCCGGCAGCGAGGAACCGAGCAGGCCGAGTTCGGCGATTTCCGGCACCAGTTCCTTCGGGAATCGGCCCTGGTCGAAGGCGTCGCCGATGATCGGGATCACGCGCTCGTCGGTGAAGCGCGCCACGGCGTCCTGCACCGCGCGCTCTTCTTCACTCAACAGGGAACGGACGTCGTACAGGTCGTAGGGGTGCAGGGCCATGGCGATGCGGTCGGTTTGGCAAACCGCCATTGTAATCGTGCAAGCCGCGCATTCGGCACCTGCGATATGCGCAGGCAGCCCCTGCGAAATGCGGTTGTTTGCCAGCCAGCCTTGCAATTCGCCGGCAGCCGCGCGGCGCCCCCGGACAAAGTTGGCGGGGCCGGAAGTTTCCGGCCCCGCCTGGGCATCACGCGGCTGGTACGCGCCGCGATCAGCCGTTCGGGCTGCCCGCGACCGAAGCCACCTGGGTGACCACCTGGCCGTCGATCACCGGCAGGCGCGAGCCCGGCTGCTGGTCCATGCGCACGGTATGCAGGTCGCCGTCGAGCCTGTAGGTCACGTCGTAGCCGACGGTCTTGCTGCCGTCACCCAAGGCGATGCGGCTGCCCGGCTTGGATTCGGTGCGCATGCTGCCGGTGGTGCCGTCCGGATTGCGGTAGGTGACGTTCCACGCCACCGTGCGCGAGCTGGTCGAGGATCTGTTGACCGTGCGGCAGCGACGATCGGTGCGGTTCACCACCTGGCCACCGACATGGCGACGATCCACGCGGTTGCCGATGAAGCCGCCGGCCACCGCACCGCCCACGGTCGCGGCCTTGCGCCCGTTGCCGCCGCCGACCTGGTTGCCGATCAGGCCGCCGATCACCGCGCCGGCGACCGTGCCGCCGACATTGCCGTCGCGTTCCGGCAGGCGTTCGGCCACCACCACGTCTTCGCAGACCTGTTGCGGCGTCGATGTCGTGCTCGATTCGCGCACCGGATCGGTGCCGATCACCGTCGCATACAGCTTTTCGCGTTCCACCACCGGCTCCACGCCAACCACCTCGGCGTATTCCAGGCGGCCAGAGGCCGGAACCGCGCCGTCCAGCGGCAAGGGCTCGCCGGAGGCGTCGGCGTATTGCGCGGCGGCGACGTCGCGCGGGGCTAGCCCGCTGCGTGCGTTGTCGCGGCTGTTGATGAAACCGGCGGTGGCCACGCCGCCGACCAGCAGCGCGCCCAGCGCGATGGCAAGTGTGTTGTTCTTCATGTCGTGCTCCTCTTGCAGTGTTGCCGCTGTCGATGGTCCATGCCCCCTGACGAGGCGATTGCAGCACTTCGAAACTGAATCGTTCGGGAGTTTTCCGCCATCCATCCGCAAGCGTTCACGTACGTGCAGGCGGCGTGCATGCTAGCGTTCGCGACAGTCCACCCCGGTGCGCTCGACATGGCCAATCCACTGCTTGCCCCCTTGCTCGGTTTCCTCGGCAAGCTGAGCTATCCACGCCTGTTCATGCTGACCGCGGCGCTGTTCGCGGTTGATGTGGTCGTGCCGGATTTCGTGCCGTTCGCCGACGAATTGCTGCTGGGCCTCGGCACCCTGCTGCTGGCGAACTGGAAGAAGCGCAAGGATCCGGCCACGCCGGGCAAGCCCCCCATCGACGGCGAAGCCAGCCGCCACTGACGCGCTGTCGTTCCGTGCGTCTCGTCGACAGCCACAGTCATTTCGACGCCCCCGAATTCGATGCGGACCGCGCGGCCGCACATGCGCGCGCAGTCGCCTCCGGCATTCGCGCCCAGATCGTGCCGGCAGTGGAAGCCGCGAGCTGGCCGAAGCTGAAGACGGTCTGCGCGGACTTCGCCGGCCTGCACCCGGCCTATGGCCTGCACCCGATGTACCTGGCATCGCACCGGCCCGAACACCTGCGCGAGCTGCGCGAGTGGATCGAGCGCGAACGACCGGTGGCGGTCGGCGAATGCGGACTGGACTATTTCGTCGATGGGCTGGATGCCGACGCGCAGCAACTGTATTTCGACGGGCAACTGCGCCTCGCCCGCGAATTCGACCTGCCGGTGGTCGTGCACGCGCGGCGCGCGGTGGATGCGGTGCTCGCCTCGATCCGCAAGGTCGGCGGCCTGCGCGGGGTGGTGCACAGTTTTTCCGGCAGCGCCGAACAGGCGGCGCAGCTGCACAGGCTCGGCTTCCTGCTCGGCATCGGCGGCCCCGTCACCTACGAACGCGCAAACCGGCTGCGCGGGATCGTCGCGACGATGCCGCTGGAGCAACTGCTGCTGGAAACCGATGCCCCCGACCAGCCCGACAGCGGCCATCGCGGCGAACGCAATGAACCGGCGTACCTGGCCCGCGTGCTGGAAGTTGTCGCGGAGTTGCGCGGCGCGCCGCGGGAAGAGATCGCGGCTGCCACCAGCCGCAACGCGGAACGCTTGTTCAGCCTGCCCGCTTCGGCTTGAGCAGCATCTCAAGCACCTTCCCTACCGCCGCGAACGCGAACGCCCCGGTCACGTGCGTCGCCGCGCCAAGTCCCGCGCCGCAATCCAGCTTCAGCGCCTCGTCTTTGCCCAGTTGCGGACGGATCCCGCATACGCTGCCGTCGGCCTGCGGGTAGCGCACGTTCTCTAGCGAGTAGATCGCCGGCACCCCGAAGTACCGGTCGTGGTTCTTGGGGAAATTGAACTCGCCGCGCAGCTTCCTGCGGATCAGCGAGAGCATCGCGTCGTGTTCGGTGCGCGACAGGTCGCGCACCCGGATCTG